>CAYUHX010000031.1:0-3462 GCA_964444705.1 uncultured Gammaproteobacteria bacterium | reverse complement strand
AAGTCGTAACAAGGCATGGGTAGCGGAAGCTGCTCATGGATCACCTCCTTTCTGGAGATACTCAATGGAAACATTGTGAATCCAAGTCGCCCTCAACTTCGGTTGGGGTGCAAGATAGGCCGGTTTTTGTCACTTTGATGAAGTTAAAGTTTAAAAAAACTCTTCTGTAATAGAAGAGTTTTTTTTATTTTTTAGCATCTTTTTATAAACTGGCTGATCGTTCGGAGTTAATATTTTTAGAGGGTTTGTTTTTTTTCTTATCTTCTGGCTGGTTCTGTACAGCACTCTCAGTAGTTTCTAAATTAACCACACTAATTGAGCCATTATTTGTTTTTGCTGCTGCCTCGCTTGCTAAGAATGCCTCTAGCGCTGCCCCTGTAGTTTTTGTGTCTTCATCTGGCCAATCGCTAATCCCGCTTGCTTTTTGTTGCGCTTTTAGTTTTTGGTATTGAATTCGATCTGCAGCTGAATCTATTTTAGATAACGCTGTATTTTCAATTATTTTTTCGTCTAGTGCTTTGATTTCGGCGGTGAGAGATTCTTTTTCTTTATCGTTTTTAGCGGTAACTAATTGATTTTTTTTATCTTTACTTTGAGCCGTAAGAACCGCGTTTTCTAGTTCAAGAAACTCTTGGTGTGGTTCGTTAAAATCAGTCCACAGTTTTCTTAGTTTTAATTGTATTTTCCCATGGGTTTCTTCTAAAGAAGCCAAAGATAAACGCATCGGATCAGCATCTGCATGAGAATATTTTGCTTTAATTATTTTAATTCTTAAATCGCTCATTTCTTTTTGCACGCGATTTTCTTCTGCGGTGAGAGAGTTAATCTCATCTAGACTCTGGGAAATTTCTTTTGTAAGTTCTTGAAAACGTATAAATTCTGTGTGTTTTTTTATTTCACTTTCAATGTCATCTATTTCTTGTTTAAATTCAAGCCGCGCGTCTTCATCTTTTATGGAATCAATTTGTTGTTTCTTTTTGAGCAGGATTTGAGACAGTTCGCTAATTTTTCGTGGGTAAAAATCAGCTTGAAGAGCGGCAATATTTTTTCGAATACCTTCAAGAGCAAGTGTAATTTTATCTGCCTCTACTTTAAGAGAAGTAACTTCTTTTTGTTTGTCGGTGGCTTCGTTGCCTTCTAAATCGGTTATGGCTTTTTGTACTTCAGTTTGTAATTCAACCATTTGTGCGGCAAGTTTTATTTGGTTAGAAATAATATCTTCAAGTCCAAGAAGGTACATTCTTTCTTGTGGGTCAGCCGCAAAACTTGGTTTTTTTTCTGGGCTTTGGGGAGTTGGTTTGTATTCTTGATAAAGTTCTAAATCTGAAGGACGATTTAGTTTTTTAACAAGTGCAAGGCGGCGGCGTAAAAGTTCATGCAAAAAAGTGATATTTTTTTCATCACCAAAATTAATCACTTCTCTGATTGAAGCTTGTACGCCAGCAAGCTCTTGAGCGGTGCGGTGTCTATCATCGGCAGCGGCTAGCTCAGCGCGCGTGGCTTTATTTTTAGCAAAACCTTGCTTGAGAAGAGATAAGGCATTGTCAGCGGTTTCTGGCATATAAAAAGACGTTAATTAAAACTGATTAGTATATAGTGACGAAGTGATTTTGTCAATGTATGTGCGATCTTTAGTGTATCAAATTTTTAAAGAGCTGAGGAGTAACCCTTGATATTTTTAAATAGGTGTGTTAGGGTGCGAATAAGAGTTTTTGCTGCTCTTTTACAAATTGTCCCTCAGTCGGGTCAATTTTTTTATATAAAAACAATTTTTTATAGAAAAGTTGGCCCGATGCACGGGTCAAAAATGGAATAGATAAAGAAACGAAAATAAAAATGAGAAGGAGGTGCCGAATGGCCAAGACCAAGATGCAGCCTTTCATGGTCAGCGCCGTTTTGGCGCTGTTCCTTGTGCTTCGCTCTCCCCGCTGCCGGTGGGGAGATGGGCAGTTTGATTTTATTTTGAAATTTGTTTTTGGGATTGTGGCAAAGGACGAGGGGTTTGGTTTGTGGGCGTACGCGGCGGGCTACTTTTTAGCCTACCTCGGGTACGCTCCTTTGGCCGACGTCTTGGCCAAGGGGTGGGTGCCAGGGGTGCCTAAGCTCCAGCCGTTCGAGGTGCTCCCGTTGTCGGTTATGGCCTCCACGGCCGTGACTTACAGCATGTTCACCATCTTCGGGTGGTGGCGCTACCTCGTCCCGAATCGCTTCGGGGTTCGCCTGCCCCGGTGGCAAACCTTCCTGGCCGGCGTGGCCACCAGCATCGTTCTTCTTACCACCACACTCGCCTACGTGATCGGCGGCGCAGGGGTGGTGCTCATGCTGGTGGCCCAGAAGGGGATCGTGACCCTTCTCGGGCCGCTCATTGACCGCCTCTTCAAAAAGGCGATCAAGTGGTACAGCGCCGTAGCAGTCCTTCTCGCCACGTCGGCAGTTCTGGTTGCCTTCCTCGGTGACAGGACTGCCTACGAGGTGACTGGGCTCATGGTGCTCGACCTCGTTGCCTACACCACCGGATACCTGATTCGGTTTTGGGCGATGGAGCGGCTTGGTAAAGAGCAGGGAGGCAAAAAGGAACCCTCGGTCAAGTGGCGATATTTGATCGAGGAGCAGATGGTGGTGACGCCATTTGCGGTCTTTATCCTCCTTGGCCTGGCTGCCTTTGCCCCGGGCGAGATTGGCCGGCAGCTTGGCCAAGGCTTCTTCGGGGTTTGGCACACCCCGGCCTGGCGATGGCTCATCCTCCTTGGCGTCCTTTCTCAAGGGACAGGGATCTTTGGAGCCCTGGTATACCTGGGGGGAAGGGGAGCTACCTATTGTGTAGCGCTTAACCGTTGCGACAGCTTGCTCGCTGGTGTGGCGGGGAAAGCGATGCTAAGTAGGCTGCTTCATAAGCCGGGAGTAAATTCCTGGCAACTCGCCGGTGCAGGGCTCCTGCTCGCTGGGCTCGTCGTTCTCGGGTTTGGCGCTTTGATGGAGCGAGCGATCAGGCGTTGGGTTACAGAGCTCCGAGCTCTGTTCCAATCAAAAGAACAGCGTGCCAAGCGTGCTTGCCAGGTCAAGAGAAGGGTGCGACGTGCCGCTCGTCGTGCCCGAAAGATTACTCGTAGACGTGGCTAAGGGGAAACTACCCCCTCTTTCCTTAGGCAAGAGAGAGGGGGTGGACTGTGTGCTAGATAGTCCTTCGTAGGGACTTGTTTTTTTTATCCCATTTGTTATACTTGTCTTTGCGAAAAAGCTGTGATAGAATCTAGGGCAATTAGCTCAGTTGGTTAGAGCGTTACATTGACATTGTAAAGGTCACAGGTTCGAATCCTGTATTGCCCACCAGATAAATTCAATGCACGAAGTTCAAAATTTGAAACAATAGTCAATAAAAAAAGTTTAAAATTTCGAGATTCGTATTTCGAATTTAATAAAATGGGCGATTAGCTCAGATGGTTAGAGCGCGTCACTGATAAT
>CAYUHX010000030.1:0-3996 GCA_964444705.1 uncultured Gammaproteobacteria bacterium | reverse complement strand
AAGAAGAGGAAGAGCGTTATGCGAAAACTATTCCAGCAGTTTTGGCATATATGACTATTTTGAATGAAGTTGATACTTCAACAGTAGAACCCACGTGTCAGGTGACTGGACTTCATGACGTTGCTCGCGAAGATAGTGTGGTGCCAAACGATGTGCGTGCGGGACTTCTTCACACGATGCCGCTTATGTCAGCTGATCAATTATCAGTTCCTGCTGTTTTTGAATAATATTTATGCAACTAAACGAATTAAGCATCGAAAAAGCTGCGTCTGGTTTGCGGGCCAAAGAATTTACTTCTGTTGAGTTGACCCAGGCGTGTCTCCACAGAATTTCTGAACGCAATGAAGAGATAAATGCGTTTATTACGGTGAGTACAGAAAACGCCCTTAAAGAAGCCTCTCTAGCCGACAAAATTATTGCCGAGGGAAAAGGGTCGGCTTTAACGGGCATCCCTTTTTCGGTTAAAGATGCAATTTGCACCGAAGGCATTCGTTCGACCGGCGCGGCAAAAATTTTAGATAAGTATGTGCCGCCTTTTGAAGCAACTGTAATTGCTAAAATCAGAACTCAAGGGGGTGTGCTGGTTGGCAAAACAAATTGCGATACGTTTGGTCATGGTGCCAGCAACGAAAATAGTATGTACGGACCAGTTCGTAATCCGCATGATACCACCAAAGTAGCCGGTGGTTCTTCTGGTGGAGCAGCAGCTTCAGTGGCTGATAATATGTGTCTCTATGCCATTGCAGAAGATACAGGCGGCTCAATTCGTGCGCCTGCTTCTTTTTGTGGCGTAGTGGGTCTTCGCCCTAGTTATGGTCGAAATTCTCGTTATGGCATTATGCCCATGGCCTCATCGCTTGATACTGTGGGTCCGATTACCAAAACCGTACGTGATGGAGCGCTCCTCATGAATGTGCTCGCAGGGGTAGATCCGCTTGATGCCACCACAGTGCCTGATCCAGTACCTGATTATATGGCCGGCATTGAAGGTGACATAAAAGGTCTTCGTATTGGTGTGCCACAGGAATACCTTGATGTAGTCGGAATGCACGAAGAAGTGCGCGTTCATGTCGATCGCCAAATTGAACGTTTGAAAGAAATGGGTTGTCACGTTGAATCAGTCTCATTGCCGCACACCAAATATGCCATTGCGGTCTATTATATCGTTGTTCCATCCGAAGACAGTTCAAACCTCGCCCGGCTTGATGGCATCAGATATGGAGTTCGAGCAGATGCACAAAATTTGGTTGATACCTATTCTTTTTCGCGTGCCCAAGGTTTTCCGGAAGAGGTGAAAAGACGTATTCTTATTGGCACCTACGCTCTTTCAGCCGGGTACTATGACGCGTATTACAAAAAAGCACAGGCTGTGCGCACGCTTATTCGTCGTGATTTTGATGAGGCATTTAAAAAGGTTGATCTTCTCATCACACCAACTTCGCCGTTTCCGGCTTTTGGTTTGGGTGAAAAGGCTCAAGATCCTCTTGCGCTTTATTTGGCAGATATCATGGTTAGCCCGAGTGCGCTCGCCGGTGTGCCTGCGTTGTCTATTCCTGTGGGGAATACTAAAGCTGGCTTACCAGTTGGTTTACAGATTATTGGACCACGTTTGGGTGAAGAACGTGTGCTCCAGCTTGGCCATCATTTATATTAATTGCAATTTATTTTTTTTAATGTCATATGAACACCATCGCCGTTGAGGGGGAAAAAGAAAAAAAAGAAAGACTCGCTAATATAGAACACGGTGAGGCGGTTAATTTTCGTGATAGTTGGCGGGTGTTTAAAATTGTCTCAGAGTTTGTGGAAGGGTATCAGCTGTTATCTGATCTCACCAAAGAGGTAACTATTCTTGGTTCTGCCCGACTCCCTCGCAATAATAAATATTATAAAATTGCTGAAGATTTTGGAAAATTACTTGCTAAAAATGGTTTTACCACCATTACTGGTGGAGGTCCTGGCATTATGGAAGCAGCGAATAAAGGTGCCTACGAAGCGCACGGGCCTTCGATTGGTCTTAATATTCAGTTGCCTACTGAACAGAGAATCAATCCTTTTGTTAAGGTTTCCGCAGGTTTCTATTATTTTTTTACACGCAAGGTAATGCTCACCTCGCCGGCTAATGCGTTTGTTTTTTTTCCCGGTGGTTTTGGAACACTTGATGAGTTGTTTGAGGTGTTGGATTACATGAAAATGGGGAGTATGGAGACCTCACCCATTGTGCTTGTGGGGGTTGAATTTTGGCGGCCACTCGTTAATTTTTTGAAAGAAAAATGTGCCGGCACTTTGCACTCTCTTGAGCTCTCTGAAATTGAACGCTGGCATGTGGTAGACACCGCCGAAGAAGCTTTTGCTCTTATTCGTGACACCGTTGATCGCCCTAATGTCTGCATCCCTTCGCCTAACGACCCTTTTTGTCAATCAGGCACAGATTGGCGCATTTTTCGCATGATGGCTGAGCTTGTAGAAGGGTTTGAGTTTGTTACCGGTATTCAAAATGATGTAACGGTCATTGGCACCAAGCATCTTTCTGTCGGTTCACCTTATTATGATGCGGGCTATGAACTTGGCACCTTGCTGGCTGAAGCAAAGATGACAGTGATTACCGGTGGTGGCAAAGGAGTGGCTGAAGCCGTAAACAAAGGGTCGTTTGAGCATGGTGGCGAGAGCGTGGGTATCAGTATGGTTTACGAAGGCCAAAATATGCTCAATCCGTATATTACTAAATCAAAAGGTTTTTTCTTTCCTTTTATACGCAAATTGATGATTGCCTCACCCTCAAAAGCGTTTGTCTTTTTTCCAGGCGGTTTGGGAACGTTGCACCAATTATTTGAAATTCTTACCTTGCAAGAAACCAAGAAAATGGATCCAGTGCCAACTATTTTGTTTGGCAGTGAATTTTGGAATCCGCTCTTAGATTTTATTCACACATTACACAATAAATTTGCCACCATCACCGAGCTTGATGAGGAATTCATCAAAGTGGTAGACGATCCCAAAGAAGTGTTGGCATAT
The DNA here is from genome assembly GCA_964444705.1 of uncultured Gammaproteobacteria bacterium. Taxonomy (GTDB): domain Bacteria; phylum Patescibacteriota; class Patescibacteriia; order Magasanikbacterales; family GWA2-37-8; genus CAYUHX01. Next base: position 984 of record CAYUHX010000030.1, on the reverse strand, counting down.
GTTAAGGGAGAGAAAAAATAAGAAATGTCACGGCGCGTAACATTTCTTGAATTTCCTCAGCATAGCTGAGCAATTGCGTTGGGTTTCGAAAGAGAAAATAAAATTTCTCTTTGCTCAATCCTAGCAATTATACTATTCACATGATTCCGTATTTTCAGTTCACTTCTTTTCCTCTCGGCCCCCTTACCATTCAAGTGTGGGGTCTTTTGGTATCAGCTGGAATTTTGTCTGGTCTTTCTTTGGCACACTATTTGGCCAAGAAAAATTTTCTTTCACCCCTTTTGATCATGGATCTTGGAACCTGGGCGCTTGTAGGTGGGCTCATTGGTGCGCGTTTTTTTCATATTTTTGTTTATGAGCCGCATTTTTATTTCGCAAACCCTGGTGAGATGATTCAGTTTTGGCATGGCGGCGCCTCGTCGCTTGGCGGTTTTGTGGGCGCGGCGATTGCTGTTTGGTTATTTGCCAAAAAAAGGGGATTGCGTTTAGCGGAGTCTGTTCCGTATTTTGATGTGGGAATGGTGGGGCTTTGGTTGGGGTGGGGCATTGGCCGCCTGGGTTGTTTTTTAATCCACGATCATCCTGGCACACTTTCACATTTTGTGGGCGCGGTGCGCTATGAGGGTGGCAGTCGTCATGATTTGGGGCTCTACGAATCTATCGCTGGGTTTGTACTCTTTGCAATTTTTTTTGCCTTGTTTACCAAGCTTTTTCGGGCGCGAAAAGGTTTGGTAACGTTGCTTTCAATCGGTTCGTATGCACTAGTGCGTTTTTTCTTAGATTTCTTGCGAGCCACCGACCTTCCTCAAAGTGATATTCGCTATTTATTTTTAACTCCTGCGCAATGGGGGATGATGGTCATTGTATTGACGATTGGAGCTATTTTTTGTAAGGTATACGCGCATAAAGCAGACAAGGCAGCATAAAATTGGAGAGTTCGCATAGTTGGTCTAGTGCGCACGCTTGGAAAGCGTGTATACCGAA
>CAYUHX010000029.1:0-4095 GCA_964444705.1 uncultured Gammaproteobacteria bacterium | reverse complement strand
CCATGTTATCGGTAAAAGCGGGTTTTCTTTCTCATCACGATCAGGTGTTGTGTAGAGAATATGATCGTAAAAATAAATTTCTTTACCAAGATGTACAGTGTATGAAAAAAGTAATTTTTTTCAAAGAAGCATGCTGGGGTTTGCTCCAATTTTCTATCACCAAAAAAAAGTTGTATAAACAATATGCCTTAGAGAATTTTAAGGGCTTTAAAAGTACAACTGCTCACATTTTGAAATAAAAGTATGACTCTTTCCTTGCTTTCTCCATGGATACATCAATTATCACTAACTCGAACACACCCAAAAATAGAATCTGATGGAGTGGCTGATATAGCTATTATCGGTGCAGGTATTGCTGGAGTGAGTACTGCCTATTTTGCTCTTAAGCATACAAAAAACACTATTACATTGATTGAAGGTAATAAAGTCGCTCATGGGGCGACTGGGCACAATGCTGGGCAAATTGTCAGCTATTTTGAACACCCTTTTGCTCACTTAGTAGAGAAATATGGACTAACTCTCGCCGCTCGCGCTCAAGAGGCGATCCATTATACATGGGATTTAATTGAAGAGATCTATGTTGAAGCTCATCTTACCACTCCTAAACATGTGTTTACGGGATACGCAGGATGTTCGAGTGTGGAGCAAATAATTTTTTATTTAGAAAATATTTTTTATCAACGACAAGCTGGCCTTAATATCGAAGAGGTTTTAGTTTTAGATGATCCAACTGTTACTATTCATATTCCAGAAAAATACGCTCGTCTATATGCGTTAGTAGATAAAAAATATTTAGAAGATATTTTAGAAACTAATGATACGCGATATATTGGGGCGCTTGCTTCGAAAAAGGGTTGTTTAAACAGTGCGTTGTTTTGTGAAGAATTAATTGAATTTTTGTTAACTACATATCCAGAACGTTTTCGCGTCTATGAACATAGTCGAGTAGAAAAAATTACTCTTTCTGACAGGGTGGCCATTAGAGTTAATAATTCAACATTCATTGCCAACAAAGTAGTTTTATGCACGAATGGATTTGAACATTTTACAATTGAAAACCCGGGAGGGGAGGACATAAACACCTCTTTTCACCAAACAGTAATATCAAAAATTGGCTATATGGCTGCGTATGTGGAAGGTGCGAATAAAAAATCTACGGCTATTAGTTATTTTTCCTCACCAGAAATAGGCGAAGCCGAAAACACCGAAGCATCAGAACCATATTTTTATATGACCAGACGTCCTTTTTTACATAAAGAATTAGGACCTATAAAACTAGTGTGTATGGGAGGTCCTGAAGCTGACTTAGAACATAAAAATAAGTACTCTTCAGACATGGAATATTCCGAACAAGCCAACCGTTTGCTTGATGAATTTATTCGCACCACATCCAATATTTTAGATAGGGAAGAAGTGCCCTATTTATTCCATTGGCACGGGTTGATGGGATATACTCCGAGTGGGCTCAGAATTATTGGTCCTGAGCCAAAGAATCCAATTCTCTTATACAATTTAGGATGTAATGGCGTTGGTATCCTGTCTTCAATTTATGGCGGCAAACGAATTTCAATGTTTTTAAATAATGAAAAACTAGAAAAATCAGTGTTTGATCCAATTTAAATAACAAAATATGCCTTTTTGTGTACAATGTGGTAAAGAAACGTATGGTTCAAAATTATGTCCTGCGTGTGCTGAAATAGAAACTAAAAAAACAAGCAACGACAGCCCTGAAGCTTTATATCGTGGAACAGATATAAAGATTGATAACAGAGTGATAAACTATGAAATAAAGATGAAATTAGCACCAGAAGTAGATTTTTCCACTTTACCTGCTGATCAATATGTTCGTATTAAAGCTGATCAAAAAGGAGAATGGCTTTTAAAAAAACACGGAGATAAAATTTTGATATGGTACGATCTTCATAAAGGTGCCGTTGAAATACCTATTGAAGGATTTCTTACTTTTGCCTACCCAAAACGTGGAGAAGAACCACAAGATTACAATGGGCTACCCATATCTACTGTAACCAGTAAATTAAAAGTGGGGGATAATGTAGTAATGCCTTATTTTAACTATACTTCTTCAGGAGCAGTAGAAACACCTAATGGGGATTCATGGGTATCGGTTATTGCTTTTATTACAGTAGAAGAAAAATAAGACAATGGTATCGGCCAAAATTTTAGCTAAGCAATTACGCAATATTGGATCAACGGTAGCTCAAAAACTAATTAATGCAGGAATTGAAAATCCAGAACAATTAAAAAAACTGGGTGCAAAAGAAGCCTATATCCGTATTCTGCGATCTGGTGGATTTTGTGGGAAATTTCATGCGGCGTATTTGTACGCCTTGGAAGGAGCGATTACAAATTGTGATTGGAGAAAAATTCCTGAAAGTAAAAAAGCGAATTTAAAAATTTAACGGTAAGTATTTTTTTTAAAGCGGTAGTATTTTTGTGGCAAGCAATTCTTTAAAAAAAGAATCAATTTCGTTTGCGGGCAGGATAGATAGTTCCTCGGCAGAAAACCAACGCGCTTCAGTATGTTCTTCGCTTAGCTCTGGTTCGCCTTCTATTTCTCCCACATAGGTAAGGCGCACGATATGGCGATCGGGAAGTTTAAAAATATCTTGCGCTGCTACGAGTTGGGGTGGTTGCGTGAGCTTAAGTCCTGTTTCTTCTTGGATTTCTCTTTTTAGATTATCTAAAAGATTTTGGCCAGGGGTAATTCTACCGCCGACAAGATCCCAGACAGAGCCAGCGTCGGGATATAATTTTGGATTTCGTCGTAGTAATAAAAATAAACCGGCTTTGTTTCTGAGAAGAATTTTTACTCCCACTTGAAGATGGGGGCTAGAGCGTGAGTCGAGTGACATAGTATTTATATTAAGGGATCTGTTTTCTTTTTATTACCACGGTGAAACTGAGAATGCACTTTGAAAAGCTGTTTATTTGTCACGTGGGTGTAAATTTGGGTAGTGACGATGTTTTTATGACCCAAAAGTTCTTGCACAGAGCGCATATCTGCTCCTTGATCAAGCAAATCAGTCGCAAAGCTGTGGCGCAATGTGTGTGGTGTGGCGTCGACTGGAAGACCTGCCATTGCAGTATATTTACGCACAAGTCGTTCAACTGAGCGGGGAGAAAGGCGGTGATCATTTATCTCTCTATTTTCACTGGTATCTTTGTAATTGATGAACAAAGGGGGGTTGAGGTCGTTTTGGCGGATTTCCAGGTACTTGCCAAGCCATTTTAAAGCGCGTTCAGAAAAATAGATAGTTCGAACTGACCCACCTTTACCGCTGATGCTTAATTCTAACTGAGTCGTTTTTCCGTTAATAATATTTTGAACATCAAAGAGTCTTATATTAAGCGACGTTAACTCTGACACCCGCATGCCGGTAGAGAACAGAACTTCAAGAATGGCTCGATCACGCAAACCCTCAGACGTAGAAAGATCTGGTCGAGCCATTAATTTTTCTATCTGCTCATAGGTAAGAAATTTGATAGATTTATCTTTAGCAGTTAATTTGGGTAATTGAATTTTTTCTGGTGGCAAAGAAAGTATGTCTTTGTGAACAAAAAAAGCCATTAGATTGCGTAAAGCGATTAAGTAGTAGTTCTGTGTCGTCTTTTTAATTAAAACGCCTCTACGGTCCTTTTTACGCGATAGGTGGAGGCGGTAGTCCCAAATATGTTGCTCTGATAGTTCATGAGGCTTTAAAGCCTCCAGGCCTTGATCTTGAAGCCAGTTAATAAACATTTTTAAAAAATTATGATAATTCTTCGTAGAAACAGAGCTTAAACCTTTTTCAACCTCACAATAGTCTAAAAAGTTTGAAATATGATCAATAAGAGGAATGGGTGATCTTTGCATAGTAGTGATGAAGTTCTTTGATTAATCAGAGCATGTGTAGTATTGCTATGTCGCTTAATCTATATTATACGACTGCCATAGGTAGTTAATTAAATGGAGTAGGAAGTGATTAAACTAACCTTAATTAAGGGTAAACTAACCGCAGTTAAATAACTGCGGATTTTTATTTTAAAGGTCGAAAATAGTGCTTAATCACATGGTTTGTAGGGCGATACCGCAGT
>CAYUHX010000028.1:0-4404 GCA_964444705.1 uncultured Gammaproteobacteria bacterium | reverse complement strand
TGATTGTGCGGGTGCGCTGACTGAGCCCAAGCATTTTAACCTCATGTTTAAAACGTATTTGGGGATAAATGAAGACACTGCCAATGTGGCGTATCTTCGCCCCGAAACAGCAGGTGGCATGTTTGTAAATTTTAAAAATGTCGTCACCGCCACGCGTCGTCGTCTACCGTTTGGTATTGCTCAGATTGGTAAAAATTTTCGAAATGAAATTACTCCAGGGAATTTTATTTTTCGTACGCGTGAATTTGAAATTGGAGAATTTGAATATTTTATCAATCCAAAAGATTGGGAAGCATTGTTTGAGATGTGGCTTGGTGAAATTAAACGTTGGTGGAAAGAGGTGATGCACATCAACATGGACAATTTGGTGTGGCATGAAATTCCGGATGGTGAACGTGCACATTATAGTAAACGTACAGTTGATATTGAGTATGGTTACCCCTTTGGTGTGAAAGAGTTGCATGGCATTGCTTACCGAACTGATTTTGACCTGTCTCGGCACGAAAAGGTGAGTGGGCAAGATTTACATTTCACTGATCCTGAAACAGGCGAAAAATATATTCCTCATGTCATTGAGCCAACTTTTGGTATTGATCGCATGCTTTTGGTGCTCCTTCTTGAAGCGTATCATGAAGAAGCAGCTCCCACGGCCACTGAAGGAGAAACCGAAGTGCGTGTGGTGATGAAATTTCCTAAAGCACTCGCGCCCATTAAAGTGGCAGTATTGCCGCTCTCCAAAAAAGAAGAATTGGCGGTGATTGCCAAACCACTCGCTAAAGAACTCAGAAAACATTTTGCGATTGAATATGATGAAACGCAAAGCATTGGCAAGCGCTATCGCCGACAAGATGAAATAGGTACGCCGTATTGCGTCACCGTTGATTTTGAAACCATCAATGATAAAAAGGTGACTGTGCGTGATCGTGACACTATGGTGCAAGAAAGAGTTGCGCTTGATGACCTTGTGGCATATCTCACAAGCAAACTGAGTGTATGATTACAAAAGATTGGTCCCGGGAGAGCGTGCAGATTAAAACTGATGGATTGCGTCTTGGTGACTTAACCATTTTAGATACGCCAGAAAGTAGACATCGTTTTTCTGAGGGTTTGCCAAAATTGATTGAGGTATGTTTGAATGAAATTAAAAACTACATACCCTTCGATTTTAAGGCCGTCTATAAAAAAGAAATGGGAGCTGTGTACATAACATTTCCGTGTGCATTGGATAGGGTAAGTATACAAAGCGAACTTGATCGCATTAATAATGATCCGGCAGTACAAGCAAGATTAGAATCAATTCTTGACACAATGCAAAAGGCGATAACTCGTTGGAAAAAAGATGCCTCTAAAATTAATCTTATTCCTAAGGAGTATGCTTTGGCAGACACTGACGCTTCTCGGGCTTTGATACTTGATTTGGTAAAAGATGCGGGGGGAGAAAAAAAATTTTCCCTGTTTTCTCAAGATGATTTTGATTTCTAATTTGTTTTACTTGTAAACGTTATGAAAGTTTCTCAGCTTAAAAACGGAATTTCACTTATCACAGTGCCGCTTAAAGGAACCAAAGCTATCACGGTTTTAGCCATGTTTCCGGTTGGTGCACGTTATGAAGATGCGCCAATTTCTGGTGTGTCGCATTTTGTGGAACACATGATGTTTAAAGGTACGCAAAAGTTTCCGGCGGCATTTGATATCTCTCGTACACTCGATGCGGTGGGTGCGCACTACAACGCATTTACCAACAAAGAGTACACGGGCTATTACATTAAAATTGCTGGTGATAAACAAGCGCTCGCATTTGAGGTATTGTCGGATATTTTATTTCATTCAGAATTTAAAGAGGAGGAAGTAGAAAAAGAAAAAGGAGCAATTGTCGAAGAACGTCGTATGTATAAAGACAATCCTTCGATGGAAATTGAAGAGTTGTTTGATGAGTTGCTTTTTCCAAAAAACCCGCTCGGCTGGGAGGTTGTCGGCAGTGAAGAAACGATTCGTGGAATTTCGCGTGCGCAGCTTTGGGATTACTATCAACGGCATTATTCGCCTAAAAGCATGGTGCTCGTGGTGTCGGGTGATGTGCGGCCTGAGAAAATGAAAGTATTACGAACTTATTTTGAAGCAAAGGTTTCACCAGCTAAAGCAGTACCATTTTCTTATTATAAGAAGAAATTTGTTCCTTTTGTGTGGACGTATAAGTTACCACTTGAAAAACGGGTGATAGCTAAACAAAAAACCGTTGATCAAGCACAGTTGTTGCTCGGTTTTCCTGGTTTTAAGCATGGCTCTAAAGAACGGTTTGCGGTTGCGCTTCTTGCAGTTATTTTAGGTGGGGGAATGAGTTCTCGTTTGTTTATGGAGGTGCGCGAAAAGCGTGGTTTGGCATATATGGTACGAAGCGGCACTTCATCGTATCGGGATGTGGGGTATTTTTATGTGCAAGCGGGTCTTGATCCGGCACGATTGCCAGAAGCGGTGCAGGTCATTAAAGAGCAATTACTTCGTTTAGTTAAAGAAGGAGTTACCGACAAAGAACTTGCTGATGCCAAAAATAATGTAGCGGGAGGAATGGCCTTGCAAATGGAAGACAGTTATCATCAAGCGAGTTGGTACGCTGATAAATTTATTTTTTCACCACGTTTAGAAACACCTGAGCAAATAGTGCGCACCATTCGAAAAGTAACGGCGCGACAGGTGCAACAAGTGGCTGCTCGCTTATTTGATTTTAATGAAGTTCGGGTGGCGACAATTAGCTCACTTGCCCCCGAGCAGTGTCTTGATTTATGGCGTTAATTATATAATTTTTTTTCTATGACTGTTCTTGGTGCAAAGTCGTTCTATTTCTTTTCCAACTGGAAGATGTATCTCACCGTAGCTGAAAGCGTTGATCTCGCCAAAGAATATAAAGACCTTTTTAAAGATAATGCGAAGGATATAACGGTGGCAATTTTTCCGAGTGCACTTGCGGCTGTAGCCGTAGGGGAAGTATTAGAGGGAACAGATTTTTCATGGGGCGCGCAGCACGTGTGTGGTCCTGAAAAAGGTGGGTATACCGGAGAGGTGTCGGCGGCGATGTATGGCTCTGTAGGAGCAAAATATGCTTTGATTGGTCATTCTGAGCGACGACATTTATTTCATGAAACGAATCATGATGTGCGTCAAAAAATTGAGGCAGCGCTTGAGGCTGGCCTTACACCCGTTTTGTGCGTGGGCGAAACTCGGGCCGAGCGTGAGGCAGGGCAAACTGAGGAAGTAATCGAAATTCAATTGCGCGCAGCTTTGGCAGGATTGTCATATCCTTCGGGACGTAAATTAGTTATTGCCTACGAGCCAGTGTGGGCAATTAGCACTGGTCTTCATTCGGAAGAGGCAGGAATTCAATGTGATCCGGCTGAAGCGACTAAAGTGCATCGGCTAATTGCTCGAACAACAGAGGTGTTGTTGGCAGGTGTTGAGAGAGTGATTCTTTTTGGGGGTAGTGTGCGACCTCACAACATAGCTGCGTATTTAGGCGAATCTGAAATTGACGGAGTGCTTGTGGGAGCAGCTTCAACTACCAAAGAAAGTGTTGTTGAGCTTTTGAGCGCTGTTCATTTTCAAGTTTAAATTAAATATGAATCTGATTTTGCCTTTGATTTTTTTGATGACTATCATCGTGTGCGCACTGCTCGTGTTTAGCATTATCGTGAGTAAGTTTCCTCAATTAGTACAACTCAATGTTACTAATTTACCACTTGAAAAAGAAGCACGTAAAAAAAGAGAATTGGTAACTCGACGGATTGAACTTCAAAGTCGAGAAGTTAAAGCATGGTGGGACGAGCGTTTGACACCATTTAAAAAACGGTGGCGAAAAGTGCAATTTTTTTTTCGAGTCTATGTGGGTAAAGTGGAACGCTTGTTTTTTCATGAGCAAATGTTACGCGTAAAGACTGAAGCGAGCCAATATACGGGAAAAGAAAAAATTGAGAAATTCAATACTTTTGTTGCCGAAGGCCACGCAGCGCTTCAGGCAGAGAATTATGAGCAGGCTGAACGACAATTTATTGCTGCGATTACACTTAATAAAAATGGCGCCGCAGCGTATCAAGGATTAGCTGATACCTATTTGGCAAAAGGTGCCGTAGAAGAAGCCAAAGAAACCTATTTATTTTTACTTCATCTAGAGCCATACAATGATGTGGCAATGTTACGGGTGGGTGATATTGCTGAAAGTCAGGGAAATTATGAGGAGGCGATTGAGTATTATCAACAGGCGGTGATTATTAACGACTCTTTATCCCCACGTTTATATCATTTGGCAGAACTATTAGTTAAAATAAAACAGCCAGAAATTGGCAAAGAAGCCATTTTATCAGCACTGCAACTTGAGTCAAAGAACCCAAAGTACCTTGACTTACTCATAGAGAT
>CAYUHX010000027.1:0-5761 GCA_964444705.1 uncultured Gammaproteobacteria bacterium | reverse complement strand
ATCAGTTGATAAAGGCAATGCACTAATAGAAAGCTTGAATGGAAAATTAGTCATTGGCATTGATGATGTTATTGAAAAAATAAAAGAGGAGTTGCTATGATTGATATAGATTTCGAAAATGTAATAAATAAAATTCAAAAACTGTGTCAGCTTCATCCTAAACAAATTTTTAAAAATGCACTACACGCTCTTTTGCCCGTACATTTGGTTGAACAATTGGCGCTTCACTTTTCTCTCCCTATCGACAAAAAGAATGGCACTATTTCAAAACACGATGTATTAAATACGGTAACACTTTTAAAAAAAGTGCCTCTCCACGCTATTGGCAGAGGCGCTGGTGATGAGTTCGTCACTGCTGGTGGAGTCAAATTATCTGAAATTAATCCAAAAACTATGGAATCAATTATTTGTCCAGGGCTTTATTTTGCTGGCGAGATTTTAGATATCGACGGCTTTACTGGAGGCTTTAATTTACAAGCTGCCTGGGCCACCGGCAGACGCGCTGGCCTTGCATTGGCAGAAAATTCTTCAACGAAATAAAAAAGTAAAATAACTCGTGGAACTTTCAAAGTCGCGTTGCAACAACTCTCCAGAATGAGAATGACGCAACAGCTCAGTCTTTGAAACACCAGACGCATCCATAAGCATAAGCACGGTCATCACGCTTGGCGGTGAGTCAAGATAATCGTTATTTAATAGACTTATTTTCTGATATTCGCGTGCGAAAATCAATTTTTCTGTCAGACGATCTTTTTCAGTTACCTGAAAAGTGGAAAGATAGTGCGAAAAATCAACCGATGCGATAACAAGCGTCGCATCATCTATAAGTGGAGCCAGAACTTTCACCAAATCTTCAGATTTTTTTATTGAAAGTTTAGAACTTAAAATGAGCGGCACCACTCGCGCCTGAGGAAAATAATATTCCACAAATGGAACGAGGGTAAACACAGAATGTTCCTCAGCAACAAGTTTATTATTTTTTTTAACCTTTGTCGTCGCTACTAATTTTTCTACCGCCTCTTTGTCTGTCTGTACTTTGCCACCGAGATGCTGCCACTCAATATCTCCCGTTAAAGCCGCATATCCACCAAGATCGGGATGATTAGGCCCAATAATCACCACACGAGTAGGTGACGACGAAAAAGAAATTTTTTGTAACGCCTCGGCAATAAGATCACTCGCCAAATCATGATGCGGAACAATGGCACCTTTAAACTTGAATGCGGGCGTGTGCTTAATTTGATGAGGAAAAAGATTGATGGCGTGAAAAAATAAGTCTTTATCAAATGGCACTATAAAAGAATACGCGGAAGATGACGCGATTTTTTCTTCAGCCATGCACCCACCCACGCTACAGACATTTTTTTCCATTTGGCGCATGTCCTTTTTTGTTTTTAACCGATCGTTTTTTTGAGCAATGAAAAGCAGCGCACTTACAACTACCATAGCACAAAATAATCCACCCGCAATTGCCGCTACACACTTTCGCATACTACTCACTGATGCTTATTTTTGCTGCTGTTGAATAATTTTTTACTTCAGCGCTTTTCACTCCTTGGATCACCGCGGGCTCAGCAACGAAACTACCCACCGCACTCACTCGAGCAAAATATGGAATATAGTCTACGTTTCCGCATTCAGAGCTGTGAAAATTGGTATTATCGCTTAAAAGAAATTTAATCGTTTGCCCATCAATTTCATATGGATAATGATACGTCCAACAAACAGCCTCAACATCAAGAGCAAAAGGCCGAGAAATACTATGTAAACCGCTTGGAAGGTAATCAGTGATTTGATAATCTTCACCTGGCAAAAATCTTTCTACTTTGGGATACAACCGCACTTCAACCAAATCACCTTCTTTAAACTTGTTGGTTACTTTTCCTTGCACCAAATATTCCCGACGAAGTGAAACGCTTGAACTAACACTTGGCTGCGGACTCACTACTATCTCTTCAGCAATCTCAACCGCGCCGACATCGCCTTTTACTTCATTCACATGAAGTGAATCACGCTGTTCTTTGGTTAACGATATACGAACTGTTTCGCCATTTTGTAAGTTGTAGCTATGAACTACTCCAGCAATAGAAAGAGTCGCTGCGGCCTCATTTGCCGAAAGATGGGGCACACGGAAACTGAGATATACTGCGTTTTCCAAACGAAATGATGAAACATCTCCCGATTGGTTTTGCGCATACATCCACAAACCTTCTTGCTCAGGTAGATTAAGCGTGGCAGCGCTCAGTGCAGCGAGCAAGGTAAGCTCTGTGGCTTCATTTTGGTGAGAAGAGGTAAAATGAATGTATGGCTTCTCAACCACTGCAAACTTTTGCATCATGGTCATAAGCTCAGCTTTGGCGAATTCACCATCACCACTCACCGCCGCAGCAAGCACCAGTGTCAATCTTTCTTTTAAGGCGAGCTTTGGCACAGACAAAAAATTCTTGATCGAGAGCAGCACCGGCTCATGAAGCGCAGAGAGTCCCAGCAAAGCGTCGCTCACCTCTTCTTGGTTAGCTTTATCATTATTTAAGATTGCGTAGAAATAATTAGCCAAAGCCGCTTGATCAAAATAATCTGACCCAATGATCGCCGCACGGGCGGATAACCCAACATCTGAAGAGGCGTAGGGTAAAAGCGCAATTCCGCCATCGCTCGTTTGATAGGCTGACCAAGTTACCCGCTCTTCTTTTACACCTTCATTAAAATATTTATTAAGCAAGGTACGTGCCGTGGCCCGAGCAATTTTGTCATCAATACGATCGAGTGAATTGTATGCCATGAAAAAAAGATCGTTATAAAATTGACCGCGTGTTTTATCGCTCAAAATTAATGTTACCTGACCACGTGATGCTGAAGGAAATGTCATGTTTGGTTTAAGCGTAAAAAATTCATGTGTCCTTTCACGCACTCGCGAAGCAATGACTGCTATTTTTTTGACAAGCGCATCATGTAACGAACCTTTTTCAATTGCCGCACGCAGAGTATGCGTGCCGAGCGAAAGCGTCGAAAGCGGCACCTGCACTGCGGTAAACGCCAAGGCGCTGGTGTGAGCAGTGGTAGACAATGACGGTGCCGCAAAATCAAACAGCACTGAATCGCCTTTTTTAAGAGCCGTGCCATAAGCGCGCATTTTCACAATTGGCTGGTCTGCCGCCAGATATTCTGCGGGTGCGGAAACCTCAACAAACAAAGGTTTAGAAACTGCAATTTTACTCACCCCAGCCCCAACTTCAAGACGAGGAGTTACACCTTGTGCTGTTACTCGCCAAGAAGTGATATTGTCCGGCAAAGTAAACTCAACTTGCGCTTCACCGTTTTCATCACTGACAATACTTTTGAATAATGCAACGTCAGTAAAATTTTGACGATCACCACCCTTATCATTATGCACGTAAATACCATTGGCAAAAAAAGTATGACGATCAGCAATTTGCAGATTATATACCCGAACCAGTTGGTGCACCCTTTGGATACGCTCAATTTTTATGGCCGTGCCAGTGCTGTCCAGCAACCGATCACCCACTTTGGCTTCGCCAATTTGCTGCCAACCACCATTTACCAGCACGCGGTGTTCGGGCGTGACAAACAGTCGATCGTTGATAATTAAGTAGGTATCTACCGTATGACGGAATGTTTTTTCTACCTTAGCAGCGACCAAACGATAGGTGTTCTCATTTTCAAAGGTGAGCACTTCATCGCCTGGAACCATATCTTCAATTGATTTTTCTTGGCCACTCGCCAAACGAATTTTAGTGCCTTCCACAAAACAGCCACCACCTTCAGCTCCACCAGGGCTTGGTTCTTGAAACGGATGTGAGGAATAGCTGTACAGCACTCCTGAGGGAACATTGTGATATATTTCAGCGAGCGGATCAACACTCTCTGGGCTAAGCTGATAAAAAGCTTCATCAACTAAATTTAAATTAATACTCGCACTCACTGGTTTACCCGCTGCATTTTTGGTATGCACTGAAAGAGACACTTTTTCGCCTGGCTGATAACTCTGTTTATCAAGATCAACCTGAAGCTGCATTTTTTGGGGTGCCGTATCAAGACGTGCGTTGAGACCTTCGCCATATCCAGAACCCACAAATTTTTTTCCATTAAACCACACCGTGTTGACATACACATTCGGGCTATCACTGGAACGCATGACAAACTCATAGTGCGGCGAATGCGTTACTTCTCTTCGTACTAACCCTTGACGAAAAGAAAGGAAAAGAAAATTTCCAGCAGGGGTGACGGGCACTTCGCCACCTTCGCGACTAAAATCAACACTCACGGTGTCACCAACCGCAAACGTTTTTTCTTGCTCTGTGCTGCTCGTGAAACGTGGGTAATAACTAGTAACAAAACCAACATCCTCTACCGGACGCCTTGTTGCATACACATAACTCCTTGTTTGAGTACCACGCCCATTCGCATCAAACGCATCTACTTCTACCTCATATGATTTTTCTGGATTAACCGCAAAATCTTTTACAAAGCTGCCGTCAGCTAAAGTGGTACCATCAAAATTTTCTACCACCTTTTCTGCGGTTTCGTAGCGATATCTTTTCCGCACTACTTTTGCAACAAAATCGTAATACTCCCCCTCTTCTTTAGCGGTATAGGTGGTTTCAATCACCTTGGCATGCACGCGAATATTCGCCGCCAGTGGGCCCGCGTAGTTGGCGTATAAATTTTCAGCACCACTCTTAATTCCTTCTATTCGCACCTGATTAGTTTTTACCGTAAGCGTCGCTTGTGCAGCAGTACGCTGAATGAGGTGAGAATCGACAGTGATGGTCGGACCAAACACGCGCACATCTTGAATAGCGGTAATTTCTCCTTCTTCAGCTTTAAGCGGCGATACCTGAAGCGTGGCCAGGCGAGGATAATCAGGGCAGACAAAATCACCGCGTACACCGCCGAGGCCAGCAGTACATGGTTCATACTCCACTGGAAATTGGAGATGTGCATTGCCTGATTCATCAGTAACAACAACACCTTCTTTTTTACCAAATGCATATTTAAGTGACAAACCTGGTAATGGTGTGCCTTCAAAAAAGTGAGTGCGCACATCAAAAGAAACTGTTTCACCCGCATATAACGCATGCGTGCTGGGTGTGATTTCAATTTGATATGCTGGCTTAACGTAACGCTCGACTTGAATATACCTATTCATTAGCACTTCGTTGCCGTTCAACACTTGTAAATTATAGCTCCCCGGCAAGACGTTTTTTAAATCCATCGATCCGTTAAACGTGCCCGCCTTATCAACGGTTGCCTCATACTCAGCGAGTACAATCGGGTCGCCGTAGTAATCACTGGCTCCAGAGAACAATCGCACCGTGAGCATGGTTGGAGCTTTTCCCGCATACACCCCTTCACGACCTGCAACCACTCCCCAAAAACGAACTGTGTCGGCACTTTGATAGAGTGCCCGATCAGTATAAAAATAGTGCCAAAATTGATCCGCAGCGGCGGGCTGAAAATCTTTAACCGTTGCATAATGAGGAGCTGAAAGCACCATGCTTTCATTACCTTTACTGAGTACAAGATACTGATTAGAGCTTTTCGCAAAAGCCGCAGCCCCAACCACCAATTGGTTCATATCAAATTCAGCAACACCGTGAGTGTCTGTTTCTGCCAATGTGCGACCGTGCACATCTTTTACAGACACTCCGCCCAACGTCTCGCCGCTACGCAAGCTGTTTACCCACACCAAACCTTTGGTTTGTGTGAGAGTGATATAACTGGCCAAATCGGTCACTTG
>CAYUHX010000026.1:0-8949 GCA_964444705.1 uncultured Gammaproteobacteria bacterium | reverse complement strand
AAAGAGGTGGTGGCTTCGGCTGAAAACAGTAGCGATTCAGTCAGAACGCTTATCAACCTCAACCGAGATGCGGCCTATGGAACTACTGTTGATTTTAATCAATTTTGGAAAGTGTGGGATGTAGTGAAAGAAAAATATGTCAAAAAACCAGTGAATGAAACAGATATTTTTTATGGAGCATTACAAGGAATGGTCGCTGGTCTTGATGATCCATACTCGGTATATTTTCCTCCCAAAGCTGCACAGCAATTTGAAAAAGATCTTTCGGGTGAGCTTGAAGGTATTGGAGCTGAGGTGGGGGTTAAAAAAAATCAACTTGTGATTGTGGCACCGTTGCCAAACACCCCAGCTGAACGCTCGGGTCTGCGCAAAGAAGACGAGATTCATTTTATCGACAAGGAAAGTACTGCCGGCATGGACGTGGGTGTGGCCGTAGGAAAAATTCGCGGCAAGGCCGGCACTACTGTGACACTTACAGTTCTTCACAAAGGTGATACTAAAGAAGAAGAAATTAAAATCGTGCGAGAAAAAATTATCGTTCCATCAGTTGTTTCTTCGGTGAAATCAAAGGTGGGATATATACAACTCATGCAATTTAACGAAGAAGCACCTGATAAATTTTTGGCTGCGGTAAAAAAACTTAAAAAAGAACCAGGTCTAAAAGGAATTATCGTCGATCTTCGTAATAATCCTGGTGGCTATTTGCAATCGGCTGTGTCTATTGCCAGTTTGTGGATCGATAAAGGTGTTATTGTGAGCGAGCGTGGAGCAAATAATCTTAATGATAGTTTTAATGCTGAAGGAGGGGCTGAGTTAAAAGGGATAAAAACAGTTATCCTTGTAAATAAAGGTTCGGCATCGGCTTCTGAAATTTTGGCCGGGGCATTGCAAGATTATGGTCTGGCCACTTTGATTGGTGAAAAAACGTTTGGCAAGGGATTGGTGCAAGAACCAATTAATTTTTCTGATGGCTCTATGCTTAAACTTACGGTTGCTGAGTGGTTTACTCCTAAAGGAAAAAATATTAATAAAGAAGGAATTACTCCAGATATTGAGGTGAAACAAGAATGGCAGAAAGAAAAAGTCGGTGAAGATAAAGTGCTTGATAAAGCCATGGAATTTTTCAAATAACGATGGTAAAAATTCATCTATTTTAATAAAAAAGCCTTGTGATTATCACAGGGCTTTTTGAGTGCGATATTAAAATGCTTTTTAGGCCAACCTTTCTAACCAGTGCGGATCTGCTTCAACTTCAAGTTCAAGAAACACTTTTTTATTGAGCACGGTGGCGAATTCTTTGCGAGCAGCAATACCTATTTCTTTAATTGCACGACCTCCAGCGCCGATAATCATTTTTTTGTAACGTTTATCGTAGGTGTACACAGTGGCTTTGATGACAACAACGTCGGTTTTTTCTTCTACTTCTTCCACCTCCACATGAGTTGTGTAAGGAACTTCTTTGCGAAGGGCAAGGAAGATTTTTTCTCTGATAATTTCGGCAATCCAGAAATTGCGGTCGATGTTGGTGAGTTGGCCCACTGGATAGAGCGGTTCGCCTTCGGGTAAAAGTTCAAACAATTTTTCGACTAAAGGTTGAACATGGCGGTTTTTAAGCGCAGAAAGCTCGAAGGTGGCAGAAAATTCTTCTCCAAGCGCTCGATAATCATCAAGGTAGGGAAGTTCTTTTGCGCCCAAATCTGATTTGTTTATCACGAGAATTTTGGGAATAGTGAGATGACGAAGTAGTGAGAGCAAATAACGTTCTTCACTACCGAGGCTTTTTCCTGGATCAACCACATTCACCACTACATCGATATCTTTTAGGGATTCATGAATACTTTTGAGCAGTTGGTTAGAAAGTCGGTTGTGGTGTTCTTTGAAGAAACCTGGTGTGTCCACAAACACCATTTGACCCTCTGGGCCATTTAAGACGCCATGAATGAGGGTGCGAGTGGTTTGGGGTTTATCAGTCACGGCGGCAATTTTGGTGCCGATGAGAGTGTTGAGTAGGGTAGATTTGCCTACATTTGAACGCCCGACCAAGGTAACGAGGCCGGACTTCTTTTTTTCTGGAACTGGTTCGGTTGGAGTCGTTGTTTTTGTCGTGCGGGGCATAGATAAATAAGCTAACTAAAGCGACTTTCTTTACTTTTATGGCCTCTATAGTATACTACTTTGCGGTATAAATCAAGCAATAATGTGTGATATATGAAAGTTATTTTACTGAAAGATGTTCCTAGTTTGGGAAAAGAAGGTCAAATTAAAGAGGTAGCCGAAGGCTATGCGCGCAATTTTTTGTTTCCTCGCCACACCGCCGTGCAGGCGTCTGCCCAAGAATTAAAGCGGTTTGAAGGACGAGAAGAGAAAAAACGCCGTGATTCCGAGTTGGAATTAAAACATACACAAGAATTGGTAAGTAAAATTGAAGGGTTAGAATTGCGTTTAAAAGTTAAGGCTAATGAACAAGGATTACTCTATGCGGCTGTTGGCCCGCAAAAAGTCGTTGAAGCAGCTCAGAAAAAAGGTGTCGCACTTACCAAAGACCAAGTGCGGATGACGCCTGTGAAAAAAATAGGAGAACACGCCGTGCGCTTAGTTTTTGGGCATGGTTTGGAAGTGAACATCACTCTCGTAATTGTTGGCGAAAAATAAACATTGTTGCTATTCATTTGATTCATGGAATTATTGCGTTATGGCTAAAACTAAATATGTTTTCGTTGTAGGCGGTGTGATGAGTAGTGTGGGTAAAGGCGTGGTCGCATCTTCGCTTTCGACCCTGCTTCAATGTCGAGGATTCAAAACAACCAATATTAAGTGTGACATGTATGTGAACATAGACGCAGGTACCATTCGTCCTACCGAACATGGCGAAGTATTTGTGGGTGAAGATGGTATTGAGGCCGATCAAGATCTTGGTAATTACGAACGTTTTACTGGCAATACCATGTCAGCAGTAAATTATGTGACTACTGGGCAGGTGTACCAAGAGGTTATTCGTCGCGAACGAAATTTGGAATACGCCGGTGAAGACGTGGAAGTGGTGCCCGATGTGCCAAATGAGATTATTCGCCGTATTAAGCTCGCTGAAAAGAAAAATAATGCTGAGCTTGTGGTGATTGAATTTGGTGGCACAGTGGGTGAATATCAAGTACTTCTTTTTTTGGAGGCTGCGCGTATTATGAAAGTACAGCACCCCAAAGACGTAGCGGTTGTGCTTGTGAGTTATTTACCCTTGCCGCCCCATGTAGGAGAAATGAAAACAAAGCCGACACAATATGCGGTGCGTACACTCAACGCAGCTGGCCTTCAGGCTGATTTTATTGTTGCCCGCGGCGAGCAGATGCTTGACGATCGCCGTCGAGAAATTTTGGCCCACACGTGCAATTTGATTGAAGGCACGGTGGTGGCAGCGCCTGATGTGGCATCTATTTATGAAGTTCCCACATTATTTCACGAACAAAATTTTGATGGACGACTTCTCAAATTTTTAGGATTAAAAGCAAAGAAGAATGATATTAAAGTCTGGACAGAATTTGGTCAAAAAATAAAAAATTTAAAAAAGAGTGTTAAAATTGGTGTAGTCGGAAAATATTTTGCTACGGGTGATTATACTCTTTCTGATTCATATATTTCTGTGATTGAGTCAGTCAAGCATGCCGCATGGCAGTGTGACGCTAAGCCCGAGCTTACGTGGGTGGATGCAGAAGAGTATGAAAAAAATCCACAAAAAGTAAAAGAACTTAAGGGTTTTGATGCGGTTATTGTGCCTGGCGGTTTTGGCGCTCGGGGTATTGAAGGCATTATCACTGCCATTCAATTTGTGCGTGAACAAAAAATTCCATATTTGGGTCTTTGCTATGGCATGCAGCTCGCTTGCATCGAATTTGCTCGTCACGTGCTTTTAAAGAAAGAAGCGAATACGATTGAGGTTGATAAAAAAACACCTGATCCAATTATTCACATCAATGCGGCGCAGGCTGAAAACGTGCGTCAAGGTAAATATGGAGCCACGATGCGTCTTGGGGCATATCGCTGTGTGCTTAAAAAAGGCAGCCGGGCTGAACGTGCCTATGCAGCCGCCGAAGTAAGCGAGCGCCATCGCCATCGTTATGAATTTAACAATGCGTACCGAGAACTTGTAGAAAAAGCAGGAATGGAAGTGGTCGGTGTTAATCCCGAATCAAATCTCGTAGAAATTATTGAGCTCAAAGATCATCCGTATTTTGTGGGCACGCAATTTCATCCTGAATTTAAATCGCGACCATTACAGGCGCATCCGTTGTTCGTGGGGCTGATAAAGGCGGGACTAAAATAATTCCTAAAATTACTGGTTGTCTAGGGAATATTTTTATGGGAGAAAGTTTTTTTAGAGGTATAGCAGAAAAATTGGGTTTGGTCGATCCAACTCCTCGTTTAGAGCGCCTACCGAATGACGAGGGTCCTCAGCCAGATCAATCTCAATCTCCTCGACAGATAAGAAGGATGCAAAAAAAGTTGGAACGATTGCCAGATCAAAAATCCCCACTTCGTACGAGGCGGTTAGACAACGAAGAAGCTCCGGCGCCAGCGAATTTAGTTCGTCGTTTAGAGCGATTACCTCCTACCACACATATCAAAGCTGAAATAGCTACTTCTGATCTCGCTCCTTCTGCAAGAAGAATGTTAAAGCTGACGAATGAAGGTGTTGTTAAGGAAAGATTGGAACCAGTTGATCCTCCCGAACGTCGGATGTGTAGAGAAAGAGGTCGGCCTAACCCCAGCGATTACCAGGTGTATATAAATGCAGACTGTTGTGCCGAGCTTGATCGAATTGCGGCTTCATCGGGTGATGTGCAAAAGGAAATGGGAGCGTATATGTTTGGCCGACGGATAAAGAATAAAAAAGGCGAGGTTACAGGGGTGTGGGTTCAAGGTGTGGTACAGGGACCTGGAGTAGGGACAGCCGGTGGCTATAATTTTAACGCCGAAGTTGTGGTCTCTATTTTTAGACAAGCTGAATCACGTGCTGACTTGAAAGATACCACGGTGGTTGGTTGGTTCCATACCCATCCAGAAATGGACACTTTTCTTTCTCATCCAGACATTACTTTGTTTAAGGGCATCGCAGCTAATCGCAAAGAATTGGTAGCACTGGTTATTGCGCCACACTGTACAAACAGAGGGATGGAAGAAAAAACCGTTGGTCAGTTTTTTATCCTAGATGATTCTGTAAAAACCGGATATCGGGCGTTGGGAGGTTTTTTTGAAGTAGGAACTACTAAAAAAACTATGAGGTCAAATGGAGGGCAGGGTTGGAAAGATGTAGAAGAATATAGAAGATAGCAAAAAATTATCTTCCTTTCATCCCCGCCACAATATTAATCGTTCGAAGTAAAATCGCGAGATCAAGCACTGGTCCGCGATTTTTTATGTAGTATAAATCGTATTCAAGTTTTTGCAGATTTTCGTCGAGTGTACCGTAATATGAGTGTTGCAGTTGGGCCCAGCCCGTGAGCCCTGGTTTAATGAGGTGGCGCAAAGAGTAAAATGGCATCTTGCTTACCAGTTCGCGCACAAATTCTGGTCGCTCTGGTCGAGGGCCAATGAGCGCCATTTCGTTTTTAAGAATGTTGATGCATTGGGGAAGTTCATCAAGGCGGGTACGACGAAGAAATGAACCCACCATAGTTATGCGTGCATCATTTTTTGAGGCGAACTGTGGGCCGCTGGTTTCGGCGCTGCCGTTTTCGCCCA
Source organism: uncultured Gammaproteobacteria bacterium (assembly GCA_964444705.1). Classification (GTDB taxonomy): domain Bacteria; phylum Patescibacteriota; class Patescibacteriia; order Magasanikbacterales; family GWA2-37-8; genus CAYUHX01. Next base: position 3,216 of record CAYUHX010000026.1, on the reverse strand, counting down.
GCACCTTCATAGTACGGTATTTATACATGGTAAAGGGTTTTTCTTGTCGACCAATGCGTTTTTGTTTAAAGAAAACTGGACCAGAAGAAGTGAGTTTGATGGCGAGGGCAATGAAAGGGAAAGTGAGCACAAAGATAAAAGCCAAAAAAAGAACGACAAAATAATCAATTAGAATGCGTAATCGGTCGTAGATTTTCTTTTGTTGTTCTCTGAGGTGGGTGATGAACCAGCTTTCAGAAAAAATAAACGGCGGAATTCGACCCATTATTTGTTCATAAAAGTGAGCTAATTCAACCACTTCGATTTGTTCAAAAAGATGGGGATAGAGTGTTTTAAGAAAATCTTGATTATTCGCCATGGCGCTCGTCACGACAATAAGGTTTGGGACGATCTGTGAGTGCTTTAAATATTCATCAAGCGTTGAAACACAAGGGGTAGTATCTGAAAGAAATGAGCGTGTACTATTATTGGTAGGATCGATGAGGGCCAGCACACGATAGCCTCGTTGTGGTTCGTTTTCAAGGAGGTGGACAAGTTCATTGACTTCGTTTGTGAGACCGGCGAAGATTATACCGTTACTCCAAATCACGGTTGATAAAAAACGATTGTGGAGCCATCGCCAGATAGAAATGAAGCCAAAACCAATAAGTGTATTAAGAAAAAAAATTGTTTTTGGGGTGATGTATTGTTTAGGGTTGAAGTAAAAATAGAGTGTGCCAATGATAAACCAAATGCCGGCGCTGAGTAGAATTTTTTGATAAAAAGAGCGGTTATTTTTTGCCCGGCTGATGTCATAAAGACCGGTGATAAACATGAGAATCGTGGCGAGGAGGTATAAAAAAGACATGGGAATAACAAGCTCATTCCACTGCCTTGGAGAAACTTGGCCGTAGCGAAGCCACAGACTGGTGTAGAGTCCCAAATAGAGAAGAAGAGTATCTCCAAATAATAGGGTGATTTGTTTTAAGCGCAACATAGGATTTTTGCCTTTTTCTTTTTTTTGGTCTAAGATAAAAAAGTCATAAGACCTGCTTTCATGTCTGCATTTTATAATTTTTTAAGCCAAAAATCAAGGTACAAGGCCGTTTTGGCTCTTTTTTTATGTGTGCCATCTTTAGTCTTTGCGAAAATCCCGAACGACCCTGGCTATGTGAGTCAAGAGTCAATGTGGAAGCAGATTGGTGCCCCTGCAGCATGGGATAAATCAGTAGGCACAAAAAAAGTGACTGTAGCGGTCATTGATACGGGGGTAGACATTTGGCACGATGATTTGCGCGATAATGTCTGGCATAATACGTACGAAATATCGAGCAATGGAATTGATGACGATGGTAATGGATATGTGGATGATGTCGATGGGTGGAATTTTGTCGATAATAATAACAATGTGCGACCGTCTGTATTTGATACCGGTGACGACACCGAGGCGGTGCGTCATGGCACTATTGCGGCTGGTCTTATTGGTGCGGTTGGTGACAATGATCGCAATGGCACGGGAGTGAATTGGCATGTGCAGATTATGGCACTCCGAGCGGTCGATAGTCATGGCGGTGGCTCATTTGCTAAAGTGGCCCAAGCAGTTGATTATGCAGTGAAAAATGGTGCCGATGTGATTAGTATGAGTTTTGTTGGAGAGAAAGTGAATCCTCGGCTGCGAGAAAGTTTGTGGCATGCGTATCAGCAAGGAGTAGTCATTGTTGCGGCTGCGGGTAATAATGCGGTAACTAGTCAAGGTGATCTGGATGTTAATCCGGTGTATCCAGCGTGCCTTGATGGGGGAGAAAAAGAAAATTGGATTCTCGGTGTCACCGCGGTGAATGATAGTGATCAATTAAGTGATTTTGCTGATTTTGGCAGTTGTGTTGACGTGGTCGCGCCAGGAGAAAACATATTTAGCACTGAGCGTTACGCTCCACAATATGGTTATCCGAATAGTTTTGGTGGAGGTTGGCTAGGGACTTCGTTTGCCACACCGCTTGTGGCCGGCGCCGCAGGGCTTATAAAAAGCATTCATCCGGAATGGAAAGCAGCGCAAATAATCAAGGTATTGCTTGATTCCGCTGATTCGATCGATTTTTTAAATCCAGATTATAAAAATAGACTGGGTCGAGGTCGTTTAAATACCGGTGCTGCGGTAGCGGCCGCACTGAAAATTCCAGCTGATCAAGCAGGGGCAAAAAAAATAGTATACAGCCAAGGAACTCATTTTTATTTGTATGATGTAGCCAGTGGAATGACTACTCCGCTAGCATCCATTCCTGTGGGAACGGTTCTTTCAATGGCAGCTACATATGATACTCCAGATCGTACCTTAAAAATTATTACCCTTATTTCTCACGATCGAAAAATATACCTCAGATTACTTAATGAAGATGGGAGCGTGTGGAAACAGGTGCTTATACCCAAAAAAAATGGGGGAATGGTGATTGATCGCCTCAGGGTAGCGCCAGGTAAAGATGGTGTGGCCCGGATTTTTATTGCCGAACGTGACGATGCGCGGGGTATGACCATTTTTCATCGATTTTCTCTTGCTGGTGAAAACGAAAATGATTTGATGATAAAACGAGCTATTAAAGCCTGGGGAATTTTAGATGATGTGGATTCGCTTGCGGTGGGATATATTTCTAATTCACGTATGATGGTGGATGTATATCAAGACGGTGAACGGGCGTTTCATTGGGAGCGAAAAAAAATTACTTCTCTTGGATCATTTGAAACGGGTGCGGTGATTGATGGAAAAAATAAACAAGTGATCATGGTCGCTCACGAAGGAAAAATTGACGTTGAGTTGATTCTCAACACTACCACTGGTCAGGTGCGTCGGATAGCGCTGTCACCGACCAAAAAAACACCTGGGGCACTCATAGTGGTTGATCAAAAACACAATGGTGTGCCTGATGTAGGAATATATAGAAAAGAATCTGGTGCATTTATTTTAAAAAATGCGGAGGGGGAGATTGTAGGAAAAATTGAGATACCAGTTTTTGACACTGTTGCCGTTGCACCATAAAAATTTCAGCCCTCAATACATAGCTTAAATTTCTGTAACTGTGCATAACACCCCTTGACTCCTCATCCCACCAGTCTACTATTACGCCACCAGACGAAATATAAAGTAAATCATCTAACATCTATGACCACCTTTTTCTCTTCTTCTCCCACCAAACTCCATCTCGCCATATACATCACCCTCGAAATTATCCTTTTAACATTACT
>CAYUHX010000025.1:0-9455 GCA_964444705.1 uncultured Gammaproteobacteria bacterium | reverse complement strand
ATTCAATCTACTGGATAGCTCAGCAAAGCGGCCGAAAAGGCGGGGGTTTTTGTTTTAAAATGGTATTGACAGAGCTTGCCTTGCGTGGTAGGTTAGAAAAAATTAAATGCTCACGCTTTTCCACTTTAGTGAAAGGCACTCTATCCTTACTATAAGGAGGGGTTAAAAAGTATTTTTTTTATTTATGTCAGACACAGACAAAGCAGCCAAAAAAATGGATTTTAAAACCTTGCTCCAAACCCATTTTACCGAAATGCCAAAGGTGGGTAGTGCAATTAAAGGTATCATTTTATCCGTTGATCGTGGTGAAGTGCATATCGACATCCAGGGCATGACCACCGGTGTGGTGCGCGCGCATGAACTATTTGCTGAATCGCGTGAATATGCCAATCTTAAAGTCGGAGCCGAGGTAGAAGCAACTGTTATTGAACTTGAAAATGAGAATGGTGAAATGGAATTATCGTTCCGCATTGCCGGCTACCAGCGTGCGTGGGAAAACATGAAAAAATGGCTTACAGAAGGACTCACATTGCCAGCCAAAGTGGTGGCGGCCAATAAAGGTGGTCTTATGCTCAAAGTCGAAGCTCTTTCAGGCTTCATGCCAGTGTCTCAACTCAACCCTGATCATTATCCACGTGTTGCAGGTGGTGACAAAAATCGTATTTTAGATAAATTAAAAGAATTAGTTGGTCAAGAATTAGAAGTAAAAGTGATTGATGTTGACGAGAAAGAAGAAAAATTAATCGTATCAGAACGTGCAGTGTGGGAAGATTCACAAAAAGCCGTGCTTGAAACCTATAAAGTAGGGGATGTCGTGGAAGGTGAAATCAGTGCGCTTACTTCATTTGGTTCATTCATGAAATTTGGCCAAGGACTCGAAGGTTTGATCCATATTTCTGAAATCGCTTGGCAGCGTATTGATCACCCGAAAGATGTGCTTAAAGTGGGTCAAAAAGTGCGTGCTCAAATTATTCAGCTTGATCACTCTAAAATTTATCTTTCTATCAAACGTCTGATTGAAGATCCATGGAAGAGTGTTCGTGAGCGATATAAAGAAGGTGAAAAAGTAACTGGTAAAATTCTCAAAATTGAACCATTTGGTCTCATGATTGGTCTTGATAACGACATTCATGGTTTGGCCCATATTTCTGAACTTTCTGACGAACCGATTGCTAATATCCAAGATCGCTTTAAAATTGGTGAGGCGCATGAATTTGAAATCATGTCGATCGAGCCTATGGAGCACCGGTTGGCACTCAAAGTCGCTGGTGTAAAGGGTAAAAGTGGTCGCCGAGTGGTGCGACCAAAAGAAGAGACTGTTGAGGCTGAAAAAAAAGCAGAATAATACCTGTCTAAATCAAAACCCCTTCACTTCTTGGTGAGGGGGTTTCCGGTGAGGTGCGTGGCGTCGCTTCATAGCACTCTGCCGTTCATTGCCTTTGTATGCGTGATTTTCTCAAAAGTTTTTTAATTATTTGCGCGGTTCTTCTTTTTGTCGTGGGTGGGGTGAGCCTGCTTAAAACTGATCCGAGCAAAACTCCAGAAGCGATTGATGTGGGCCGTTTGGTAGCAGAGATTAATGCTGGTGCAGTGAAAAAAATAACCGTTCAGGCCGACACCATGAAGGTTGAACTAAAAGATAGTAAGGCCCGTGTACAGGAAGTAAAAAAAGAAGTGGGCGAGTCGTTTGGTGATGTGATGAAAAATTATGGTGTCTCCGACGCAGCTCGAAAAGATTTGAGTGTTGAAATTAAAGATGAAAGCTCGTGGAAATTTTGGTTGAGCCAGTTTCTTCAGGCGGTGTTACCGCTGGTGTTTATCATGGTTTTTTTCTATTTCATGAGTCGTGGCGTGCAAGGGATGAATAATCGTGCAATGGGTTTTGGTCAAAGCAATCCACGTCAGGTAAAACCGGAAGATCAAGATAAAAAAACATTTGCTGATGTGGCAGGTGCCAAAGAAGCTAAAGAAGAATTGGCTGAAATTGTGGATTTTTTAAAGAGCCCCAAAAAATTTGCTGAAATGGGAGCTAAAATTCCAAAAGGTGTTCTTCTGACTGGAACACCAGGAACAGGTAAAACCCTCTTGGCAAAAGCCGTGGCCGGCGAGGCTAACGTGCCATTTTTCCACATGAGTGGTTCAGAATTTGTGGAGATGTTTGTGGGGGTTGGTGCCAGTCGTGTGCGTGATTTGTTTAGTAAAGCAAAAAAAGCCGCTCCAGCCATTGTGTTTATTGACGAAATTGATGCGGTGGGTAGACGTCGTGGCACCGGTTTAGGTGGCGGTCATGACGAACGTGAACAAACACTCAATCAGATTTTGGTGGAGATGGATGGTTTTGAACCAAACTCTGGTGTCATCGTGATGGCAGCCACTAATCGTGGTGATGTGCTTGATCCCGCCCTTCTTCGTCCTGGGCGCTTTGATCGCCGGGTTGCGATTGATTTGCCAGATATTAAAGATCGGGAAGAAATTTTAGGCATCCATGCTCGTGGAAAACCGATGGCACCAGATTTGTCGCTCCGCAAAATTGCTGAGCGGACACCAGGTTTTTCTGGTGCCGATTTGGCCAATCTTTTGAATGAAGCTGCTATTCTCGCTGTTCGCCAAGAAAAAAAGACTATCAGTGAAAATGAAATTTTGCCCAGCATTGAAAAAGTTCTCCTTGGACCAGAACGCAAAGGAAGAGTTATTTCTGATCACGATAAAAAAGTTACTGCCTACCACGAAGCGGGCCATGCGGTGGTTGGCCATCTTTTGCCGCACTGCGATCCGGTGCGTAAAGTTTCTATCATTTCTCGTGGTTCAGCTGGTGGCTATACTCTCAAAATGCCTTCCGAAGACAAACACTATCACACCATGGCTCAGTTTAAAGATGATTTGGCCATGTCGCTTGGTGGTTATGTGATTGAAAAACTTATTTTTGGTGATGAGTTTGTGTCGACTGGTCCTTCGAGTGACCTTCGTAATGCCACGAAACTCGCTCGTAGTATGGTGATGAGTTATGGTATGAGTGACAAACTTGGACCACGTACTTTTGGCGAGCACGATGAAATGATTTTCCTCGGTCGTGAAATTCACGAAGAAAGAGATTATAGCGATCGTACCGCGGAAATGATTGATGATGAGATAAAAAATTTAATTGGGCAAGCCGAAGTTCGCGCTCGCGAAGTATTGGGTGTCAATAAAGAAAAAGTAGAAAAAATGATGGCTGTTCTTCTTGAAAAAGAAACAATCGAACAAGATGATATTAAAGCCATTTTAGGAGAAAAAGGGCAGCACGGAAAAATGGTATAAACAAAATTAAATCATTCAAAAATAGCGAAGCTCTGGACAGGTCCCCTCCCTCCAGAGCTTTTTGTTTTGGCGTGCCCGGCGTACCCTGCGTACGACATTCTTAGGATGTGTAGGGGGCATTGTGGCTAGGAGCATCTGAGCAGCAAACACGCCGCGAGGAGAAATCCTATCATAAACCATGTTCCGGGTCCGAGTCTCATGGGACACCTCCTTGCAAAGGAATATACACGAAAATATTTTTTTAAGCAACAAAAAAGAGCGGATAAATGCTCTTGGGTTTTTAGGTGAGGTGGGGAGAGAAAGATGCGAGGGGGTGGCGTCCGGCTCACCGAGCAGGTCGGGATCCGGACGCACACTGGGCCGAAAAAAAGGAGATCATCAGTGGTCGTTTTTGCCACTTTTTTCTTTCTTTTTTGGCTTTTTTCCTTCGATCTTGAAGGTGCCGTTCTTCACGGCATCTTGGTAGCGGATGCTGCACCGCTTTCGGGCAGCGGCGCTACTACCATGTAGACCTTTACACATTGCCCGATATGGACAATCCTCATCCCTGCCCTCTCTGCTTGGGTCGTATTTGGCCATGGCCAGCCTCCTTTTTTGTTTTGGAACTTAAGCAAGGCCAACACCCACCCTAGCACGGTTTTCAAACTTTTTCAACTGTTTTTGCCTTAGCTCTTGACATTTTATTTCTCTTTCGATAGTATCTCTTTACGAACGTAACTTAAAAAAGTCGTGGCTGACCAATATACGTCAGTTTTTTATATTTTAAAAATTTATTCATTTCTAAAAGTTAGGGTCATACTATGCCTACGATCAATCAGCTCCTCAAAAAACCGCGCGCGCCTAAAGTGCGAAAAACCAAAACTCCAGCTCTCCAATTTTCAACCGATAATTTGCATCGCACCACCACTCATTTTGCTAAGGGATGTGCTTTTAAACGCGGCGTGTGCACGAAGGTGTATACCACCACCCCGAAAAAACCAAACTCAGCGTTACGTAAAGTCGCCAAGGTGCGTCTTTCAAACGGCATGGAAGTGATCGCCTATATTCCTGGTGAAGGACACAACCTCCAAGAGCACTCCATTGTGCTTATTCGTGGTGGTCGTGTAAAAGATTTGCCTGGTGTGCGTTACCACATTGTGCGCGGTGTGTATGACACCCAGGGCGTGGCCAACCGCCGTCGTGGTCGCAGTTTGTATGGTAACAAACGTCCAAAAGCAGCTAAAAAATAATTTTTCTTTAACCCATCTTAACGCTAATCGTTTAAAACTATGCGTGGAAAACCAGCTAAAAAAAGAGAGATTGCCCCAGATATGAAATATGGCAGTGTGGTGCTTGCCAAATTTACCAATTACGTCATGAAATCGGGTAAAAAATCAGTCGCGCAAGCCGTAGTCTACAAAGCACTCGATATCATCAAAGAAACCACCAAATTAGACCCAATGAAAGTGTTTGAAGAAGCAGTGCGCCTTATTCAACCTCAGGTTGAAGTGCGCTCACGCCGTGTGGGTGGTGCCAATTATCAGGTGCCATTGCCAGTGCGTGGTGAACGTCAATATGCGTTAGCTTTTCGCTGGATTATTGATGCTGCCCGCAATCGCAAGGGTCAGCCAATGCACAAAAAATTGGCCACCGTGCTTGCAGAAACTCAACAGGGCTTAGGTGACGCTATCAAAAAACGTGATGACGTGCATCGTATGGCCGAGGCCAACAAAGCCTTTGCTCACTTCGCTCGTTTCAGCAAATAGTTTTTAATGCGCCAACTCAAAATGGCGCATTTTAAAATTTTTCTCCTAATTCCTAACTTCCTTCAAACTTAAATCTATGGCTCGTGAATATACCCTAGATAAAACCAGAAATATTGGTATCATGGCGCACATTGATGCGGGTAAAACAACTACCTCGGAGCGCATCTTATTTTATACGGGAAAAAAGCATAAAATTGGTGAAGTGCACGAAGGTGAAGCGACTATGGACTGGATGGAACAAGAGCGTGAACGTGGTATCACCATCACTTCGGCTGCTACCACCTGTTTTTGGAAGGGTCATCGCATTAACCTTATTGATACTCCTGGTCACGTAGATTTTACCGTTGAGGTAGAGCGCTCTCTGCGCGTACTTGATGGTGCGGTCGCGGTTTTTGATGGTTCACAAGGTGTAGAACCACAATCTGAAACAGTGTGGCACCAGGCCGACAAATATAATGTTCCACGCATTGCGTTTGTGAACAAAATGGATAAAATGGGAGCAGATTTTTATATGAGTTTAGCGTCCATTCGTGAACGCCTCACTCCAGAAGCGTATGCTGTGCAGCTTCCTATTGGTCAAGAAGGTTCTTTTTCAGGTTTGGTAGACGTGGTTGAAGAAAAGGCCTATAAATTTGAAGGTGAAAAAGGACAAAATATTATTGAAATGCCGGTGCCAGCTGACATGATGGATCTGCTCAAAGAACACCGCGCCAAACTCATGGAAAAAGTGGCTGAAGCCGATGACGCCATGACTGCACGCTATTTGAGTGGCGAAACTTTTTCAGTTGAAGAAATCAAGAAAGCTATTCGCACCCTCACCATCAACAGTAAAATGTATGCCGTACTTTGCGGCTCAGCCTTGAGCAACATTGGCGTGCAGCTCATGCTTGATGCAGTGGTGAGCTATTTGCCTTCCCCACTTGATGTGAAAGAAATCAAAGGTACAAACCCCGACACCGATGCTGAAGAAGTCCGCACCGTAGGGGATAGTGAACCTTTTTGTGCATTGGCTTTCAAAATTGCCACCGATCCATTTGTAGGAAAATTGGTTTTCTTCCGTGTCTATTCTGGTTCAGTATCAGCCGGAAGTTATGTCTATAATTCTTCAAAAGGAAATAAAGAACGTCTTGGTCGCATCGTGCGTATGCACGCCAACAGTCGCGAAGATGTAACCGATGTGTATTCTGGAGAAATCGCGGCGGCTATTGGGTTGAAAGATGTACGCACCGGTGACACGCTTTGCGACGAAAATCATCCGATCGTGCTCATTCCGCCAACCTTTGCTGAGCCGGTTATTTCCATGGCTATTGAACCAAAAACCAAAGCTGACCAAGAAAAAATTGGTCTTGCTATGCAAAAATTGGCCGAAGAAGACCCAACCTTCCGCGTGCATACCGACGCTGAAACTCTTCAAACCATTATTTCAGGTATGGGAGAGCTCCACCTCGACATCATTGTCGACCGCATGAAGCGTGAGTTTAAAGTAGAAGCCAATGTTGGTGCGCCGCAAGTTGCGTTTAAAGAAACTATCCGCGCCACCGCCGAAGCTGAAGGTAAATATATCAAACAATCCGGTGGTCGTGGTCAATATGGTCACTGCTGGCTCCGGGTTGAACCAATGGAACCAGGCACCAAAAATTATGAATTCGTCGATGAAATTAAAGGTGGTGTGGTGCCACGTGAGTTTATTCCTGCTATTGAAAAAGGCGTGAAAGAATCCATGACACGCGGTATTCAAGCTGGTTTTGAGGTGGTTGACATAAAAGTCACCTGTTATGATGGTTCTTACCACGAAGTAGACTCTTCTGAAATTGCGTTCAAAATGGCGGGTTCCATGGCTTTTCAAGAAGCCTGCCGCCGTGCGAAGCCAGTGATTTTAGAACCAATCATGAAAATTGAAGTCCTCACTCCAGAACAATTTATGGGAGATGTGATTGGTGATCTTAATTCCAAACGTGGTCAGATTCAAGAAATGACCGAGCGTGGTCAAATGAAAGTAGTGAAAGCCATGGTGCCGCTCGCGAGTATGTTTGGCTATGTCACCGCTCTACGCAGTATGACCCAGGGCCGAGCGAGTTCGAGTATGGAATTCGATCACTATGCTGATGTACCAAGCAATGTCGCACAAAATATTATTGCAGGAAAACAGAAATAGCTTGTAGCTTTTAGCCTGCCTGCCCTGTCTGCCGACAGGCAGGCGGTAGGCAGGGTTAGTAGGTTGTAGATGTTGAATGTTAGTAGGCTAGGTTAAAGTTCTATTAGGTAAAAACCTTCCCATTTGGGAGGGTTTTTGTTTTATAATCTATTTTTTCATTTCTCCTTTTTCTTTTTTCCTTTAAAAATGAACATTTTTCGGCTGGGGATAGATCTGCTATTGACAGTTGTTTGGTGGCGTGATAGTCTCATTTTTGTCGGCCCAAACGGGCGACACGACGACCGACGATCCAAGGAGGATCACCATGCACCAGAAGACCCAGTTCCACGCCACCGGCCAGTTCACCAGCGCGGCGCACACCACCAACGGCAAGCACACCAACTTCGTGCACACCAACGGCGGCAGCAGCAACCTGAAGAACAGCACCGGCAGCACCGAGTAGCGCCGCGTCAACAGCGCGGCAACTCTAACAACGAACAGGCAACCTGAGCATGGGCCCGGGGCCCGCAGTAGCTGCGCAGCGCGCGCGGCACGAGACTGCGGGCCCCCGGGACCTGCACTTCCTTGTACATATAAACAAATAGATTACCTTAACCAAAGGTATTTTTTTATGTTTATTTTTTGTTTTTTAAAATTGATATTCTGAGTGAAAGAAAGAATCAGCCCTCATACGTATTGTTAGCGCATCTCATCAAGAAATTCACGTCTTAAGTGATTTTTGTTTTTTAATAGCGTGCGCTATACTAGCGCCATTGTTTTTTAGATCATTTCTATGTTCCGTGAAGATAATCTGTCGGGAGAAGTTAGAGAACAATCAAAAGCTGAACAATCTTCTCACCCAGAAGCCAAAGAAGCTGGCCATCAAGAAATTGAAGGAAAAATTTTTACCGGTGATTGGCGCTTGCTTGATAAAGAATTTTTAGAACGTATTGGTGGGTTGTGGCGACAACAAAGAGGTGAGCTTGTTCGTCCGAAATGGCGTCATCTTCGTGATGAACGTTGGAAGCGAAACTTTTCCCAACATCGCGAACAGTCGAATGTTGATGAGCATCAAGAAGACATCGTGCTTCTCGAAAGTGATTTGGGCGAAGCAGTGAAAAATACACATGAATTAATTTCAGCTTTGCAACTTATTGGTGCGGAAACAAGAAGTATCGCTGGTCAGGGAGTTGCAGTGCGCCCCGCGCGTGTTGCGCCTTCCGAATCGCATGGTGTGCGATTGCGGAGATCGTCGCGTAAAGACGATGAGCAATGGTTTTTAACCATCAAAGAGCCGCTCACTGAAAAAAATCGTAGTGATGGGGTGATGAATCGCAAAGAAATTGAGGTTCATTTAAAAAAGAAGGGTGTGCGCAACGTGCGTCGTATCTTAGAACAAGGGGCCTATCAAAAATATGCGGAACGAGAAAAATTTCGTTTAGTATTTTCTCTTTCACCCGGAGAATATTTTTATCGTTCACCCGAAGGAGAAGAAATTGTGGAAACACTCTCTGCTCCAGCAACCATTGAAATAAATGTGCCGCCCGCGGCTGAAGGCTCACTTAAACCAACTTTCCCTTGGCTCGAGGTTGAGGCCGCAAATGTGGCTGAAGTGCAGCTGGTGAATCGGCTGCTCGGTTTTTCTCCGGGCGATTTAAGGGCCTGCTTGGATACGGATATGTACCGCGAATACTGTGGTCTCAAAAAACCTGTCTTAGATAATTTAAAATTTACTCCCTCTGAAAAGAAGGCTCGTTTGGCTCAATTGACAGCCGCGACAAAAGTATTGTAGTATCGAGAAACAGTTTTTTTTCCGCTATTTTTGCGTCTATGAAACCAGCTCAACTCAATCGCGTACTCAGTCTGGTGAAACGCACACACGATAAAGTGGTGGTGATGGATCAAGAAACCGATGAGGTGCTCGTGCTTTTGCCATTTGCCGAATACGAAGAACTGCTTGATACGCACGAGGCCGCTATTTTTGCGAATGATTCTCACCCACATTTTGATAACCATGCTTCTTCAAAAGAAGCGCCTCTGCCTGACGAGCCAGCACCACACCACGATCTTGATGATTTTTCTTTGGAGGAAGATTTTTTTGAACACGAATCTTTTGCCGAACCTGTTGTTAAAAAACAACCACCTGTTATCCCGCCACGCCAGGTAATGCCTGTCCACGAGCGGCCAGTACTCCATTTTGAAGAATCGTGGGAAGATAGTGGTGTTTCGTATGCTGAAGAAAGTCTTGCTATTTCAAATGAGAACGGGGATAAATATTT
>CAYUHX010000024.1:0-10828 GCA_964444705.1 uncultured Gammaproteobacteria bacterium | reverse complement strand
AGATATGGTTGGTCAAGGTGTTTCCAGTTTCAAGGGTAGTCATCCGAATCGTATTAAAAATATTGCGCGAGCAGTAGAGCGACTTAATGGTCTTTTAATTAAGCCGGGTGAGGAATTTTCTACCAATAAATCAGCTGGCCCGTTTACCGCTGAGAATGGTTTTTTTCCTGAATTAGTCATTAAAGGAAGAGAAGTAAAGCCGGAAGTGGGTGGAGGTATGTGTCAGATTGGCACGACACTTTTTCGAATGGCGATGAATACAGGAATGCCGATCACCGAACGACGTAATCATTCTTTGGTGGTGGTATATTATGCTGATCCGGTTAATGGCAATCCGGGCACCGATGCAACTGTGTATGATCCTTCGGTTGATTTTAAATTTTTGAATGATACAGGTAATTATCTTTTACTTCAAACAAAAATGGACTACGCAGCACAGCAACTTACCTTTACTTTGTGGGGTACGGCCGATGGTCGTCGTGGATCGTATACCCACCCGGAGGTAAGCCGTTGGATGGCTTCTGGCCCCACTGAAGAGCTTCAGACAAATACACTTAAACCAGGTGAGCGTAAGTGTCAAATGGCATATCGGGGTGCGGTGGCAAGTTTTACCTACACCCGCGTTACTCCGTCGGGAGAAAAAATCGATCGTGTATTTGATAGCTATTACCGACCTTTGCCTCAAATTTGTATGACTGGAGTCATAAGCACCTCTTCTGTAAGTATGGGAGATGTAAATGCTGGAGTAGAGATTGCGCCATAATTGAGGGCATATTTGATATTAAAAAACCTCCTTAGGATTTTGTCCTAAGGAGGGTTAGTTCTATATGGGGGTTACCCCCCGGAACCGCATCCAAGAAGATGGGTTGAACGAAAAGACGAGCCAGAGCCTGTACTCCCGTTTAACCCATCCCCATGCTTGTCGTGGATACGGGAAAATAATAAGGAAATTTCCTAACCATTTTTCCATACCCACCTACCACCAGTAAAGATGATTGCATAAGTAGGTGCGCTCGAATGATTCGAGGTTGTGTTGATCAATGTCTTGTTTCGATTCCTTCAACAATCGATTCAACATAACTGTTCATAGTATCATATTTTTTTTCTGTTGTCAATGGTTTGAGATGTTTAAAACATTTTTTTTGCTAAATATAAACAAAAATCTCGCAAATATGTTTTGCGAGATTTTTAAAAAATAAGAGAAACTATTTTTTAAGTGTAATCACCTTGTCGATAATGCCATAGGTGTGCGCTTCGGTAGCTGTCATGAAATAATCACGATCAGTATCTTTTTCAATCACGGAAAGATCTTTTCCGGTGTGACTGGATAAAATGCCGTTTAGACGCTCTTTAATGCGAAGAATGCGTTCAGCACGAATTTTGATGTCACTGGCCTGGCCTTCCATACCGCCCATGACCTGATGAATCATCACTTCAGAATTGGGCAGGGCAAGTCGTTTCCCTTTAGCACCGGCAGCTAAAAGTACCGCGGCCATGCTGGCGGCAAGACCAATGCAGATGGTGCTCACTTCTGGTTTAATGTATTGCATGGTGTCATAGATGGCGAGTCCTGCAGTGACTGATCCTCCTGGTGAATTGATGTAGAGCTTGATATCTTTTTCGCTATTTTGATTCTCTAAAAAAAGCAGTTGAGCGATGATCACATTGGCCACCGCATCATTTACTTCGCTCCCTAAAAAGATAATTCGATCTTGGAGAAGTCGAGAATAGATGTCGTAGGCACGTTCTCCATAATGGGTTTTCTCAATGACTGTTGGAATGAGATATTGTGAAGAAATAGGGGAGGTAAGATTATTTTCCATAGCGCATAATTTACTTTGACATAATTTACTTTGATAAGAGAGTAATTCTATCAAATAAATAAAGAGTGTTCAACCTTAGTTTATTATTTTGTGTAGCACCTCTTCAAGGGTGCCTTTACTTGTAAAACCAGCGGCTTTTTTATGCCCTCCACCACCGAATTTTTGCGCAAAAAGAGTAACGTCAATATCATCGTGCGTCGTTCGAAAGCTGCCTTTTACGCCGCCGTTGGGTGTTTCTCTTAGTAATAAAGCTGTTTTAGCGTCACCGAGAGTGTTGAGAAAATTAGCAATTCCTTCAGCTTCAGTGTCGTTTAAACCATGTTCTGCCAGATCTTGTAGGGTTATGTAGGTGTAAGCCAGGTCACGTTCTTCATTTTTTTTGAGACGCTGCAACACCGTGCCCCACAAGCGCAAAGAGGCAATTGATTTATTCTTCATGGTTGAGGCGGTGACAATGTTAAGATTTCCGCCAGTGCGAATGAGTTCGCTTGCCACACCCATCACTTCGGCTGAGGTGGCGGCATT
Source organism: uncultured Gammaproteobacteria bacterium (assembly GCA_964444705.1). Taxonomy (GTDB): domain Bacteria; phylum Patescibacteriota; class Patescibacteriia; order Magasanikbacterales; family GWA2-37-8; genus CAYUHX01. The sequence continues at coordinate 8,480 of CAYUHX010000024.1, read as the reverse complement.
GGAAAAGTTGTCAGTATCAGTAATAAGCCCGGTGAGAAGTGAAGTAGAAAGATTTTTATTAAAAGAAATATTGCCGTATTTAAAGAAGTGATAAAGCACCTCCGTAGTAGAGGCTGCGGTAGGTACTACTAGATTATAGACACCAAAATGTTCGTTGGTGGCGTGGTGATCAATATTAATGATTACCGCTTTGTGGTTTTTTAGATGTTCAGCTACGCCAGCATAGCGCAAATCACCCGAATCTAATACCACTATTGTGTCTACCTCTGGATTATTAAAAATAGCGGTATCTGAATGAGCGGTTAAGGCGTGGGGTAAAAAATGCCAGCGTTCAAGAATGGGGGTAGTACAAAAAATATGGGCTGGTTTACCAAGCTGATGGAGATATTCACGAAAGGCTGTCGCAGCGCCAAGAGCATCACCATCAGGGTGTTGATGTGGAATAATGACGATGCATTTAGCCTGGGCAATATGTTGATGAATTTTAAAAATTTCATGCTTCATAAGACAGCAGACTCTATCACAGGCTAAGAAATTTTTCAAGGGTTGAATCTCCTTCAGTTTCTCTGTGTTGGCAGCGAATATAAAGGGGACTTCGCAGGGTGGGCTGCGAGAGACGTACCCGCTTTCCTCCTAGTCGGCGGGTTTTTGGTCGTTGGGCCCGGCGTCGACGGTACCCCCGTCAACGGCTATGCCGGTATCAGTGTCGAGGTCTGATGCTCCGGCATCGTGCGACGGCGAGGATAGATGGATGGGGGATATGATTTCCCCGAGGTTCACCGCCGCGCTGACAGCCGGCTTGGGGCGCCGGTGGTTGCGTGCTGGCGTGGGGCACACAAGGAGGGCTGGCGGCTCTGGGGTGAAGATTTTTTCCGACTTTGTTGGTGGTGACATGGGCGGAATGGCGACAGGGCACACGGGCGTGGCCGCGTTGGCCTTGGTGCCACCGAAACCACCGTTGAGGTGCCACCAGAAGCTCCCAACCATGACGAAAGTGACCAGCCCCACGACCACCATGGTCGTGAACATGATCCTTCGTATCTCCTCCGCTGCGGCCGATTTGACTGCAGCGACGATTTCTTCGATCGATGGTACCGGCGCTGCCAGCGCCGGGTGGTTCTTGCCGGTCACCTTGGTGCCCCCTAGGGGTGTCACCTCCGTGACCTCTTCCATTTTTGGTTCCCTTGCCTGAGATTTTTGCGGACGAATTATCTCGAAATCTTGTGGAGTCCCCAGTTTTGGAAGGAAGGGAAAGGGGTCTTTGCTGGCTAGGTCTGTCGGTCCTGTGCCCCGCACCGACCACATGTCGTCGGTGGGGAGCCAATCCTCGGCAGTGATTTCTTCACCGCCGTTTTCCAAACCAGCGAAGAAGGATGAATCAGACGGGGATGCTCCTATTTGGAGTGTTTTTGGTCTTTTGATTGTCGTGGAGCTGCTCATCCTAACACCTCACAACTTTTTTGGTTTCTTTCTTCAAAAAAATAAATTTTTGAAAATAAAAAAACCTCCCATCGACCATATTAGTTAAAAAAGAGCTTCCTAAACAATAAATCTGTGTTAGTTATAGCCAGCTTGTGGTGTTTTGTCAAACTATGTTACAATTTATTAATTATGAGGACTATTTCAATTTTGCCTTTTTCGACATTTTATTTTTATGTATTTAAAAAAGTTAGAAATTCACGGGTTTAAATCATTTGCTCAAAAAACAGTCTTAGAATTTTTGCCCCCCAAAAATAGTATATTTAGTATCACAGCAGTGGTGGGGCCAAATGGTTCAGGAAAATCAAATGTGGTTGATGCAATTCGCTGGGTGATGGGCGAGCAAAGCATGAAAACCATTCGCAGCAAAAAAAGCGAAGATGTGATTTTTAATGGATCAGAAGCTAAAGGAGCGTTATCGGCAGCCGAGGTTACCATGGTGCTTGATAATACGGTAGGGAGAATTGCCGAGCTTGGTGAGCTGTCGCTTGATGGCGCTGAAGAAATTACCATCACCCGTCGTTTATATCGTTCGGGTGAGAGTGAATATCTGGTAAATAATAATGCAGTGCGGCTTTTGGATGTCCACTTGCTTTTGGCGAAGGCGCAATTTGCTGAACATGCGTACAGCATTGTGAGTCAAGGAACTATTGATCGCTTACTCACCGTGAGCCCGGCAGAGCGCAAAGATTTTTTTGATGAAGCTTCTGGGATTAAAGAGTTTCAAATTAAACGCCATCAAGCAGAGCTTAAACTGGCGCGCAGTGTTGAGCATATTACGCAAGCTGAAGTTTTGCTTAAAGAAATTGAGCCGCGTGTAAAGCTTTTGGCAAGACAAGTGAAAAAATTAGAAGAGCGACAAGAAATAACAGTGCGTCTTACGAGTGCTCAGGAACGATTGTATACCACGCTTTTTTTAGGCAACAAGGTTGAAGCTGACCAGGTCGCCGCTGAAGTTGCTGCCATTGATGAAACGTATCGGCAGCGTTTTTCTGAACTTGAAATAGTGCAAACTGAACTCGCTGAGTTGGCTCGCTCGGCCAGTCGGCAAGAAGTGTTTATGGAACTTCAAACCCGACATCAAGAAGCGGTACGTGTGTGCAATGAAGGTGAACGTCGTTTAGCGATCATAGATGGTCAGCGTCGAGTAGAATACAGTCTGGCTGGGCAGCAAAATGTGGGTTGGCTGGAAGAAAAAATTGGGGAATTAAAAAATAATCAAGAACGTTTTCAAGAGCAGTTATTAAAAGTTGAAGCTGATACTAAGGCAGCCGAGAAAACAGTTCGTGATTATCAACAGCGTTTACAGGCACTTTTAGATGAAAAAACGAAATATTCGCTTGAGATTGCTCGATTACAAAATCAATTATTGCGCGATCAATCAGAACAAAACTATCGCGATTTTAGTGGTCTTACGGCGGTAAAAGCGGTGATTGATGCAAAGCATCGTTTTCAGGGTAGTGTGCATGGCGTGGTGGCAGAGCTTGGTGAGGTGCGAGAAGAATATCGTTTGGCGCTTGAGGTTGCTGCCGGTCAACATTTGTCATCAGTAGTAGTTGAACATGAAGGTGTTGCCCGACTGGCTATTCAATTTTTGCGTGAGAATCGTTTAGGTATCGTTACTTTTTTGCCTCTCACTAAAATTCAAGGTCGGTTCATGTCAGCAGATGAGCGCATGCTTGCTCAAGCTGATGGCGTATGCGGTCGAGCGCTTGATCTCATTTCATTTGATCCATTATTTGAACCGATTTTTTCTTTCATTTTAGGCAGTACTTTGGTGGTACATGATATTGAGGCAGCCGAGCGTTTAGGAGTTGGGCGAATACGCATGGTTACCTTGCTTGGTGATGTGATTGAAAAAACAGGTGTGATGCGCGGTGGTTTTCGGCATAAGAAAAATCAACTCGGTTTTTCGGCGTTGGCACTTGGTCCGGCTGACCGGCTTGAAGAATATCGTGGTGAAATTCGTTTGGCAGAACAACGTATTAAAGAAGTTGATCAAGAACTTTCATTGGTAAATGGTCAGTTGCTTTCTTCTCAGGTTGACCTTGAGTCGCAACACCAACGGGCAGCGTTTGTATCTGAGCAGAAAAATGCAGTAGAAGGTGAGTGTGCTCGTCTTGAGCAAGAATTGGCCATGGTCACTGGCAATCCGGCTGATCGCGCGCTGCAATTTCAAAAATTGGCTGAAGAGAAAGAGGTGTTGCAGGAAGAAATTATTGTTCGTCAAGCACAGGTGGCAGCAGTAGCTGCAGAAATAGAAAATTTTAATCGTCAAGAAGAAGAGAAAAAACAGCGTATTTTTGGTCTGCAAGAAGAAATGCAAACGAGGCAAGCGACGTTAAATGGCATCATCGCCGAGCGTAATGAACGTAAAATTGCGCTGGCTAAAATTGAAACACGACGAGAAGATTTGGTGAAAGAAATATATGCTGAATTGGCGGTTTCGGCCGAAGTGCTATTGGCGCGGGTGGTGATTACCGAAGAAGTTGATGTAGAAGTTTTGCATAACGAAATTCAAAAATTAAAATATCAACTTAGTCTTATTGGTGGAATTGAAGAAGGGGTGCTTGAAGAATATCGTGTGGCCAAAGAACGATTTGATTTTTTGTCCGGTCAGGTGGCTGATCTCACTAAAGCGGTGGATGATTTGCACAAGCTCACTGCCGAGCTTGATGAAATTATGAAAAAAAGGCGTTCGGCAGCATTTAAGAAAATCCGCAAAGAATTTGATCGTTATTTCAAAATTTTATTTGATGGTGGTCAAGCTGATTTAGAAGAGGTTTATGGAAACCCGGCTGAAAAAGAATCTGAAGCCAGTGAAGAGGGTGTTGTTTTAGCAGATTCATCACCCGAAGACACGACCCCTCAAAAAAGTCAAAAAGCCGAACAGGTATTGGTGGGTATTGAAGTTATGGCTAACCCGCCAGGAAAGAAAATCAAATACCTCAATGCGTTATCGGGTGGAGAGCGCACGCTCACGTCTATCGCCCTTATTTGTGCTATTTTACATCATAATCCATCACCATTTGTGATACTTGATGAAGTTGAGGCAGCCTTAGACGAGGCCAATACCACTCGGTTTGTTCGTATCATGTCGGAACTCGCTCGAGAGTCGCAATTTATCATCATTACGCACAATCGTGTTACCATGCATGCAGCTGACGCGTTGTATGGGGTGGTAATGAAAGGTGATGGTATTTCCCAGCTTTTAAGCGTTAAAATGGAAGAGGCGGTTGTGTTAAATGACAGCGCTGCTGTTGACAATCCTCCTCAAAAGGTTGTATAGTAAATCCGCTCTCTAACTGTCATTGTCACACTTATCTATTAGTTTGTAATTTCGTTATGCTTACCATTCGTCTTCAACGCATTGGCAAAGTCAAGAAACCATCATATCGTTTGATTGTTTCTGAAAAAGGCCGCGATACTCATGATCGTTATTTAGAAAATCTTGGTACCTATAATCCACTTCTCGAAACAGGTGGTTTTCTTCCAAATGCTGAAAGAATCACTTATTGGATTGGTAAAGGAGCCACCATGTCTGACACTGTTAATAATTTACTTATTAAAAACGGTGTTATAAAAGGAGAAAAAAGAAAAATGATTTTTTTAAGTAAAAAAAGAAAAGTAAAATTGGCTGAGAAAAAGAAAACTGCAGCGGCTGCATAAATTTTTTTACTCCTCTCCAAAACGATCGTCAAACAAGATGACGGTCGTTTTTATATAAAAAGATCTATGAAAAAAAAGATTCTCATTTGTCCGCCTACGTACTTTGATATTGAATATGAAATCAATCCTTGGATGCATATTGAACGAAAGGTGGACAAAATAAAAGCAGCGGAAGCCTATCAAGAGCTACGTCAGATATACGCTTCATTACCGTCGGTTGAGTTATATGAAATTTCTCAGGAGGCGAATTTGCCCGATATGGTATACATGGCTGACGCAGGTCATGTTCATGAAAATAAATTTATTGCAGCCAATTTTCGTTACCCCGAACGTCGCCCAGAATCAGCTGTGGTTGCTGCGTGGATGAAACAAAAATTTGGATATGAAACGGTTCATTTGCCGGAGAACATTTTTTTTGAAGGCCACGGTGATCTTATTCCAACTGATTCTGCCTACTTTTTAGGATGGGGCAAGCGCACTATGTTTGAAGCAATTCCATATTTAGAGGGAATGCTGGATAAGCCAATTATTGATATCGAATTGGTTGATCCGTACTATTATCATCTCGACACTTGTTTTGCACCGTTAAATAAAGATGTCGTTGTGATTAATGACACCTCATTTACTGCGATTGGCCTTGAGAAAATAAAACATCATTTTAAAACCGTTATCTCTGCTTCTGTCGCCGATCATCAGCTCTTTGGGTGTAATTTGGTGGTTGTAGATAATAATCTTATTGTGGCCAAAGGAATATCAAAAGAATTGCAGACAAATTTTGAAAAGTATGGATTCGTCGTTCATTTCGTCGATACGATTGAGTATCGCAAAGGTGGTGGAAGTGTGAAGTGTATGAGTTTTGAATTTTAGTATTTTTTTCTTGACGCCCAAAACACGCTTTGTTATACTTACTGCTGTTAAGGCAGTACTGGTGGGGGCACGTCATAAAAAATGACGTGTAAGGTGCTCCACGAGTGTCGACAGACTGCTCATTATAAGATTTTAAGCTGAGCTCAGTATGACTGACCAACAATTTCTCGAAATGGTAGTAAAAGCAATTGTAAACAACCCAGATGGCGTTCAGATCACTCGAACCGTAGATGAGATGGGAGTACTTCTCACCCTCAAAGTCGATCCACAAGACATGGGATATGTCATTGGCCGTCAAGGTCAAACCGCTCGCGCGTTGCGCACCCTCCTTAAAATGGTAGGAGCCAAAGCGAGTGCCCGTGTGAATCTTAAAATCGAAGAACCAGAAGGTGGCAAACGTCCCGCACGAATGGATATGCCCATGGACAATATGTCTATGGAAAAACCAGATACCAGCGCCATCGACAACCTCGGAATTTAAGAGTTCCAATAGACACTTAAGCCACTCTGTAGTAGGATTTACACAGAGTGGTTTTTTATTATGAAAATTAGTAATTTGAGGTATGATTTTTGATGTGCTCACTCTTTTTCCTGATGTTATTTTTTCATATACCAACGAAAGTATTCTTGGTCGTGCTCAAAGCAAGGGAGTGATTTCTGTTCGAGCGCATAATTTCAGAGACTATACTACTGATAGACAACGACATGTTGATGATCGACCCTATGGTGGAGGCCCGGGAATGATTTTGCAGGTACAGCCTATTTTTGATTGTTTGAAAGCCATAAAAGTTTTAAAAGATAAAAACAAAAAAATAAAAAATAAACGAACAAAAATTCTTTTAATGGATCCAGCTGGAAAGAAGTTTGATCAGCGGATGGCCGAGCGCTTAGTAAAAAATGATCGAGTGGTGTTTTTGTGTGGTCGTTATGAAGGATTCGATGCTCGTATCCATAAACTCGTTGACGAGCGTGTGTCGGTGGGGGAATATGTGCTCGCTGGTGGAGAGTTACCAGCCCTCACTATCATCGAAGCGGTGGCACGTCTCGTGCCAGGAGTGCTCGGAAATCAAGAATCATTGAAGGAAGAAACATTTAGCAAAGGAACAAGGAATAAGGAGCAAGGAACAAAAATGTCTACAACCTACAACCTACAACCTACAACCTACAACCTAGAAGAGTATCCTCAATACACCCGGCCAGAAAATTTTAATGGCTGGAAAGTGCCGAAGGTTTTGCTCAGTGGCGATCATAAAAAAATTGAGGAGTGGCGTTTTAAACAAATAAAAAAGAAAATTCGTTAATGAAAGAAGTTATGAATTTTAAACCAATTGTTAATTTTTTGTTTGAAGCCGGTGTGCTGGCCAAAACACCACGGAGTGGTTTTCAACTCCTTGGCAGCGGCGAGCAAACGGTTGCCGAGCATACTAACCGAGTTGTCTTTATTGGTTATGTGCTCGCTATGCTTGATGGTGAAGCTGACATGGGTAAAGTATTAAAAATTTGTTTATTTCATGATTTTGCAGAGGCGCGTGTTTCAGATCTAAACTACCTGCATCTGAAGTATGTGGAAAAACAAGAAGAAAAAGCACTTGAAGAAACAGTCAAAGATCTTCCGTTTGGTGTTGATATTAAAAATATTTTTAAGGAATACCAAGAGAGAGAAACCAAAGAAGCGCTCATCGCCAAAGAAGCAGATATTTTGGAGTGGATATTATCTCTCAAAGAGCAGGCAGACATTGGTAATGCCCGAGCGCTTGAATGGATTACAGTTGCTCAGAAGCGTTTAAATACCGATCAAGGAAGAATCCTTGCACATATGATTGTTGAGACTGATTCCAATGAATGGTGGGGAAGTGATCTTGACGATCCATGGTGGATAAAACGAAGAACAAAATAGAAAAAAAGAGATACATTATTTTTGTGAATATAATAGTAGGGCCGATTTTATTGGTTTTTAATGAAATTTTACTTGTCCACAGCTTTAATCCTTGACAGTTTATTTCAATTGTTATATCTTTAGGGAGCGCTAAATTTACAGACTTTTCCTCACACTTTACAACTTACTTCCTTCTAAGTCCCTACGAAACACTTCTGACGTTCCGTGCGAGATACTGGAAAGAAAAAAGAGTCACCAAAATTTGGTTACTCTTTTTTCTTTCTTTGCAAAGAAAGAAAAAACGTACTTTGACAACATCAATGTGACAAAAACCACAAGTCTATCTTGAGATAACCTTTCAGATATATTCTTCGGAATCTATTAGAAAGTCATAACAACAAATTATAACTCTTCGTGTTATAGCGAAGAGGTCAAATTTCTCTTTTTGAGAGTTTGATCCTGGCTCAGGATGAATGCTGGCGGCGTGTTTAAGGCATGCAAGTCGAGCGACGTGCTCTGGTACACGGTGGAGAGAAAAAAATTCTCTCTAGCGTGTACTAGAGTTACGAGCGGCAAACGGGTGAGTAAC
>CAYUHX010000023.1:0-12915 GCA_964444705.1 uncultured Gammaproteobacteria bacterium | reverse complement strand
AACCATATCTTTAATGCCCAGTTCGTTTATTGAGTCCAATTTTATGTCTGATTCCAAAGTCTGAAAAACCATTTCTACTGGAGAAAAAGAAGAAGAGGCAGATGCAAGTCCTTGGCTCAATATTTCTTGAAGATTTTGAAACGTTGAATCAAAATTAATCATTCGACCAGGATGATCAGCCTTAAACTCTTTTACCCGCCCATCAACGACGGTGAAAACAGCGTTTTGAGCTGGAACATCAAGCTCAGGTCGGAGTGTGTGCGTAATATATTTTTCAACTACATCTTTTTTAAAGGCGAGTACTAAATGCTGATCAATACCACGCTCAACCCCCAACCATTCACGATAATTCTCCGGCTCGATTATCCATTCTCGCGATGAAGTCGCTGACGAAAAAGTACTTGTTGCCACTCGAAACACCAACGGCGCCACACCAACTGGTGACACGAGCAAACCAGGAACAGCTTTTTTGACTTCAGCAGCTGTGAACTGTGGGGTGAAGTGGTTTGGAGCAAGAACAACGGGCACAAATGACATATTCTGCACTGCGTTCGTTATTTTTTGCACCCCATCATCGAGATCAAAAGACCATCCCGCTTGTTCTGGTTCTACAGAATACTCAAGCGGTGAAAAATGAGAAATCACAAGCTCTGGCTCTCGTGGAACATCTTCAAATGAAACTACCTGCGTCTTGAGAAAATCTTTTAGTGCAGAAAAATTAGTTACCACTGCAACTGAAATTTTTACTGGTTTCATTCGCAACGTCCAAGGAGAAATAATTTGCGAAAACGCCGATCCTTTTTTACCAACCAGCGTTGCTTCAGTGGCAACAGCTTCACTATCTAGACGAAAAAAAAGATCTTTTCCTTCTCCACCAGATGCAAAATCAAGTTTCACTTCTTTTTCGGTGCGTCCTTCTTTATTCAATAATTGTACTAATAAACCTTCTTTATCATAACGAGCCTGAACTTTTTCAACTAAACTCTTAATTTCTTGTTTACTCAAACCACCAACCGGATATGATCCCAAAAAAACCCCCGGATAGACACGATCAGCATACGAAGAACGATATATAGTTGTGGCCAGAAAAAAGCCACCAATAAACACCACAAAACCCACCACTCCTATTAAAATGATACGAAAAATTTTGGTTGAAAAAAATGTGGGAAGGGACATGAAAAAAACTACTCTTCGATGACTAATAAAGGGATTTGATTATCACTTTTAGCTTTAGCTAAACGAATAATGAGCACACCATTGCGATATTCAGCGTGAGCTGATTCTTCTTTTACTTCAGTGGGCAGAACAATAGTTCGGGAAAAAGGGCCCCAATAGCACTCTTGGTAAAAATATTCACCGCCTAAAGGAATAGGGGCCTGGCGCTCGCCACGAATAGTAAGTAAATCATTATGAAGATGGAGACTGATATGATCAGGCTTTGTGCCCGCCATAGTAGCAACGATGATTACTTCTTTTTCCGTATGAAGCACATCCACCGAGAGCTGACCCTCCCCTCCCTTGCCCCACTCTGGTGGTTCGCTAATGGGCACAAGATGCGGGTCAGAAGAAAATGCAGTAGTGAACATATAAAAGAAAGGCTTTTGCCAAACACAATGAGCTTTCCCCAGCTAAAGCGCTAAAATTATAGCACAAGAAAAAAAATAGTCTATAGTCTGCTACGCCTGCGCCACGGGTACTGTATATTCTACCTGATGAATGATTTTTCCCACCACCTCAGATATCTTCCAATCGGTTTTAAAAATAAAGTCATACACGCCATGCGTCAACGCCTCACTCACTTTGGCAGTGTCTTTTGAAGCAGTAAGAATAGTTACAGGAATTGCCCTACCCCACGGCTCTTGCCGCAGCTGATGAAGCATGGTGAGCCCATCCATCACCGGCATCATAATATCGAGCAAAATAAGATCTGGTTTGGTTTCTCTCGCTTTTTGTAAACCCTCAACTCCATTAAATGCGTGAAAAATGACGAAGCCATTTTGACCAAGCTGCTCAGAAAGCATATTTCTAAAATCGCCATCATCGTCAATGATGAGTATTTTCTTCCCCCCTTTTTTTAACATATCTTCAAAAAATTAAATGAAGACTATCATTTATTTTTTATAGTATATCACACGAATAGTTTTTTGTATTGTCAAAAAAACTATTTTTTTCTCCGGCACCACCAACGTTTAAAAAAATTTGACATTTTATTCGCATTATCTTATTTTTATCTCACCCTAACGGCCTGTGTGGGCCATGCGAAAGGGGCACAGATGACTACGATACTGAAGCGAATCGAGTTTCTGAAAAAATCTCCTCTCTTTCAGGGAGTTCAAGAGGCGACGCTTGAAGCCCTCGCCCGTCAGATGAAGATGAAAAGACCTTGTGCCGGAACCATGCTTATTCGGCGCGGTGAGACCAGCAATGGCCTCTTCATCATCGTGGCTGGCCTCGCAAAAGTCTGCATCACCGAGGATGGTCACAGAATGACTCTTGCGATCTCTCGCTTCGGCGAGGTATGCGGTGAAATGACGCTTATCAGCAACGAGCCAAGCGATATCGATTTTGTTATGGACAGTGATGGTGACGTGCTCGTACTGAGCAAAAACGACTTCACGACCCACCTGGCAGCGAGCGTCGAGCTGCGTGAGAACATGCTGCGCATCCTAGCGCAACGGCTACGCCAAGCGAACGAGTTGATCGTCACCTTGGCCACCCAGGATGTGGCAGGCCGGCTCCGCTGGTTGCTCATCAAGCTGGCCCATGACGCCGGCGGGGTGACCGATTCGCAAGGAAACCTGTCACTTCAACAAAAGCCAACGCAACAGGAGCTGGCCAACATGATTGGCTGCGCCCGGGAGACGGTGTCGAAGGTGTATGCCATTATGGTGGGCAAAGGCACCCTCGTGCCCAGCGGCCGGCGTGGCGTGGTGATCACCGGCGTGGGCAAGCTGGCACCCAAGCCGGCTGAAGTGGTCACGTCGCCGGCGCCCACGCTCGAAGTGGTGCCGGTCACTGCACCGCTTCAGGCTCCATCTGCGATGGTCATCGCACCGGTGACCAAGGCGGCGTCTATGTCGACCAAGCCGAAGACGCTGCCGAATCTTGACCGCGCCAACGGGCGCGGTACCACGATCTTCTAGGATCACCCTCCTCCCCAGGCGCTCGCTCGAACCTGGGCTTGAGCGGCATTTCCACTCCATCCGAGCACAAAATAAAACGAGTCTGCAGATCGCAGGCTCGTTTTATTTTTAATAAATGTCTAACACTTTTTTATACATGAAATTCTCGTCGAAGTTCCGCACGATTTTTTTGATAATCAGGACAACGCCTACTCACCAACTGCCAAAACGCACGTGAATGATTAAATTCTTTAAGGTGGCAGAGCTCGTGCACCACCACGTAATTGCAAAGATGTTCTGGCAAAAAAATAATTCGATAATTAAAATTCAAATTTCCTTTCCTGGAACAACTACCCCAACGAGTGCTCGTATTGCGCACACTTACTCGCCCATAGGTATGACCATAATATACATTCAACTCTTTCAACTTTTTTTGGACAAGCGCCCGTGCCACCGGCGCGTAGTGCAAAAAATCTTTTCGTCTTTCTCGCGCACTTGGTAATGCAGCGGCAGCGGGCACACATGCTTGAGCGTTAACAATCCAAGTAGCTTGTTTTTGTACAAACGCGTGCGCTTCAGAAAGCGACACTCCACGCGAAGGAATCGTCACCACCACACGCCCACCCGCATGAACAGCAAGCCGCAATCTGCGGGCACGAGCACTTTTCTTTACTAAATACTTAATTTCTCTTCCCCCAACAAAAATATATGCTTCTTCTTCAGCCAACTGACTCATGTTTTTTCATTATTTTTTTATCTCTAAGCCACTGATACAAACTGCTAACGCTCTTTCTTTTCTAACGCGCGAATAACTTGTTCATATAAATCTTCAACAATTTTCATTTGCTTTCTTCCCAACGAACGATAATTACTGAGGCCGGGTGCACTATTTATTTCTAAAATAATATACTTCTTTGCTGGTTGCGACAAATCAGTCGTAATAATATCAATGCCACACAATCGCAACCCCATCTTCTCAGTAACATCAATCGCTAATTTTGTAAAATCAGGATGAATGCTGTCAGTGACATCTTTCGCTTCGCCCCCAGTAGATAAATTGGCGTTGGCCAAAAGAAAAATTTCCTTTTCATGAGGAAGTATTGTTGACAAAGAAAAACCTTGCCGCCCGAGATACTGACGGATACGCGGATCTTCAAAATTGAGCCGAGTATCTCGACCTTGTTTTTTAAAAACAGTCTGTTTCTTACCCAAAAGCTCAGCTATTGTGTGGCGACCATCACCCATGACTCGAAGTGGCAGACGCTGATACGCTGAAATAACTTTGTTATCAAGAACCACAATGCGATAATCATTACCCACATAAAACCGCTCAACTAAAAGCACGTTGGTCCGACGAAAAATTGCCCGCGCCGCTCGATAATATTCATGCTTGGTATACACCTTACTTACCAAAGTTCCTTGGCTTAAGTCATTTGGTTTCACTATCACTGGTAAACCCAAAAAAGTCGCGTATTTCCACCCCTCATCAATGGTTCTTTTTCTTTCAAGACGACTGTTTAATGCATCGCTAAAAAAAGTTTTTCCCTCCGGAGTACAATACCCAAACTTTTTTAAAAAAAATTTTGTATAGCCTTTATCTTTCGCGATGTGTGATGATCCAGTGGGATTAAGATTAAAATTAATACTTCGAAAAAAAGTTGTTTTACCACTTTTAAAAGTAATTTGACCCACAACGCCATATTCTGGTTCAACAAGCACCTTTGCCCCCAAACGAGTAGCAATTTTTGTAATCAAACGAGTAATAAATGGGGGTTGCATACCTTTCTATTTTTCTCACAATTTATAAAAATATCCATTTTTGCATCATTCTAAACTCCACGCTCTTTGCCCCATATTTCAATGTGCTGACGCCCAAGCAACCGATACCCTTTCTTTTTTACTATTTCTACCACCGCTCGCGCATGACGATTCACTTCCTCAGAAGTAGTGCCTTCCGGCATAATTACCACCCTGGTGACATCAATACCGCACGGTCGCACCACCTGCTGCTCCATCTCTTCAATATCCTCTGGGGTTTTAACCACAAATTTGAAAATTGTTTTGAGAGTGTTGAAAAGTTGAAGTGTTTCTTTTTTTATACGAGTAGACAATGAGTTCTGTGAATGTGCCAGCTTGGGCGAACAATTAAACTGGCAATGTGCTTGTAGATATGGCATTGGTGCAATCGTGCCGTTTGTTTCAATTTCGCAAACCCACCCTGGCAATAATCGAAGTAATTGTTCAATATTATTTTGCTGAAGCAAAGGCTCACCACCGGTAATCACCAGACGTTTTTCAATCAAGTCATTTTCTGCACCCCATATCTTTTCTATTTTTTCTTTCGTTTCTTCTATCGTCCAATCTTGACTTTCAGTCCAAAATTCAGGCGTATCTTGGTTCCACGTATACCACGTATCACACCATCCACAACGCAAATTACACAATTGCAGACGCAAAAAACAAGCCGGCTTTCCCATCGAAATTCCTTCTCCTTGAAGAGTGTAAAACACTCCATCTCCAGAGACCTTAAAACTACCCGGTTTTATTCGCAGCTTTTCGGTGTTATATAAAGAAGAAGTCATGATTACTCACTAATATGCTCGAGCAAAGACAATCTGTCGTACACCAGTTTGACCACTAAAAATACATGTTCCCCGCTCATCATTATCTGCCAAAGGAATGCAGCGAGCTGAAACTTTAAGCTCATCAAGAATAGCCATATAACTTTTATCATCTGCAGCAAAACAACGAGCAAATCCACCAGGTCCTGCTTCACTAAAAAAAGTTTTAAACTCCTCAAGACTTGAAATAAATTTTGTTTCCGCTTCTCGACGCTGCAGCGCGCGTTCAAACAATACCTTTTGCATATCGCCAAGAATCTCACTCACTACACTCACTAATTCATTTCGATTAATTGTCTTTGATTCTGATGCAGGCTGATCACGTCGCGAGAGGGTTGCTACTCCAACTGCCATATCACGCGGACCGATCTCAAGACGAAGCGGTACGCCTTTTTTCACATGCTGCCATTTTTTCTCTCCACCTCGAAGATCGCGTGTATCAATCATCACCCGCACCGCAGCACCTTCATACTGCACACTTCTCAATTCATCCGCCAAACTTTGACAATACTCAAGTACTGCTTGTTTTTCTTTTTCATCTCGATAGATCGGCAAAATAACCACCTGCTCGGGCGCCAACCGTGGGGGCAAAACCAAACCATCATCATCGCTATGCGTCATGATAAGTGCCCCAATAAGCCTGGTAGAAACTCCCCACGACGTCGTCCAGGCAAAATCAATCGCCCCCTCCTGATTTAAAAATTTAATTTCTTGAGCGCGAGAAAAATTTTGCCCCAAAAAGTGCGATGTACCCGCTTGCAAAGCTTTACCATCTTGCATCATCGCCTCAATGGTATAGGTCACCACCGCCCCAGGAAAACGTTCGCTCACCGTTTTTTCACCAGGAATAACTGGAATAGCCATGTATTTTTCGACAAAGTCAGTGTAGACATCTAACATTTTTTTAGCTTCCACTCGCGCTTCTTCTTCGGTGGCATGGGCAGTATGACCTTCTTGCCACAAAAATTCTGTCGTGCGCAAAAAAAGCCGTGGTCTGAGTTCCCAACGCACCACGTTGGCCCATTGATTAATTAAAATCGGCAAATCACGATACGACTGCGTCCATTTGGCAAACATGGCGCCGATAATAGTTTCACTTGTCGGCCGCACAATAAGCGGTTCTTCAAGCTCTCCAGCCGGAACGAGCGTGCCATCTTTCCCCTGTTCCAAACGATGATGCGTCACCACCGCACACTCTTTGGCAAAACCTTCTACATGTTCAGCCTCTTTTTCTAAAAAACTTTTGGGAATAAATAGCGGAAAATAAGCATTTTGATGACCAGTCTCTTTAAATTTACGATCAAGCACCTGTTGAATATTTTCCCAAATGGCATACCCCCAGGGCTTAATCACCATACACCCTCTCACTGGCGCGTTCTCAGCCAAATCTGCAGCCTGAATAACTTGCAAATACCATTCAGGGTAATTTTCAGCTCGGGTAGGTGTAATTGCAGTGTGGGAAGTGGAAGCCATACAAAATTAAGCAAATAATAAGTTATGTAGATTTTCTCGTACCTGTGGTTCGTAACGCGCTTTGATCAGAATGGGAACAAGAGATTTTTCCGCAAAAAGCGGCTCGTCGGCCAAAGCTAAAAATTCATCAAAAGAAACAAGTTTGGTGATAATTTTTTCGCCAGAATCAAGTGCTGGCGGCTGAACATACTCACATTTTTTGGCAACATAGTAATATAAAGTCCATATCATTTTACTTGCTGGAGTTTCTTCTCGCCAAAGCACCAGATCACTTGAAGCATATCCAGTTTCTTCAAGAAGTTCACGAGCGGCGGCAATCATCGGCTCCTCACCTTCTTCACAACGACCACCAGGAATGGAGTAAAAAAGCCCTTTGTCTGGCTGTTCTTCTATGGTAATCAAAATTTTATCTCCCACTACCGGAATTACCACAGCGGTGTTTGCCCGTTTCAATTTTTCAAAAATAGCCGTCGATCCATCAAACATTTTTTGCTCCCACTGGTATACTTCAAAAATTTCTCCTTTAAATACCAATTTGGCCCCACGCGGCAATTGAGACGTTATCATAAGCTCTTAAGCGGAGCAAGCCGCGTTAGATCGTTATCAATCACCACTGGATGCATTCCCCAAATTTCTTCTTTATATGCGCTATTTGGTACAGGAAAAAGCAAATAAATGGGTTTGTCTAGATAAAAAGCGAGCCCCATTTCAAGCAGAGTATTTGCGCCTACATACCCAGACACTCCATTTTTTTCATAATTAAGCACTAAAATTGCCTCAGACCAGGCAACTTTGACAAAATGTTCTTTAATTAATTCTCCCTTCTTTTGCCAAAGCCACACATCTTTTTCACTTACAGAGGCATTTTTCCGTTGTGCATAATACTCCTTCACCGAAATTTCTTGATTGTGTTCATTGCGAATAGTAAGTGGCGGCATCTTAACCTCATGTCCAAGCGCCTCAAGTGTGCGTCCAATTTCCTTCATTTCATCAATAAATGCGATACTTCCGCAAAGAGTAATCTTCATAGGTGTTGAATAGCCAAAACTAATGGTATAATACTAGCACTTGTTTTTTAACCTGACCAGAGTGAATCTTTTATTCAAAAAAAAATATCTTTCCAAAAAAATTGCTCCTTATGTGCTTTTAGGATTGTTTTTAGCAACTCTTATTTCTCCTCCTGTTTTTGCCGACACGAACCCCCAAGAACAACTTGAACTCGAATTAAAACAAGTTGAAGATCAAATTGCGGCTTTTGAAAAAGAACTCAGCACCACCAAAACCCAAAAACAAAAATTATCCAAAAAAATCAATGAACTTAAACTACAGCAATCGACCCTAAAAGCCCAAATTAAAGCCATGAATCTTAAAATTACTCGCCTCACCGGCCAAATTACCGTCACAGAACATTCTATTCAAGAAAAAACAAATCGTCTTAATACTCTCACCAAAGAAATTCAAAACGTTCTTCGTCTGCTCAACCGTGCCGATCAAAGCGAATTTCTTACCCTTCTTTCGTCAGAAAGTCTCGCCGATGCTTTTGTTGACCTTCAAAATTACGAACAGCTTTCCATCGGACTCAAAAAACTCATTGATACCACAAAAAAAACAAAAAAAGAACTTGAAACACAAAAAGAAGCGTATGCAACCGCCAAAGAAGAGGCTGGACACCTCCTCAGTATCAAAACCATCCAACAAAAAGAATTAGTCGAACGTACCCAAGAACAAGCAACTCTTCTTGAAGAAACCAAAGGTAAAGAACAAACATATCAAAGTTTACTCGCCGACCAAAAACAACGCGCCAAGGAAATCAAAAACCGCCTCTACGAACTTATTGGTGGTGGCAAACAAATCACCTTTGGCGAGGCCGTCACCATTGCGGACTGGGTTGCCAAACAAACTGGTGTGCGCACGTCTTTCCTACTTGCCATTCTCACTCAAGAATCTAATCTCGGAAAAAATGTCGGCACCTGCAACCGCCGTGGTGATCCGCCAGAAAAAAGTTGGAAAGTGGTGATGAAACCTGAACGTGACCAAGTGCCCTTTGCAGCCATCACCAGTGATCTTGGACTCGACCCAGACATCACCCCTGTCTCTTGCCCTATGAAAGACAAAAAAGGAAATCAACTGGGTTGGGGCGGTGCCATGGGCCCAGCACAATTTATCCCCTCCACTTGGATGGGCTATAAAAACAAAGTAACCGCTCTCACGGGAAAAACATTTGCTAACCCCTTTGATATCCGCGATGCTTTTGTGGCTGCCGCCATAAAACTCAAGGCCGATGGCGCCGGAACAGTGAGCGGTGAATGGGCTGCGGCCATGCGTTATTTCTCCGGCGGCACCAATACTAAATATCGCTTTTATGGTGATAACGTGGTCGCCACAGCAGAACGCTATGAAAAAGATATTGTAGATTTGAAAAAATAATCCTTTTCTTAAAAAATTCCTGCATTAAAAATCTCCTTTAATGAATGTCGAGGAGATTTTTTTATTTTTCTTTCTCCAAAATACACCTATCCCGTCATACTCTTGACAATAGTCTAAAAATATGCTATACTGGCCTGTTAGAAATTAAAAAACTGGTCGTAGCCACCAAATTGCCTATAAATAGGCACTTTCGTGGCCGCGATCATCGCGGTACTTGTCCAGGAGAGCTAGCATGAAGCGCTACATCTGCCTCGCCGCCTTCGCTACCACCCTCTTCACCACCACCCTCCTCATCGCCCCCCCCGCCTTCGCCGACATCTGCCAGGTGGGGGAGGCGGGCTGTGAAGAGGCCCCTCCTCCCAAGGAGAAAGACTCCGAGAACCAGACAGCAGGCAAGGAGTCGCCTGGCTCCTCGGGTGGTGAAACCCAGCCCGCCCCCACGGGCGGGGACAACAAGACCAGCAACGAGTAAGGCGGCGCCGCCAACCGGCTTTTGCCCACCCCACTCTGAGCGTGGTCACACCGCCCCCCCACCTTCCGCAGTCATGCGTCGAGGGTGGGGGCGGCTCAACATGCTTCTTGAAAAAATTATTTTCACGAGACATGACTAAAAAACTCTCCATGCACTGTGGAGAGTTTTTTATTTTTAAACTAAGTTATTATTTATTTCTTTTGATAATGATGCCGGTTTTTTTTCTTAGATACTTCAATAGGCAGATCCATTCGCACGTAGGCATCCAACTTAGAGGTAAATTGATCTAATTTATTAAAATATACCGCACTTGTAACCGGCCTCTGAAGAGAAGTTGTTGTTTCTTCCACTACTATCTCAGCTTTATTGATTGCCACATCCAAAAAATCTTTTTTAAACAAAACATATCTCGGTAAAATTTCTTTCTCCTCCCCCACTCTATTATAAATCGCAAAAAAACGAGATTTAAACATCTTTTTAAAAACCTCTTCTGGCTGACCATCTATTTCAAATTTTAGAACACCCCATTCGTACGTTAAACTTTTAATTTCACTACTCAAGAAAAAAACCAAGTATTCATTTTTGAATTTTTGTGCCCGTGTTTGTGACTCCTTTTTTTGAACAGATCCATATTCTTCACTGAAAGGACGCTCACGAGGCCCAACCACACCGTGCGCAATTGTCGCCGCCAATGCACCACCCAAAAACCAATTTAAATATTTTGGAATTTTAATTTTTCGCGCATGAGGAAGTGGTTGTGCCTGCTTAGCGTGCTGTTTCACAATCTCACCACTCTTTCTCGCAGGAAGAATATCAATCACCATGTCCGTCAATTCATTTACCCGAGGATACTGTTCCACCAACTTATATAAGCCTTGTTTTACAAAATTGAACTTTATAGCCTTATCTGGACCAGTACTCAAAAGCACTTTTTTTCCATCTTCCCAAATTTGCTGCAAACCGAGAAGCTCATCTCGACGCACACACGTTTCAGCATAAAATTTTCTGTTTGCATTTATAATGATCTCAGCCAGACCAGCCACCGTACTAAAAAACGCCAACGCATCTTTATACAAATATTTTTCATCATCAAATGATTTTTCAATCACGAGTGATTGCACTCTTTGAAACTCACCATCATCCATTGCTTCATAGCTCGCTTCGTTAGGCTGCGCATTGTGCGCTGTGATATATTTGACGACAAAATTTTTTAAATCATCCCGCATGTGCTGAGCAATCCTGTCCATTTCACCACTCACTTCATGTGTTTTTTTGGCAGCTGCCTTTTGCTCATCTGTCATTTCTCCGGGCACAGGCCAGCTCAGCAATACATTTGCAGAATTAATGCTAGTTTTTTCTCCCATACCAGCGTACTTAAAAAAATTTTTTATATAGTGTGCAATAAATATTTTTGTCGTTTTGCCTCAGGAAATTTTTCAATTGCATAACGAAGCATCGTGCGTGGCATTTCTCTAAAATATTTCATTAAATATGTTTCTTCAACTGCGAGCGCCCGCTTTCCCACCTCTCGAAGCATCCAACCAGTTGCTTTATGGATTAAGTCATGACTATCAGTGAGAAGTATTTCGGCAATTGTTATGGTCGCCTCGTAACTTCCCTTACGAATAAACGCGAATGTGGCAATAATCGCCATACGCCTCTCCCACAGATTTTTTGACCGAGCTAAATGCAGTAATGGATCAATTGATTTGTCTAGATAAAACTCTCCTAAAATTTTATCTGCCGAGGTGTCAACCAAATCCCAATTATTTATATAGCGCGTTTCGTGCAGGTATAATTTTGCGATGATTTCTCGATTCGAAAAAGATCCTTTTTGAAATTGAAATACAAGCACATACAATGCGAGTAGCCGCTCTTCATGCCACGACGAGTGCAGCAAAGCTATGATTTCTTTGTGCGACAAATGCTGAAACTCTCGAGAAATTTTCCGTAATACCGGAACAGGTATGCCTAAAAAAAGATCTCCCTCGGCATACTGTCCTTTTCCGGTTTTGAAAAAACGCTGCGAATGTTTCGCGCGAATTGGATCGCGCGTACGCATCAATCGTTTATGTACAATGTCTAATTGAGTTAAAGAATTCATACTTTTACATCATTATTCTGTCTTCTGCAACCAGTCTGCAAACGCTTCAAATGAATACTCACGCCCCAAAAAGTCTTTTACCAACTCCATAGCATCTTTCGATCCGCCTGGTCCAAGAATATAGTGTCGATATCGTGCAGCACTTTGTTTGCTAAGCAACCCTTCAGTTTTAAAAATTGAAATTAAATCTTTTGCAATCACCAGCGACCACATATAGGTATAATAAATCGCTGAATAGCCGGTAAGATGTCCAAACCCAGCTTGAAAATGCGTTCCTTCTACATACGCAAAAATGGGGTAATATCGTTCTTTAATGCGCTTTAATTCTAACGTAGTGTCTAGATTTTCTGGACTGCGCGCATGATAGCCAAACGATACAGCTGCCAGATAGCTTTGGCGAGCGACAAACAATCCTTTACCAAACCGATCAGCGGCACGCATTTTTTTTACTAAATCTTCTGGGATTATCTCGTTGCTCTGAAAATGCCGAGCAAATTTTTTCAACACCTCGTACTCCCACGCCCATTCTTCAAACAACTGTGAAGGCGCTTCTACGAAATCCCATTCAGTTGCGACGCCTGAAAAACGAATAAATCGCTGGCGACCACCAAACACATGGTGCAAAAGATGCCCAAACTCATGAAAAAAAGTCACCACCTGATCGTGGTCCATCAAAGCCGGCTGAGAAGTGGCCGG
>CAYUHX010000022.1:0-12998 GCA_964444705.1 uncultured Gammaproteobacteria bacterium | reverse complement strand
GTTCAGCAGATGCGGCGGCCGAGATGGTGGGGGCCTTGCTACTTCTGCACCGATGAGAGACGGGGGTGGAAGAAATCGAGAACTTCGATTTGGACCGCCTCTTCATGGCTACTTCCCACGCCGGCGGAGACTGCGCTTTGCCACACACTTGCCGCCGTGGCGGCTGGCGCGCCAGCTCATGCCGGCGGCGCAGCTGGTGGGGCCGGTAAGCAGCTGCTCCGCGGCTGCGACCTGCGCGCCCCTGTGCCCGATGGCCGGGGTCTTGTCCCCGATGGTCGAATCGGCCGGTGGTGGCGCAGTTGCCTCGCGCTGGGGCAGGGGGTCGACGCGCGACGTGGTGGCCACGGCCTGCTGAGGAGCCGAGACGCTCGACAATCGGGGCATCTGGTGGCCGATCATGGCTGCGATTGCGAGCATGATGCTCAGAACGACGAGACCGGCGATACGGCCGCGACGCTGCAGATGGGCGTCGAAGCTCCTCAGAGCCTCCGGCTCCCAGAGGTCAATACGCTCACCGCGATCACCAGTATCATTCTCTGCGATCAGATCGTGCATGGTTGTACCTCAACGGACTCGTCTTACGGTCCGCTTGCGCGCCTGGCCAGCTGAGCTGACCTTCTGCGGCACGCACGGGGACGGTAAATTCACTCAAATTAACGCCTAAACATAGCATAATTTTTGGGTTTTGTCAACCCTTTCATAGCCATGCATTAAAAAAGGTGCTTATTTTTAAAAAAATACAAACATACGGAGCGATCTATTTCTTTAGCAAAAATTCTCACTTCTCATTTCTTGCCGGGCCCGTTACCCTATGCTATACTTTGCTTTGAGTAACAGACTTCTTAATTCATTTTTTCCGGCTATTAACTTTGCTGTTATGCATATTTCCTGGTTAGGACAAACATGTCTTAAACTTCAAACCAAACCACTCGAAGAAGAAATTACCCTTATCTTCGACCCCTACAAAGTGGCGGCTGGTGATTTTCCTCGCAGCTTTGCTCCACAAATTGCTCTTTTTTCTCGAGGCGAAGATGACGGCGTGACTTTGACTCAAAACCCTTTTATCATTTCTACCTTAGGTGAATTTGATATCAAGACCATTTTACTCACCAGTTTTCCCGGCAATGACGACAACCTTATTTTTAAAATCACCGCCGAGGGCATGAACCTGGTGCATCTCGGACGAATGGACAAAAAAATTCCGGCCGAACAACTTGACGCGCTTGGCAAAATTGATGTGTTGTTTATTCCAGTCGGAGGAAATGGACGATATCTTAGCCCGAGCGATGCAGCCGAAACAGTAACTGCTCTTGAACCACGCATTGTCATCCCTATGGGATTTGAATGTGATTCTGATCCAAAGGCACTTCCGGTAAGCGCGTTTATTAAAGAAATTGGCCTCAAATCTGAAGGGGTAGAGAAAAAAATTATTCTCAAACAAAAAGATTTGCCTCAAGAAGATATGAAACTTATCGTGCTCGAAAAAAATATCTAATCACTTTTTGAGCGCTATGCCCGCTGCCAAAAAAACCAACAAAAAATCAACTTCTGCAAAACCAATGCCATCATTGGTATTTAATGAAATGGTGTTTAAGAAAAACCCTTCCGACAAAAAAAAGGAGTTGCACAATACCGATCACTTAGAAGAAGATGAAGAACCTACCTCTCCCACTTCGGCATCAAAAGCACTCGCGGCCTTAATTGCCAGAGAGCGTGGCCGCCAAGTATTGCGACGTTGGTTGTGGGTGGCGGTGAGCAGTTTTGCAGCACTCATGCTCATTATTTGGTTATGGTCGTTTAAAGAACAATACACTGATTTTGGCTGGTCAACTGACCATACAGCGGCCTTAGAAAAAAGCCGTGCCCGATTTGATACGCTCTGGCAACAAACAAAAAACGATGCTGAAAATGCTCGCGCGGTGAAAGCAGAACTGCAAGCCGCTCTGTTACGCATTTCAACAAGCTCGACGGCCGCCACGAGCAGCTTGATTTCGACCAGCACAGATATGACCGCGCACAGCACGCCGTCATCCACACCAATTGCTTCTTCGAGTAAGAAAACGAAGTAATGTGAAATCATTGATCGCCTATCAGGCCGCTGTTTTTTCAAAAAAACTGCAGCTGCGTGATTCACGATTTATGTGAGTACTTTTTTTTCGAGTATGCAACAAAAACTTTTCGCTCCAGAAATTGGCCGACTTACACCAACACCTATCGTCGACGAAATTAAGCAATCGTACCTCGAATACGCCATGAGCGTTATTATTTCACGCGCCTTGCCCGATGTACGTGATGGGTTAAAACCAGTCCATCGCCGTATTTTGTATGCCATGTGGCGACTTGGATTGCGTCACACTACCCGTTTTCGTAAATCAGCCCACGTGGTTGGTGAGGTGATGGCTAAATTTCATCCCCATGGTGATATCGCAATTTATGATTCGCTCGTTCGTATGGCCCAAGAGTTTTCCATGCGTCACCAACTCGTAGACGGTCAAGGAAACTTTGGCTCTATGGATGGTGATAGTGCGGCAGCCATGCGTTACACCGAAGCGAGGCTCCGCGCTGTGGCTGAAGAAATGCTTGGCGATATCGACAAAGATACTGTTCGATTCATTGCCACCTACGACGGCACGAACAACGAACCAACGGTTCTACCCACCAAAGTACCCAATCTTCTCCTCAACGGCACAATGGGTATTGCGGTTGGTATGGCCACGAACATTCCTCCTCACAACCTCAATGAAATTTGCCTGGGTGTAATGAGTCTTATTGAGAATCCCGCTATCACTGTTGAGGAGCTTGCGGAAATTATTAAAGGACCTGATTTTCCAACGGGCGGCATTGTGTATAACAAAAAAGATATTTTGGCCGCCTTTGCGACTGGTCGTGGTGGCGTGACGATGCGTGCCCGGGCCGAAATTAAAGAAAATAAAAATGGACAATTTCAAATTGTGGTCACCGAAATTCCCTATCAGGTGAACAAAGCTGAAATGATTGAAAAAATTGCCGGCCTCGTGCAAGAGAAAAAACTTGAAGGCATCAAAGACTTACGCGACGAATCAAACAAAGAAGGTGTGCGGGTGGTGATTGAACTTAAAAAAGATGCGTACCCTAAAAAGGTACTCAACCAACTCTTTAATCTCACCGATCTCCAAACCACATTTCATTACAACATGCTGGCACTCATCGACGGCATTCAGCCACGTGTGTTAAACATCAAAAACATTTTAGAAGAATTTATCAAACATCGTCAGGTAGTGATTCGTGCCCGCACTGAATTTGACCTGCAAAAAAATAAAGATCGCGCCCACATTTTGGAAGGCTTAACCATGGCGCTTGATAAAATTGACCTTATCATCAAAACCATTCGTGCCGCCAATGACAAAGATGATGCCAAAGTGCAACTCATGAAACAATTTAGCTTCACCGACCGCCAGACTGCCGCCATTTTAGAAATGAAATTGCAGCAACTTGCTAATTTGGAACGTCAAAAAATTGAAGATGAGTTAAACGAAAAACGCACACTTATCAAAGAACTCGAAGCCATTCTTGCTTCAGAGACAAAAATTCTTGGCATCATTAAAGATGAAACTCTCGAACTTAAAGAAAAGTTTGGCGAAGAACGCCGCACCCAAATCGTATCGCATGGCGTGAAAGAATTTACTGTCGAGGATTTGATTCCAAACGAGACGACCATCATCATGACGACAACGGATGGATATATCAAACGTTTGCCTCCTGACACCTTCCGCCAGCAATCACGCGGAGGCAAAGGTGTGATTGGCGTCACCACCAAAGACGAAGAATCAGTTGATCGCTTGCTCACCACCAACACGCACGACAACATCTTGTTTTTCACCAATCGTGGTCGCGCTTTTCAACTCATGGCCTACGATATTCCGCAAGGCAGCCGCACCGCCAAGGGTCAAGCAATGGTAAATTTTTTGCAGCTCGCACCGAATGAAAAAATCACCACCATGCTCGCCACCAGCAACCTCAGCGAATTTAAATACTTGGTGATGGCGACCAGCCAAGGCCTCATTAAAAAAACACCGCTCGAAGACTTCGCTAATGTCCGAAGAAGCGGTATTATTGCCCTCAAACTCAAAACTGACGACCACATGGAATGGGTGCGTCCTTCTCGCGGCACTGACGAACTCATTATCGCCACCAAAGAAGGTCAGGCCATTCATTTTAAAGAAAGCGACGTACGCGCCATGGGACGCACCGCTGCCGGAGTCCGCAGTATTCGTCTCCACGGTACTGATGAAGTTATTGGTATGGATGTGGTTGATCCAAAAAATAAAAAATTAGAATTTTTGACAATTGGTGAAAATGGTCTTGGTAAACTTACTGCCATTGATAGTTATAAAGTGCAGGGTCGCGGCGGCAGTGGTATTAAAACCGCAAAAGTCACTGAAAAAACTGGTTTCATTATTTATGCCAGCATCGTCGACACTTCAAAACAAGATGAAATGGATATTGTGATTATCTCAACCAACGGTCAGGTGATTCGTTTGCCGCTCAGCTCTATCCCAAGCTCGGGCCGCTCTACGCAAGGAGTGCGCCTGATGCGCTTCAAAGAAGATGCGGACAAAGTTGTTACCGTTACCTTGATTCAAAAAACCGTAGAGGTCGAAACGACTCCTGAACCAGCCAAAGAGTAATACCACCCAATTACCGCAACTAAAATAACGGCCTTAAAAGCCGTTATTTTTATATATGTATTTGTTGGGCCGCCGCAGCCAGACTCCCGAGTGGAGCCTGACGCGACGGCGATGGCGGTATCCTCCTGAGTTACCGCCAGGGGAGCAGCGCCTGAAGGCGCTTGACGAGCGTGATCGGCTCGGTAGGTGACGTTGGCTCCGACACCCGGATGTACGGTCTCTCCCAGCGCTCTTGCGCCGCCGCCTGCAGCGGCTTATCACTCCAGAGATGTCCGATCAACTCGTTCATCACAAACTCCATTCTTCACCCTGTTGATGCCTGGGTGCGAGGCGAGAAGAAAAATGAATTCTCATTTTTCTTCTTACCTCTCCCAAAAAATCTAATCATTCTAACTCTAAAAACAAAAATAGTCAAGGGGAAGATTATGCATAAAATATTCACGTAATGAAACAAAATAAATTTTTTGTAAAAACTACATACCTCTCTATTTTAGAAAGAACTCAATTATGCTAAGATTTACACATACCAAGCATTCATCAGCTATCGATTTTAACCAGAAAAAAATAACCACCAACTTATGCCCATTCATTCTTATAGATTTATTCTTTCGCTAGTCATTATATCGTGCCTGTTTATTGCTCCCGTCTCAGCACTCACCGCCGCCGCCAAAAACAAACAGGCGTATCAAAAAATGTCGGCTTATGTGTGCAACACTAAATCTCTAAAGATTTTAAAGACTGCCGCTTGTCCACTGTTACGTGTGTACCATACAACCCCATCAACGTATAACGAAAATGCTTTTATCCAATCGGTTTGTGTCAAAAATAAAAATGCCTGCCAAACTATGAATAAAAATAAATTGTATACTAAAACCACACAACCTTATCTCACACCCGCCAAATCAACAGCCTCTAAAGCAGTCCTCACCACACCTACTGAAAAAAATTCAGCGCCGACTACTACCCTGTTCAACCAACTAAGCAACAATGATCAAGCTGGGGAAGCATTTTTCCCAAGCTATCCTAGCGATGCTTTTTCTGGCTCTGGAGAGCAGTCTAGCCTGGGGCTTCAAGATCCAACCAAGGTGCGTTACGTAATTCCGTTTGTTGACTATTCCGAAGAAAACCTGGCTGGGTTTGGGGTGATTATTAATAATCAAACACCTGATAAAACCGGAGTACTGAGTAGTTTGTCGCAAATGCTAACTCAATTACTCGCGGGTATCCCTAAACAGCGCCAGAGTTTTGTAAAAACGGTACGGTGGGTGATGGGCCCTGGGTCCGATTGCAATGTGGTTAGCCATGCGGCAAGGTACGAGGTGGAGCACAATATGGTTAGAGTGTGTGCCACCGAATCTTTTGCCAACAATTCACCCTTCGCTTTTCATTTGGTTGTACACGAAGTAGCGCACGCCTATCATTTCAAAAAATTAGGCCAATCAAACACGGACGTGTCGAATGCTTTTTCTAACGGCATCATGAATCAATTGTATGCCGAGGGTGAAACTGGACTGTCGTTTGAAAAGGGCGCGTACGCGTCGTATTCTCCACTTGAATATTTTGCCGAGCTTTCCTCAATGTATTTTGGTTCTATTGAATATTACCCCAAAAACAGAGCTGATCTCAAAATATACGATCCTAAAGGCTACGCAATGGTAGAAAAGATGTGGAACTTGAAAGAAGAAGATTTTTCGGCACCAGGACTTAATTTCAATACGATCGATTTTTAGTTTATTTGGCAATCATTGCCCACATAAAAATCTCCTTGAGCAAGGAGATTTTTATTTACCAGGTTTATGAGGCACAAAAAACCCATTCATTTAACTCTTAATTTTTGTGTAAATTTTTTAAATTCCTCTTTCTTACTTTTTGGAATTTTTAACCAATGACAATTAGCAATCGCACCTTCAAGAGCATACACATATCCCGCATGAAATTTACCACAAAAACCACCGCTTTGATGGATACGAAGATACGATTTTTTCGCCCCTAATTTCCGTAATTTTTCTGGCGTGTCTATCCCGGCATTGACCAATTTTTGTGCCATGGTTGGGCCAATATTTTTTAATATTTTGGATAGTTGTAAAGGAGACATGATAGAAGTGCGTTAGATTATACTCTTTTTACTTTAAACCTTAAAACCGTCTTTAATTTTTCTGGAGGTACTTTTCTGGCGTCAGATACATAAATCTCACGATGTGTTTTTGACTCTCGAATGAAATTATTTTGTGCACAAAACTCTTCCATCTGTTTGAAACTGGCTGGTTCATCATCGTATTTTCCTATATGTAACATTTGTACACATTCTCCATCCTCCACTTTATCAAACTGCGCTTTTTCTAACAGCGGATGCGATTTTTTATTTTTGATGCGCGAAATAATTTCTGCAGCAAATTGCGGTGATACAAAATCTGGTTGACGAATCATCAAATTAAAAACCAGAGTGTTTTTATCAAGCCTGCCATCGTTTTTCTTTTTAGCGTCTTCTGTTATATCCCACACGCCTTCTAAGGGGTATACCGTATATTCAAAATAGTCCGGCGGAGCGATGCCGGCCTTAGGCGACATTTTTACCGCATAAGCCAACGAATACAACACACCAATATAATCAGCGAAAAATGGATCGTTGGGGTTTCCTTCGCCTTTGATACTAAAAAAATTAAAAGCTGGTATTTTTATAGATTCTGGCTTAGTCTTGGGCAGATACAATTCTTTTTCATGTTTTTTCCATTCATGTTTCATACAAAAATCTGATTTAAAAAATAGTGGCTACCTATTTACAAAAAATATATCATGATCACAAACCTACCCTCACATAGACCCGTGTTGAAAATACCGATAGTTAATGATAAAATCTGAGATTATTGGCTTAAATTAAGGCGCGTATGTTCAAATCAATCTACTACTATCTTTATCGCTGGGGCGACAAATTAGAAGACAAAGTACGCAAATGGTGTAGTCATAGCCCTATTTTTTACGCTTTTCTTGGAGCGATAGGCGTGGTGACCCTGTGGCGCGGCATTTGGCACAGCATAGATATGATAATGGAAAAATTATTTGTGCCCATCGCCTTGCAAAGTCCAGGACCATGGTGGGATGGTCCTCTGTCCGTAGTGATTGGCACCGCTCTCATGTTGACAACAGGTTTATTTGTTTCAAATTTTATTGGTAATGAAATTATCATCTCTGGCTTACGTGGTCAAAAAAAAATAGCAGAGAAAACAGAGGATGAAATTTTGTCGGAAGTAGATACTATTGAAGAAATTCATAACGACGTTCATGCCATGGCTAAACAAGTGCGACATATTGAAAAAACAGTGGCCACCGATGAAACATCTATAGATCATCAAGATCACGCAAAAAACTACCCGGTTTAATTTTAATTGGTCGATCCTCAGGAATATACTGCACATCTTCAGATGGATCATCAAACACCGTGCTACTCATTGTAGAGAGCAGGGAGCGGTCGTCACATAATTCAGGATTAATCTCTGTCAAAAATGGACTCGGTCCGGAAAGAAAATCACCAAAAGACCCACTTGTGAGCGGATAGGTAAGAAAAAGTTTTTGTTTCGCTCGTGTGATAGCCACATAAAATAACCGCCGCTCTTCTTCAATACCATTTTCTTCGCGGCGGGCGCGATCGTTGGGGAAAGCGCCGTTAGCAAGATTAAGAACAAACACCACCGACCATTCAAGTCCCTTTGCCTGATGGATGGTAGACAAAATAATTTTATCTTTTTTTTCTGATCGATTGGCCGCACCTGCCTCAAGGCCAAACGATTCCTGCAAAGCCGTTTCAGCCAAAAACTGATCGAGGTCGGTATATGTACCAGCAAAAACACCCAACTGCACCAAATCCTCTAAACGATCACCACTGTCAATATACTCCGTCTCTAAAAAATCTTTATATGCAGACTGGGTAAGCGCAGTAATGCAGTCACTCGGAGTAGATGATGAAATTGCGGTAAGTGCCTGCCAAATGGTTAAAAAATTCTGCCACCCTTTTTGAGCTGTGCTGCCAAGCATCTGCGTAACAATGTGCACTTGTTCTTGCGTGACACCATCTTTCATTTGTTGAATAATTTTTTCTGCTGCCACCGGTCCAATACCCTCTTCGTGGAGAAGTACGCGCAACCACGCCGTAGCATCGGCGGGATTACGCAGAATGCGAAGATACGCGAGTATATCTTTCACATGAGCACGTTCAAAAAAACGCACGCCACCGCGGTAATCATAGAGAATACCGGCTTTAGTCAGTTCTAACTCAAGCCGCTGTGAATGATGGGCTGCGCGAAAGAGCACCGCAATTTCGTTTGGAGGAATTCCTTCATCGAGGCATTGCTGAATTTGTTTCACCACAAAAACAGCTTCTTCCACTTGGCCCACTTGGGGGTGAACTTTCGGCCTCTCACCGTTCTTATTCACCGCACGCAACTCTTTTACATACTGGTTTGTGTTGTTGGCAATACTATTATTAGCGAGCGCCAAAATTTCTGGTGTCGAACGATAATTCGTTTCAAGTTTAAAAATTTTGGTGTGCGGATACCATGTTTCAAATTGCAAAATATTTTGTATATCCGCAGCCCGAAAAGAATAAATACTCTGCGCATCATCACCCACTACGAGTACATTGTGGTGAATAGAAGAAATTTTTTTAATAATCGAAGCTTGAATTTTGTTGGTATCTTGAAATTCATCGACGAGCACATACTTAAATTGTGTGGCAATTTTTTTTCCAATTGTTTCTTGGGCGAGCAAAAGGTTGGCAAACACTAAAAGATCATCAAAATCAACCGTGCTGGCTTCTTTCTTTTTTCGAGTGTAGCGATCGGCGATTTCAGAAATAGCAGCACTGTGTACTGCTGCGGCAGGAAATTTATGTGCAATAACCTCATCAAGTGGTTGCTCGGCATTCCGTGAAAAACTAATAAGCGATTGCAACACATGTGGTGAAGGAAAACGTTTGTCACCGGAAATTTTATTTTCTTTACTACAAAGTTTAATTAAAGTAAGACTGTCGTCACTATCAAGAACACTCACCGGACGAGTGAACCCAAGAAGAGGTGCATACATTCGCACCAACCGATATGCAATGTGATGAAATGTGCCGGCCCAAGGCAAATGAATTTTATTACCAAGTAGCGCCTGTAAACGAAATTGCATTTCCGCAGCCGCTTTATTGGTAAATGTGACGAGAAGTATCTGCTCAGGAGAAACGCCCTGATCTAAAAGATGTGCAACGCGAAAAATAATTGTTCGAGTTTTACCACTCCCCGCACCAGCGAGCACCAAACAGGGGCCATCGCCTTCTCTTACCACCTGCTGCTGCTGTTCATTAAGCCCCCCTTCACGAGCAAAAATTTCCATGGGAATTTCAATCAAAATTATGAACCGCGACGAACTGGCTTTTTCACTGCAGGAGGAGTAACGGCCGGCGTTGAAGTGACGACCGGAGAAGAAGTGGGCGCCACATTGCTTAATTCATTTATTTTTTTCTGCACTTCTTTGTCACCCGGCACGAGCTGAAACACCTGCTGATAAAGTGAAAGTGCCTGCTGCTTTTGATTTCTTTTTTCTTTAATGAACGCCAAAAGAAACAAGGCGTCTGGATAACGCTGATTGAAAACCAGCGCGCGAGTGAGATAGGCTTCGGCTTTGTTAAGGTCTTCTTTCGGCTGATGATTAAGTTGCATACCTGCGATTTGCACAAGATACTCCGGAGAGTTTGCACCATACGGCAAACCGCGTTCAAGAGCAACAAGCGCAGCAGAAAAATCTGATTGTTTAAGCTTTAGGGCAGCGAGTGCCATATAACTACTGAGCAAATCTGGCTTGAGCTCTAAAGCTTTCTCCAACGATTGTTCAGCCTCAGAAAAATGCTTTTCTTCGCTCAATAGACTCGCTTTAGTTTGATAGACTTCAGGATTCTTTGGATCAAGCTCGATGATTTTAGCAAGCGAATTTACGCTCCAGGTATGCGCATCAGGCAGAATTGCTTGCACGTTACTATAAATGGTATAGAGCATCTCCCAGCCATACGTTTCGGCCGGTGTAAGCTCAGTAATCTTTTTAGCTTCATTTATTGCTTGCGAAATGCGGCCATACACCTGATTAGTATTGTTTGTACGCCTCGACCAATCAACTGCCTCAGCAAAATACATCTGAGTTAACGCGTTATGAAAAAGTGGTTGATATGGATTAAGTTCGACTGCATGCTCTAAAAGAGGAATGCTTTTCTCAAATGGCTGACCAATAGCTGCGACATAACGGGCCTCTGCCACACACCATTCAACTAAATAGATACTTCCCACCACAAGCGCGGTAAATACCACAATTGAGCCAAATGAAAACGGAAGTGCATATCGCGGTGAAATTTTTAATGAATACACTGATGTCTTTGGTGCAACCACACGTAGTGCCAAAAAAATGAGCATCAAAAATGCGGTGAGTTCTATAAAAAGAATCCAATACACAAAAGAAAAGTACACAACAAAAAATAGACCCAGAAGAAGCAGCCACACCGCTCCAAGGCTAGTTGCACACACGAGCCCGCCTTCAACTGTGCTCGGCACTACGGGTGAAGTGCTAGTCTTTTCTTCAGAACGATACACGTGGCGAAGCCAAGAACGTGCGATTAAAATAATGATGGCAAGAAAAACACCCACCAACGCAAGACTACCCAAAATACCAACATTTCCCAACCATTCTACGGCACTATTCCCCGCATGGACAAAATGTACATTCCAAAAAGGTGACGTATTAAATGATGCCGGTTTAAATTGATTGAAATTAACTGCAAAAGTTTCTGGCCCAGTGCCCACCACCATAGATTTAAAATTTGTTTTCACTGCCGAAAAAGCCACAACCGATGAAGTGCTTGGATCAAGCACAATTTCGGTCGGTAAATTGAGACGAAAAAAATGAATGAGCGGTAACAAAAGCGCCAAAAGCGAAATTACCACTGTGGAGAATGCCAATGAATACCACCAGGAACGCACTTCCGTAAGAAAAGTAAGTAAAATAACAAGTAAAAGACTCGTGCCAATAAGAAGTGCCACCCACCCAATGTTTGACCCCGTGATTATGAGCAATATTCCAGTGGAAATGAGCGTTAAAATAGCCAGACCGTCGCACATTGGATCTGTTTTTTTTATAGACAAAAACGCCAGCGCTAACAAAAAAGCGACTACTCCAAATAAGGCTGATAAATGAATTGAGGGATTAAGCGTGGTCGACACGGTGAGGGCAGGAAAAATATGTTTCATCACTCCTTCAAGTTGAAGAACGCTATAGAGTGCACTAAGCCCAACGGACGAAAAGACGATCGCGACTCCTCTTAATACATCCTTAAGAGAACTGCACACTTGTAAGATAACAAAATAAAACAACAATAACGCAGTCACCGACAAGAAAGAAGGCCCTGGCAGGCTAAGATTGCCAAGCAGACTAACTACTGGCTGTTTAGAAAAAAGAGCGCTCACGAGATACACCAGCCAAAGGATAAAAAATAATCGATCAAGTGGTGTGTGTCGAATGGTAAGCGTGCGCGCAACCAGCACTGACCCGAGCCAACTTGCAAGTGCGAGTAAAAGAAAGGCATAGAACACGAGTTGCTTGGGGAACTCAAATGCTTCTGGCAAAAACGGCATCACTGTCAGCGGTACAACAAAAAAAGATGCATAGATAAAAAAACGACTACACGAACGTAAGAACGAACCAAAGGAAGAAGGCATACGAGCAAAAAAAAGAATTGGCCAGAATAAATTTGGTGTTTAGTATACCATAATTTTTCTTCTTCTTGAAAAAAAATTAAGGCGTAGAGGTACTTGCGGAAGCAACTTCACTAGAACTAGTCGAACTCGAATCATTTGAACTTGAGCTCGTTGTAGTAGTTGTAGGAATTAAAACTTCCTCAATTGTTGACGAAGATGACGGTGCTATATTTTCGACAGAAGTTATGACTCCCGGTGTATCAAAAGCAGCAGTGGTCGTGGCCACACCAACAACCCAATAATCAAACACTGTTGGCACAACTGCTGGAGTAGCGAGCGACACCTCAAACTGTCCAGCTTCTTGTTTTGAGATCCACCACGCACCTCCAGAATTCGTGCGAAAAGTAATAAATAGTTTTGATGTAGGTACAACTAGACTACTATTCACTGTTAACTTAGTTTCACCCACAGGAATCGTGGCTTCCCCTACAGTTGATTGAGTTGCATCATCACTTGGTTCAATTACATACTCTTTTGTCTGCACTTTATCCACACGCAGACTCTTCCCCACCATATTCCCCTCTTCATCAATGTGCCATGAACCGTTAGGGCTGGA
>CAYUHX010000021.1:0-15808 GCA_964444705.1 uncultured Gammaproteobacteria bacterium | reverse complement strand
TAAACGAGATGCTCTAACCAACTGAGCTAGGCGTGCAAAAGTGTTGCTTAGTGTATAATAAAACAAAACTTAAGTCAAACATCCTCCACAACCTTTTTTTAATAACCCTGCAAGGTTTTGAATAATCACTATTTTTAGATATTTTTACGGCTTAAAGCTTGACAAAAACACCTATTGATGGTAGTATGATTTATTACTTATTTAGTGTTATGCATTTATGCCTAGCACTAGACTCGAACTTCCTTAGTGTCATCGCAATGTGGCCTGAAGATAACGGGTCACTATTTTTTTAGCTATGACACTACAGCCCCAAAAAGCAGTACCAAGTACTTTTCAAGGACTTGGAATTGAACCAAAAATCCTCTCTATTTTAGAGAGTCTCAATTTTACCATTCCCACACCCATTCAACATCAGGCTATTCCTGTCGCCATCACTGGAAAAGATGTCATCGGCATCGCTCAAACCGGCACGGGAAAAACGCTTGCCTTCGGTGTACCACTACTCCAACGCATTCTCACTCACAAGGGTCAGGCTTTAATCTTACTACCGACCCGAGAACTGGCCTTACAGGTTGATGAAACGCTGCGCAAAATTGCTCGACCACTTGGTATGTCGACCGCAGTGCTCATTGGCGGGGCAGCGCTTTTTTCTCAAGTAAATGCACTCCGTCGTAATCCGCAGATTATTATCGCAACGCCAGGTCGTTTAGCCGACCATTTGCAACAAAGAAATCTTACTCTAAACTCGGTAAACATTGTTGTCCTCGATGAAGCCGATCGAATGTTTGATATCGGTTTTGCACCGGAAATAAATAGAATTTTAAAACTTATCACTCAAAAACATCAAACAATGCTGTTTTCTGCAACCATGCCACCACCAATTGCGGCCATGATTGCCCATCACCTCAGCCTACCCGCTCGAATTGAAGTTGCTCCGGCTGGTACTGCAGCCCAAAAAGTAGAACAAGAAATTTTCATTATTAACAAAGAAAACAAGCTCCAATTACTTGATAAAATTTTAACTGATTATCGCGGAGCTATTTTAGTTTTTTCTCGCACTAAATATACAGTGAAACGCATCACTGCTGCGGTGCGTCAAATGGGCCACCACGCAGCCGAACTCCACTCCAATCGCTCACTTGGCCAACGCCGACAAGCTCTTGATGGATTTAAATCTGGCGCTTATCGCGTACTCGTCGCAACCGATATCGCTGCCCGCGGAATTGATGTGGTAGGCATTGAGCTCGTGGTGAACTACGACTTGCCTGATAATTCTGAAGATTATGTGCACCGCATTGGTCGCACGGGGCGAGCGGGTCAAACAGGTAAAGCAATTTCATTTGCCTCCCCCGATCAACGCGGTGATATTCGTAATATTGAACGTTTAATCCGTCGCACAATTCCGGTTGTCGCAGTTCCTCCACTACCCGCAGCTCGAACATATGCTGCCCCCACTAATTTTAATAATCCCTCATTTTCTCGACGACCACATGGTTTTCAAAGAAACCAAGGAGGTGCAGCGCGTGGACAACGCCCCCCTCGGAGGGATGCTTCTCAAAGAAACGATCGACCACGTTACTAATCAAAACTAATAAAAAACCACTCAAAATTAATGAGTGGTTTTTTAATTTTAAAAAATAAATTCTTACTTTGCGGCTGAAGGTGTGGTTGAAGACTGGCTTCCGCCAATCACCACTTCCCGCACTTGAATGCTTTTTGCGGTCAAGCTTCCATCGCTGTTGGCGTCACCCATTACCATTACTTGTTGGCCCGCCACAAGATCACTCACTTGAGCAATGGCTGGTTTTTCAATCTTAGTGGCATTGGAAAAGAAGATAATCTTTGAACTTCCATCACGCATTTTAATGGTAATAGTTTTGTCATCCTTACTCATAATTTCACCATTGGTTAATCCCCCAGAAACCCCACCGCCAAAGGCTCTTCCTCTGCCCGCGCCCGGCTGACCAAAACGACCCTGATTTACATTGGCTTGTGAATCAAACCCTGATTTACCTACTGAACCATTTTTCGCATAGTGCATGCCAGCATAAAAAGAAATTCCACCTACAACAATAGTGATACCAACAATACTAGGAATAATTTTATTCATATGTCTTTAGACAAAAATAAATTAATATTTATTTATTCATATTTAAGCGCCACAATGGGATTGAGAGCAGCAGCACGACGAGCAGGATAGTATCCAAACACAATACCAATCGCAGCAGACACACCAAATGCCAAGAAAATTGACGACCACGAAATAGTACTCTGTATAATACCCAAATATGCCACTCCATAAGAAATACCACACCCGAGCAAAACACCTGCAAAACCACCAAAAAAAGTAAGCATCATGGCTTCGATTAAAAACTGAATATTAATATCTTTTCGTTTAGCACCGATGGCTTTCCGTAAGCCAATTTCTTTTGTGCGCTCCGTGACGGTGGTGAGCATCATATTCATAATTCCAATCCCACCCACCACAAGAGAAATACCGGCAACCGCAGCGAGGAGCACAGTGAATGTGCCGGTGATACTCGAAGCGGTGGCCACGATGTCTGCTTGATTGAGGGTGCTAAAATCAGCTGCTTGAGGATTACTGATATGGTGCCGTGCCAGCAGAAGATCAGTGATTTGTTGCTGAAGAAAAGACATGGATGCAGCATCAGGCGCTTGCACGCTAATAGTGCTTACATATTGATCACCAGCTAAAAATCGCTGTGCACTACTGAGTGGAATAAAAATCATGTCATCTTGACTACCAAAACCAGTACCTCCTTTAACTTTAGTAATGCCAATTACTTTAAACTCAATATTTTTAATGCGGATAGTTTGACCAACTGCATCTGCACCTTCACCAAATAAATCATCCCGCGTCGTGGGTCCAAGCACCGCCACTTTGGAAATACTTTGCACATGCTGATCGGTGATAAATGAACCTTGATCAATTTCTACATTTCTCACAGAAGGATATGCGGTTACGGTACCCACCACCGAAGTGTTGGTATTTTTTCCCTTGCTGGTAATCTGATAGCGACCAGAAAGTTCTGGCGCTTGCGCCTTAACCCCTGAAAGTTCTTTGCCAAGAGCATCCGCATCAGCCTGCGTGAGTGTGCGGGCAGAACCACGACCTGCACTGACTTGAACGCCTGGCCCGCGTTGCGCTCCAGGCGTAACTAAAATAAGATTGGAGCCAATGGATTGTATACTTGATTGAATACTTGATTGCGCCCCTTGGCCAATAGAAATCATGGCAATAACAGAACTGATGCCAATGATAATGCCAAGCACAGTCAAACCTGAACGAACTTTATTCGCTGAAAGCGCACTATATGTTTCTTCAAACAAATCCGCAGTCGTCATAATTGAACTAATTAACGTTTAGCGTGATCTCGCGTATCACTGAGGAGAAGTCCGTCTTTAATAAAAATAATACGATCGGCGTGCTCAGCAACATCGTGTTCGTGTGTAATAAGTATAACCGTTCTTTTCAACTTCTGATTCAGATCACGAAAAGTTTTTAATACAATTTCTCCTGTTTGAGAATCAAGGTTCCCTGTTGGTTCATCAGCAAGAATGAGCGAAGGGTTGTTTACTAACGCCCGAGCAATAGCCACACGTTGAATCTGACCGCCTGAAAGCTGGTTTGATAAGTGCAGAAAATGTGATTCATCAAGACCTGCAGACTTCAGAGCAGCCTCAGCTCTTTTTTTGCGTTCTTCTCGTGGAACACCTGCATACACCAAAGGTAACATCACATTTCGAAGAACAGTGGCACGAGGAAGAAGGTTAAACGCCTGAAACACAAAACCAATTTTATCTTTTCGAATATCGGCGAGCTCATCTTCGGTAAAAGTAGATACATCTTTACCATCAAGCAAATATACTCCACGGGTAGGCGTATCGAGCGCTCCCAAAATATGCATTAGCGTTGATTTACCTGAACCACTCGGACCCATGATGGCCACAAATTCACCATCTTCAATTTTAAAACTCACACCTTTAAGCGCCTGAAATTCAAGATTTCCACCAGTATTATAGACCTTAACAATGTCTTTAATTTCTATCATATTAACGTCCTCCGGTTGCTGGCCGAGTGCCGCCACCACCAAGAATCCCTCCTCGACCATTACCACCTAGTAAACTTGGAGCTTGCGTCGCAGTTGTTTTATTGGTAGTAGGTAAAATGGTACGCACGACAATTTCATCATTTTCCTTAAGACCGGCGCGAATTTCTGTCATAGTATCATTACTTAGCCCTATTTCTACAATTTGCTGACGCGGCGGTACTGCGGAAGGGCTTCCTTGCGCTCCTGTACTCATGGGCAATGGTTGATCAAACATCTCAACATACTGCGTTGAACCCTGCGATTTAATAGCACTGCTTGGAGCCAGAAGTGTGTCTTGGACCACATTCGTAATAATAGCGGCACTTACACTCATACCCGACTTCACCCGATCATCTTGAGTATCAAACACAATTTTAACACTGTAGGTAACCACTCCCTGAGAAACAGTGCCAATTGTATCAATTTCAGCCACGACACCCGTGAGACTAAGTCCTTCAATGGCATCAAAAGTGAGGGTTGCCTTCTCACCTATTTTAATTTTTGCAACATCTACTTCATTAAGAGAAATTTGTGCTGTTTGTTGTGGAGTTACTAATGTCGCCACCACGCCATTTTGAGAAAAAGAATCTCCTTTTTTGGCAACAATTTTTGCCACCACGCCGTCAAACGGCGCTCGAACAAAATAGTCAGCCAATTT
This sequence comes from uncultured Gammaproteobacteria bacterium, assembly GCA_964444705.1. GTDB lineage: Bacteria > Patescibacteriota > Patescibacteriia > Magasanikbacterales > GWA2-37-8 > CAYUHX01. The sequence goes on along the minus strand of CAYUHX010000021.1, from coordinate 11,038 downwards.
TTCTCGCGCATCAAGTAATGCATTTTTACGCTGAAGAAGCGCCAATTCTTGCGCTTTAATATCAAGTGGCTCAGCACCGTTTTGAATATTTGCAAGAGAAGCTTCTTTGGCTCGCACCACTGCTTTTGCTGCAGCCAAATCAAGAGGATTGTTTCGATCCATGGTTTCAATATCGCGTACCGCGTTGAGAACAGTTTGCTTGTTGTCTTTTAGATTTGATTGAATTGCTAATAAATTTGATAAATCACTGTTAAGTTTTGCGGTATATGAATTTAACAAAGTTTGATACGCAGTCACTTTAGCAAAAATTGTTTGTTTATGAATAGTTCGGTTATCAACCCAAAAAGTAAGAATATCATTTTCTTTTTTTACCGCATTGGCAGCATTTTTAGTGGTAGCAATGGTTTGAACAAGAAGCCCATCAATAGTGTTTGCGTTTGAGCTTCGATTAGCGTTCTTAAATTGATCAAAATTGCTATTATACTCAATTTTTGAAGCGTTGTAGGTATTTTTAATTTCATCAATAAGGCGAACAATTTTACTCTGCTCATCAACATTAACATCAAGTGTATTCGCAAGAGCAGCATCGTTAGTGAGCGCACTTCCAATGCTCGGTTCACTCTTTCCAATATCATTACTAAAAATAATATTGTATAAATCCGCCATCAGACTAGGTAAATCCAAAAAAGTATTAGAAATACCACTGAAGGCGTCAGCATATCCTTTTTCTATACCATCTTCGGCTCGGCGTTTGGTTTCTAAAGCCTTTTGATAGTCGATTGGTTGTGAAACGACTAATTTTTCAACATTTGTCCGCGCATTCTCAAGGTCATTTTGGGCTTGAATAAGACTGTACTCGCTTGCGGGAGTTTTTATTTTTTCAAGAGATAATTCTGCATTACGCACATTGGCCTCAGCATCGCGCACGGCTTTGTAGGCATCTGCTGCATTTATTTCTGCCAATATGGCTCCTGCCTTAACTACCTGCCCGTCTTTGACACGCACATTCGTAATATCACCTGATGCCCTGGCTTTAACATCAACTTGGTTCAGCGATGAAACTTGTCCACTACCGGAAACCGATGTCACAAGAGTGCCTTTATGAATCACCCCAAGAACATACCGTGTTTCAGCAGCAGTTTTGGTGAGTGCCTTAACACCAAAATAACCGACGACAAGCAAAAGGCCTGCCCCAACAACAGCCATTCCTTTATTCTTTTTTAAAAAGAGAATCATACGCGACACTGGTTAAGGTTGACCCTAGACGAGTCGTGAGACAAAAATAGGTAAACAAATTAATGTTTATTGTAAATAATACACTTTTTTTTTCTTTTTATTTCATTTTACAAAGCGTTTTTACACCGTACGAAAAACGGTGGCAAACACCTCAACTAAGCGCTTTGTTAGCGAACCATCCCAATCAAGCGTAGGATTAAAAATAGTAACATTTAGACCCAGTGCTTTATCCGTCTTAATTAGCCGACGAAGAAGGCTGGTGAGCTCGCCAAAACTAAGACCGCCCGGCATGCGATAATCAACCGCTGGCATAATGGTGTCATCGAGCACATCAATATCCACATGAATCCAAAAGCGTTCAACTTTTTGACATAATTTTTCTAAAGCTATTTCTGCCGCATTGCTAAAACCCACTCGCTGGATGTCAGACAAAGAAAAACAAGTGATTGCGCTTTTTCGCACATCTTGACCGCCGGCTTCTCGAACCATCTGTTCATCGCGAAAACCAAAAAGCACTACATGCTCTTCTTTTACGAGCGGCACTTTTTCTTCAAAGGTGGTAACAATTGTCGGCCCTCGCCCCACAGCCAATCCCAAATCCATGTCTGCCGTTTCGCCGCTTGGAGAAATTCCTGGTTCGTAAAAATCAGCATGACCATCGACATAGAGCAAACCGTGAGTCTCGCCTTTTCGTCGTAAGGCAAGAAGCGTACCAAGAAGAATAGTGCAATCACCCCCTACCACCACCGGAAAATAACCAGCTGCCAGATCTTTTTCTACCGCATTTGCGAGAAGAATAGTATAGTCATGAACCTCATTCGGATTGAGAATCTTAGTTTCAGGATCACGATACGGCTTCCAGGAAGGCACAGGCAAACAAACGGTTTGCGTTGCGTGAATTTTTTCTCCCAACCCAGCCGCACACAATGCCTCTGCCATTTGACTTACTCCGGACGGATAATTTTCTGATACCAGCGGCGCCTGAATGAGACTTATTTTATTCATAACGAGTTTTTTATTTATTTCTTTTCAACCACAATCGTACACTTCGTCAAAAGAGCTGCCATTGCACCAACCGCTGCCAAAACTGGTGCGAGCAGGGCGCCAACCATACCTAGCGTAAGTGGAATTTCTAAGATAGTCTCATTTTCCTCATTTTTAATTGTGATTTTACGGGCATTACCTTCTTTAACAAGCTCTTTGACCTTGGCTACAATTTGATCCCCGGATAATTTGAACTCCTCTTTATTTTCTGTATCCATATTTTTATAGCGTACTCATTTTTTGAAGAGCTGGTCGCTGATTTATCATATCCATCCACGCAACTAAATTTGGCCAATCGTTGAGAGGATATTCAATAAATGCCGCACTTCTTACCACCGACATCACAGTAAGATCTGCAAGAGTAAATTCAGTACCCACCATAGCGCTGCGGCCTAAAAGATGCGCATCTAAAATAGCAAGCCAGCCAGGCAAGGCAGCTTTGGCGGTGGCGGTTTGTTCGGAATCGGGGGTTTTCTGCCATTTTTGCATCACTAAAGGATAAAAAGCTGCATATAAATGAATAATCGACCAAAGCGACCACTGATCAATTTGTCCTCGTTCTTCTAAATTTTTACCCAGCAAGGCTGGGCGGTATTTTGCTGCTAAATATGTATTAATTGCAAGTGATTCCCAGAGTACAAAATCTCCGTCAACCATGGTTGGCACTTTGCCATTTGGATTGAGCTTTAAATAGTCTGGATTTTTATGTTCTTTTTTTTGAAAATCAAGTGGTTTGATTTCATAAGGAACTCCGAGTTCTTCAAGGAGCCATACACAACGAGCCGCTGAAGAACGTGCTGAACCGTAAATACTGATCATATGGGTACAAATTTACCTAAATAAATTAAACACGAACACTTCGTTTAGTGACAAACTGCATAAGAATAAAAAGTGCTACCGTAAGACCACACACTACCATAAGCGAATACATCGGCACAACATCAAAATAACCAGTAGTGGCATAGCGAAGCAAGTTGACATTGTGATGTACGGGATTAAATTGACTAATAGCATTCCAAGGGCTGGGCAAACTGGCAATGGGATAAAAAACACCAGCCAAAAAAATCATGGGCTGCATGATAAAAGTGGTCATAAAAGTGAGTGCTTCAAAATTTTTGGCCCAAAAACCAAAGATAACACCAAGCATACCAAACTCCATACCGGTAAAAATAAGACCGAGGAGTAGATATATTGGATGAGAAAGATGAAGTGCTGGAATAAACCACACAGTGACGAGAAGTGCAATGATAATCGTAATGATACTGCGGGTAAAGGCAGCTAAGACATAGGCGATGCCAATACGCCAGGCTTTAATCGGAACAAGTTGCAAATCAATAATACTGCCCACGTTCTTGGCGATAATCAAAGCAAAGGCTGGATTAGAAAAACTACTATTGATCATGGTCATAGTAAGAAGGCCTACATACACAAAACTGATGTACGGCACCTCAGCAATCATTCGACTACCCCCTACCACACCAAACACTCCCAAATACAAACCCACTGAGACAATTGGACTGAAAACAGTATCAAGCCAAATTTTTTGAAATCGTTTTACCTCACGAGCATACAATGCCCACATATAAGTACTCATACTCTACGCATTCGTAAGTTTAAGAAAAATATTTTCTAAAGAAGCCGCTTCGGAACGAATTGATTTTAAGTTATTCTGATAATGCGCAGTAAGCGCTCTCATACCTTCTGCCAAATTATCCATAGCAAATTCATGCTCAGATCCTTGTGAAGTCACGCCCGGATAATGAACAACATTTTCATCAAACAATTCAAAGTGAATACTGTTTTTTGAAAATTCACGCTGAATGTCTTTTAAATTTCCCTGTTTCACAATCTGGCCGTGGTTCACAAGGGCAATCGCCTCGCACAACTGTTCTGCTTCTTCGAGATAATGAGTTGTGAATAATATCGTAGCGCCTTCTTGTTTCAATCGACGAACTAAATTCCAAATTTTTTGTCGCAACGAAACATCAACGCCCGCGGTTGGTTCATCTAAAATAAGAAGTTTTGGTCGATGAATAATCGCCTTCGCCACCATTAAACGCCGCTTCATTCCACCTGATAAATTGCGAGCGCGCTCATGTATTTTATCTTCTAAACTTAGATCCGAAAGGACAGCACGAATACGTTCTTTACGCTCACTTTTGGGTACTCCATACATACCGCAAAAATAATAGAGTACTTCTTCTACCGTAAATGCCATTTCAACTACGATCTCTTGCGGCACCACGCCAAGAAGTTTTTTTGCAGCTTCGGTATTTTTAGCAACATCAAGACCAAACACCTCAATCGTTCCCTGATCAGGAGTAATGATGCCGCTGATCATATTGATAAGCGTTGACTTGCCCGCACCATTTGGACCTAGAAGACCATACACCTGACCTGGCTGAATACTAAGCGAGAGATTGTTAACCGCTTTAAAATTTTCACCTTTTGAATTTACAAATATTTTATTAACATCTTTTACGATGAGCGGAATATCTTGAGACAAAAGTGACATAGTTTTCTTTAGTTGCTATTCGTTAAATCGTGATACATCAACGTTATGCAAAACAGTCATGAAACTAATTGATACGTGTACAAATTTATTTCTTTTTTAAGGTGATTTTGTGTGAAGCAGGAGCGACCGAAGCTTTAACAACTTTTACCTTCTTTTTGGCTAGCACCGTTTTTGTAGGCATTTTTTTATTTACCTCCACTGTTTGCACTGTACGCGCACCTTTTACTCGGCGTAGATAGGTTTTTTGAGGCATGCCATGCTCTTCAGCAATGCGCATGGGTGTTTTTCCTGCAGCAATTTCTGCTTGAAACTCTTCTTCGCTCATGCCGAGCATTTGACGCAATTCACCAACAGGGGCTGGATTTCCTGTTTCTAAAACTATTTTCTGACTACTTGACGACGAAGACATCTCGGCGGCCTGAGCAACAGGCACTGCAGAAAAAATAAACGCAACGAACACAAGAGCTAATGTAGATTTATGCATAAAAAAATTATTCATAAATATAATGCACTGCACCTATTCCCTTGGCACCTTTGAATCATTTTTCGGAGAAACAAGACAATACTCGTCATTTCCCCACATCGCAAGTGCGAGCAAGCTAAAAGAAAGCCCAAAATCTCGTACACCCACAGCATTCAGACCCAAATCAATCATAATTACCATAAGATGAATTGCCAGAAGGCCCGCCACCGCACGAACCCACAAACCAAGTGCGAGCAATAAACTAGCCAGAATTTCTAATCCGCCATTTAAATGCACTATTGTGATCGCAGTGAGGTGCGACAAATTGAGCGCCCAAGCCGGCACAATGCCCGTCCACGCACTCGCATTAAACAACTGCGAACCACCAAACCAAGCCATCACTGCAGCCATTGAAAGACGTAACACCACTGGCGCATACACAGAAAGTTTTTTATTCCACATAATAATTATTTTAAAGTACCTATTTGGAATGTTTTTAAAATTTGTTCTGGTCGTCTTTGTCCACCATGTTGGTCGGCAAATGCTTGAGTTGCATCTTTGCCACACATGCTAATAATTGCCTGATCGCCACCCGGATGAGCGGCAATCCAAGAAGTGAGATCGTATACCACTCCTCCAACCAAAGTCCAACAATTTTTTTCATCACGGTGCGATGCGATATCAGCGAGACTATATGTTGAGGTAGAAGCGGGAGTAGTGGTGACTGGAGGTACATATGACCTTGTTTTCCATGCAGGCATTGATGCAAGCAAAATGGCACCACCTACTAATCCTACTCCGATTATTAAGGTGACTAATTTTTGTATTTTCATAAAAAAATTAATAATACTGTTTAGCACCATACCATAAAAAAAACCTGCAGTACATAGGCACTGCAGGTAAATGACGACTGATTTTTATCTAAACCGAGCTGTTCCTCGAGTAGTATAACGAACTGGTGATACAACCGGAGCTGGGCGATAGACTGGCGCTGAACGAGTTATAACCGGTGCCGGGGCAGGAACATATGCGCCTCTCGTTGCGGGAGAAAAGTAAGCAGCAGGCGGAGCGGGTACATACCGCGTAATGCTTGCTGGAGCATATACTGGTTGAGGAGCAGGTACATACTGCTTACTTGGAGTAGGCACAGACACTGCTGGCTGCGTCGTTCGGTGTGAAATGGCTGCAGGCTGTTCCCTCTCATAATAATTATTAGTATATGAGGGAGATGTTTGGTTTTCAGAAACTGTTACCTGGAGTGTGCTGCAAAAACTCGTATTATTTCGACAGACAGAAATTTGTGCGACTCCACTCATGAGGGCGTTCAATACCACTCTATTCCCTTCAATAACGGCGAAAACAGCATTTGTATTAGAGTTGGCAGCAATACCAAGATTGTTCATCTCATCATTCACCACCACACTCGTCGTTTGCCCTACTAATAAAGTTACTGTGTTTTGGCTAAGCGAAGGAGCAGACACAAGCACTGTTGCAACTATATTGGCACAACGATCTGGAGCCATAGCTGAACACACGGTTACTGTGGCCGATCCACTCTCTCGACCGGCGGTAAGCGTAAGTAAACTACCACTCACACTACTTGAAACTACACGTGAATCAGAATTATTTGATATAAAATAGGTGCCGTTCACATCACCAAAAATACTTATCGATTGATTTTGTCCGCTCCGTAAATGAACGGTGCTAAGACCAAGCGAAACAGTTGTGGCTTGCTGATTTGTGTTTACTGTTACGACGACACTACCACAGTTGCCAGACACCGCTGCACACACCTGTATCGTGGCTGAGCCAGTACTCACACCTGCCCGCACTGTCAACACATTCGCACTCATACTTGGTATTGCCACAGCAGAATTAGAATTGGAGGCAACGTAGTAACTATTCACTGAATCACCATAGACAAGCACTGAATGAGATTGTTGTGAGCTAAGAGAAAAAGCACTTTCACTGAATGTTACATTACCACCACTACTACTTCCATTTGTAGAAATCCAAAGCGTGGCACAACTTGCAGTATTTGTTCCACACACCACCACAGCAGTCGATCCGGCCACAGTGCCGCCGGTTAAACTTAATGCGGAACCATTTATCACCGCGCTCGCAACACTGGGGTTTGAATTCGAAGAAACATAATAACTATTTGCCCCATCACCAGAAATACTTACACTGGCGTTTTGTCGCAGGGCCAAAGAAACATTCGTTTGGCTAAGATAAATAGCACTCTGACCATTCCCCCCAGAGACAGACACATTGATTGAAGCACATCCTACATTAACTCCACAGGCATTAAGAGTGGTGTTTCCATAACCTGTGGCGTTGATAATAATTTGATACCCATTGATTGCAGTTTTAGCCACTGCCGAATTGCTATTACTCTTTATAATCACAGCGTTTGAAGAAGTTAGGGTTATGGTTTGACCAAGCGAAAGCTGTACATTATTTTGATTTAGCACCACACTACTGCTATAATTTGGCCAACTAAACCAAGAAGATTGCTGCCCATTAATCGTTACATAGCCTTGAGCTCCAGGCAAAAGACCGGTAGCACCACTACCAATACTGTTAGTAAAACGACCATTACCATCGGTGGTCGCAAAATTACTCAGCACGGTGACCGCACTTGATCCCGGTTGATAAAACGAAAACTGTACCAAACTGTTTGGGTCACCATAGCCAGACATCTGAACTAAATCACCACTTATAATACTAAGAGAAACACCCGGCACAATGGCTGCTTTTGCTGCTTCTCCGCCAAGCAGACCAGAGCACGTAAATACGAGAAGCCACAATAGCTTTTTTGTAAGATTCATAAAGTATATTTTATGATTAACATTAGAGTGAAACCTAGCACAATTTAACCAAAATGTCAATTTTTGCCTCAAAAATAAGCCCAAAAAATCAGTTTCATTCAATGTCTTAATTATTAAAATTTTATTCGGATTGTTAATTTTTTATGCAGGTTCCGTATCGTAAACCAGGTAAGTTTAACCACCTGGCCCCCGACCCTCTCATCACTCAAAAAAAACATGATGAATTAAGTAATGAGCTCTACACGCTTAAAGAATCAACACGACCCCGAGCTATGAGTGAAGTGAGTAGGTTAGCTGAACTAGGTGATTTTTCAGAAAATGTCGAATATCAACTCGCCAAAGGGCGCCTACGTGGCATCAACCATCGTATCGCAGTTATAGAAAAACAACTTATCAATGCAGTCATTTTACCAACTCCTACGAACACCGAGGTTGTGGATGTGGGCCACCGAGTAACAATCAGCGATGGAACACATTCTAAAACTTACCAATTGCTAGGCTCCACTGAAATTAAACCAAAAGAAGGAGTTATTTCCCACCACTCCCCGCTTGGAAAAGCTTTAATTGGCCATCGCCTGGGTGATACGGTTGAAATTCAACTACCACAAAAAAGAATTTCCTACCGCATAACACACATTGCCTAAATTACAGTTACCGCTACCCCTTGCTGCATGCGTTAAATATACGCACCTGCTCATTATACTCTGCTGTAATTTTTTTTATCTTATCCCCCATCTCTGTCAGTGTAGCCACATATTCATTATAGGTAACCACCTTTCGATTGTGCGCAGCTACCTCTTCAGAAGAACGAGGTTCATCTTTTTTAATTTGAAGAAGTAGTTCTTGTGCCTGATCGGCAATAGCACGTCGTGTTGATGTATTTTTTTCGAGCTCGCTTTTGAGAGCACTATCTGGCTGAGGGCACGCACGCAGAGGTAGCGCAAACACCTGCACAGCCAACCAGGTTTCTCTCCCTTTAAATACACCCTTTCTTGCCGCTACCCCTATTTCAATGAATTTTTTTTGAAGAATATTTTCGCGATGATGTGGACTGTTCATCCAGGCGGTGACAAGCGCTTGGTCGCCCGCATATTCTCCAAGAGCAATATTCTCTCCAAACAATGCATATTGATATTGAAAACGGGTTGCTACATCAGATGGAGCTACCCCGCTTGGTGATACGTGTTCAAAGTATTGCCCTTTAAACATATCTTCCAGCCGCGCCGCAGCCACTGCATCAAGTACTGCATTTTCATGCAACGCATTTTGCACCCCATTTGCCACCCGAGCCTGATTCGTGGCAGCAACAATTCCCGCAACGGTTAATGTGTTTAAAGTAGTTGAAACTCCAAACACTGCGGCAGAAGGCGACGAACGTATTTGAGGCGGAAGAACTGGCGAAACAGTTGTTTTTTTAGTTGAAGAAATAGTTTTTTTAGGAAGAGGAGCACGCTTAACAACCGCTTTCTTTTGTGGCGAGACCACGACATGTTTTGTTTTTGACACCACGCCAGACGATGCCTCCACCAACTGGAAAGACGAAAACAAAACCATCACTAAAAAAACTATTTTTATTTTGAAAAAAGATACGTGCATAATTTTTTTCTAGTATACCTTAAAGAAAAGTTTGAGGAAAGAAATTATTTGTTCTTGGTACCATTGTACGCTCGACAGACTAAACGTATACTACACCTATGATTCAATTTCTTATCAATCTTTTCTACAGTACCAGCTTTGAGCTCGGCAGCATTTTTGGTATTTTTTTTGTACTCGGCTTTGTACTCGCGGAGCTTGAAAAATGGACATTATCTCTCTACCGGCGAACGATAGGGTGGCAAGGTATTCTTTTTACTGCCTGGCTTGGCACCCCTTTTCACGAACTCAGCCACCTACTCATGGCCAAACTTTTTAATCATCACATTATTCAAGTCGCCTTTTTTAAACCCAAAGAAGCCACTGGTGAACTGGGTTATGTGAATCACTCCTACAATCCAAAAAGTATCTATCAAAATTTAGGAAATTTTTTTATTGGCGCTGCTCCCACACTACTTGGCGTGCCCGCATTAGGACTTATCACCTATTTTGTTTTACCGGGTGGCAAAGAACTGATTCACACACTTTTTGCTCAACCACATATTCTTTTTAATCCCGAGAAATCAATTTTTACCCTACTTGCCGAAACGAGCACGCAAAAAAACATTCACACGATTTCTTTTTGGCTCTTTTTTTATCTTTCAGCCTGCATTTCTTGCCATCTTGCTCCAAGTAAACCCGATCGTAAAACCATGCGGTCGGGATTCATCATGGTTGCGTTTTTGCTCGTTTTTATCAATTTAATCTGTCTTCTTTTGGGCTTTAATACTGCCCAAATACTCGGAACTGTAAACACTTGTCTTGAGATGGGCGCACTTTTTTTTGTCTTTGCTATCGCACTCTCGTCTGTTCATCTCGTTGCTGTAGGCCTTCTTTTTTCACTCTATACGGTTTTCTTCCGTCGACGTTTCAAATAAAAACTTACTCAAGAGAGTAAGTTTTTTATCTAAACCAAAAATCGAGTTTATTTTGAGTTCAATTTTTTAGTTTTCTTTCTTAGCTTTTTTCCAATTTTTGTATTCTTCTTGGCCTGGTTAAGGCGACCCTTCAATGCGCTATTCATATTTTTTTTAAATAAATACGTCTAAAGTATATCCTATCTTTATAAAAAAGGCAATGAATTGTTTTGATTATTCGTTCTCACCGCCTTTTAAAGACCATTAACCAAGTTTACCTGCAAAATTTAGGGCAAAAATGGAGTTTTTTTTCGCTCTGCCAGAAGAACGTGTTCTCACAGTTGACAGATGATTGATCCGTGCCTTATACTATCTTCGTTATTTATAGAATAAAACTCATTCCGGGGTAGCGCAGCGGTAGCGCAGTTGGCTGTTAACCAATTGGTCGTGGGTTCGAATC
>CAYUHX010000020.1:0-21447 GCA_964444705.1 uncultured Gammaproteobacteria bacterium | reverse complement strand
GGCGACATGAAAAATTCCTTGGGGTGCATTTTTTTGTGCACGCAAAATGAGCTCGGGTGAAACATCTACACCCACCACTGTGGCACCTGCGAGTCCAAAATGATGCGAAAAAAAACCCTGGCCACACGCAAGATCAAGTGTGTGAGAGTTTTGCAGTGGTAAAAGACGGAGTAGATTTGGCAAAATGAGGTCGTGTTGATAGGTTCCAGTCTGTTGCAAGTGTTCATCATACCAGCCCGCTACCGAATTCCAAGAGGTGGGCGAGTTGTTTAGGCGAGTTCGAGGGGAAGATGACATACGGCTTCGATATTATTTCCATCTGGGTCAATGATGAAGGCGCCGTAGTAGTTGGCGTGATATTGGGGGCGAAGTCCGGGTGCGCCGTTGTCTTTACCGCCCGCGGCAAGCCCTGCTCGAAAAAAGGCGTCTACTAATTCTCGTGAATTAGCTTGAAACGCGATGTGATGATCGGGATTAAGCTCTTTTTCCGCAATCCAAAAGTCTGGTTTTCCGGCTACACCAAATCCGGCTGCCTTCCATTCGGGAAAGTCTGTGATTAAGGTGTATTCAAGTGGAGCTAAAAGTGCGCTGAAAAATAGTTTACTTTTTTCATAATCACTAACGTGCAATGAGACATGGTCGAGCATAAATGAAAATTAAGTGGGTAACGTCTCTAGGGTAATGGTTTCTGTGGCAGCTGTCAACGAGGCAGCTTGCACGTTGGCGTTGTCTTTTTTAGAGGGGTGAGGTATAGTTTTTTTAATTTTTAAAATAAATTCATTCGTCCTACTTTTATTTTTTATGTCTACCTTAAACTCATCTTCTTCGGCAACTACGGACTTTGTTATTCGAGCAATTCGGTTGGTTGGTGTGGGTATGCTTATTGTGGTGGGGGTAATGGGGTATCGTGTTTTTCGCCAGCCACCAGCCACTTCTGGTAATCCGTTTATTCCTATCGGAGTGGTGGGGATGGTGGCTGTGGATTGTTTGATAGTAGCCGAGGTTTTGTCATATGTTGCAAAGCGCAAAGCTGAAAGACAAAAATTAGTGTACACAGGAGAGATTGTGCAGGCCAAATATGTTCGTGCGAGAGTTTCTCCAGGATCGGCAAACAGCACATTTACTTCATATATTGCGGAGGCAGAGTGGACGAATGAAACAACGGGGGTGACCTATTATTTTTCAAGTGAATCTACCAAGGAGGATCTTTTTACCAAATGGCATGAGGGCCAACTGGTGCCAGTGTATATTAATCCCGCAGATCCACGACAGTATTATTTTGAAGTCAGCCCACAGGTGATGGAAAAATAAGATTTTTAGAAAAAAAGTGGAGTTGAGTTTTTTTGGTATGGAATTTGTTGATGTCTTAAATGAGGCTGGAGAAAAAACCGGTGAGATAAAAACGAGGGAATTAGTTCATAAAGAGGGAGTTTGGCACGCGACAGCGCATGTGTGGGTGCTCAATAATTCAGGGGAGCTTTTGGTACAACAACGTTCGTGTGAGAAAGAAACTTTCCCTGGTTGTTGGGATATTTCGGTGGCAGGCCATGTTTCAGCTGGAGACGAAGTGGGGGTAACTGCGGTTAAAGAATTGGCAGAAGAATTGGGTATCGTGGCAAAACCAGAAGAATTAGAAAAAATTTTTGTGCTACCAGAGGAGTTTACTGCTGAAGGTCGGCCGACCGAGCGTGAAATTGCGACCGTTTTTTTGTTGAGAAGCACTGTTGATGTAGCACAACTTCGTCTTCAGGCAGCTGAAGTACAAGCGGTACGTGTGGTGCACTGGAAAAAACTTCAAGTAGAAATTCAAGAAAATCAAACAATGTGGGTGCCACATCGTGAGCAATATGAAAGATTGTGGCAGCATCTTGAAGGAATTTTTTTAAAAAACAAATAGCCTTGCCAGCGGTGAAGGGGAGTGCTACAGTGAATGATAAAGAAAATTATATTTTTAACGCATATGTCCAAACACACAGTATTATTGGCTGGGGTATGCAGTGCGGTGGTTTTAATGGCTGGGTGTGGAGAGGTTGCGCTCACCCCACAAAATGATGAGTTGCCGCCATTGCAAAACCCACCCGACGGGTTTGTTTCAACAACCCCAAATCAACCAGTTGTGTCTTCTCCTATTATTAACTCCGCTGCCACAGGTAGCGTTACTAAAAACAGTGCTATGACTTTCGACGCCGCAAAACATTATACTGCCGTATTGCACACTTCGAAGGGTGATATCGAAATTGCCCTTAACTTTGGACAAACACCCAAAACAGTGCAAAACTTCGTTGATTTATCGCGGAAAGAATTTTATACCAACACTATTTTTCATCGTGTGATTAAAGGATTCATGATTCAAGGTGGTGATCCAAAAGGCAATGGTACCGGTGGTCCTGGGTATCAATTTGATGACGAACCGTTTAATGGTGACTATGTGCGCGGTGCGGTGGCAATGGCGAATGCAGGGCCTAACACAAATGGTAGTCAGTTTTTTATTATGCATGCCACATATCCGTTGCCTAAAAATTATGTTATTTTTGGTAAAGTAACAAAAGGAATGGACGTGGTAGATGCAATCGCAGAGAGTCCGGTGCAAACGAGTTCTTCGGGCGAACCTTCACAACCAGTCACACCAACTTTGGTTAAAAGTGTTGACATTCAAGAAAAATAATTGTAATCCCGCATCCAAATGTGAAGAAAATGCGGGTTTCAAAATAAATTAGTATGGCGAGCACGCCGCTCGGTATTCTCGAAAGCATTTTTGGTTATACTTCTTTTCGTGATCGACAAGAAGTGATCATTCAAACCATCCTCAAGCGTGAGGATGTGTTTGTTTTAATGCCAACTGGTGGTGGAAAATCATTGTGTTATCAGATTCCAGCTTTGTTGTTGCCTGGTCTTACGGTGGTGGTGTCGCCGCTCATTGCGCTTATGAAAGATCAGGTTGACGCACTTCGTATTAGTGGTGTTTCGGCCGCATACCTTAATTCTTCGCAATCAATAGATGAGCGCACGGTTATTTTTAATGAGTTGGCGGCAGGAAAGCTTAAGCTTTTGTATGTCTCGCCAGAACGCCTGATGAATGAGAATTCTGGCTTGATCGCCTTTTTAAAAAATAAAAGCAAAGTGTCACTTTTTGCCATTGATGAGGCGCATTGTATTTCACATTGGGGGCATGATTTTCGTCCTGAATATCGAACTCTTTTTCGTTTAAAGCAAGATTTTTTTGGCGTACCGGTGGCCGCGTTCACTGCTACGGCTGATAAAGTGACACGTGAAGATGTAATAAAAAAACTTGGTTTACACAATCCAAAAATATTTATATCGAGTTTTAATCGTGCGAATATTCAATACCATGTGCGGCCTAAACGCCAGGTATTTTCTCATGTGGTTGATTATGTAATGCGCCACCCCGATGATGCGGGAATTGTGTATACTCTGTCACGCAAGTCGGCGGAAGATGTGGCTGAACGACTTAGAGGTGAAGGGTTTTCGGCGCGAGCGTATCACGCGGGATTGTCGCCCGAAACGAGGGCCGATCATCAAGAACTTTTTTTGCACGACAAAGTGAATATTATGGTGGCCACCATTGCTTTTGGTATGGGGATTAATAAGTCAAACGTGCGTTTTGTTATTCATGTTGATTTGCCAAAGAACATTGAAAGTTATTATCAAGAAACAGGCCGAGCGGGTCGCGATGGTTTGCCGAGTGACGCCATTCTTTTTTATAGTTCTGGCGATGTGGCTAAATTAAAACGATTTGCCGCTGTGGAAGGCAATAGTGCGCAAACCGCACTTATGGTGAAAAAACTTGAGCAGCTTGCGGCGCTGTGCGAAGCACATGCCTGTCGCCGGCAGGCACTACTTACTTATTTTGGAGAAGAAAATATACCCGCGTGTACAGGGTGTGATGTGTGTCTTAGTAATTATGAGCGTTTTGACGGCACAATTATTGCGCAAAAAGCACTGTCCGCGGTGGCCCGATTAGAACAACAGCACACAGTTGAGTATGTAGTAGATTTTTTACGCGGCTCGCAATCTGAAAAAATTATTGAAGCTCATCGTGCGCTCAAGACATATGGCGTGGGTGCCGAAATTCGTAAAGAAGAGTGGTTGCTCTATTTTAAACAATTGCGCGCGCTTGGATATGTGGCAGAAAGTCGAGACAGCATTTCACGTTTGAAGCTCACAGAAAAAAGTGAGGCAGTGTTGCGCGGTTTAGAAAAAGTATTTTTGGTGCATGCCTTGAGTAAAAAAGAGGTTGATAAAGAAAACAAAGAATACGAAGAAGAATTGTTCCATGAGTTGAAACAGCTTCGAGCCGAATGTGCAGCGAAAGAAAACGTGCCCGCGTATATTGTTTTTTCTGATGCTACTTTGCGCGAAATGGCCACCTATTTGCCCCACACAATGTCTGAGCTTGGTGCTATTTCCGGATTCGGCAAAGTAAAATTAGAACGGTATGGCACGCGGTTTTTGGAGAAAGTTGTGGAATACGCACAGAAAAAAAAGCTCAGCTCTCGAATGAAAGAAAAAAGTATGGGTGAGAAAAAAGTGGCACAAGAAAAAATATCGGATAGTGGGCGGCGTAGTCTTGAACTCTTTAAGCAAGGCAATTCGTTGTCTGAAATAGCACTGCTCCGAAGTCTTAGTCTCTCAACTGTGGAGGGGCATGTTGCTCGTTTCCTTGCCACCGGTGAAGTTGCTATTCAAGAGTTGGTTGATGCCACCAAGGTTGCCTTAATTGAAAAAGCCTTGGCAGGCTGGAGTGGAAACGGTCTCGCAAGCCTGAAAGAAGTGGTGGGAGAAGAGGTGAGCTATGGTGAGCTTAGGGCGGTGCTTGCCTGGCAAAAAAAGAATATAGCACAAGAGTAGTTTTTAATTAAAAAATATGACAGATTCTCCTCAAATTTTTTTTAAAGAGATTACGATCGAAGAAAAAAGAAGACGAATGCGTGAAGGTGCAGAGCGTTTTGAGTGTGATATAATGGACATTTTAGCACAACCGCTTAGTGAAAACGAAAGAGAGGTGGTGCAACGATATGCGACAGAAAAAAAGAAGGGGTATATGTCGTACAAAAAAGTTCAAGATGAATATGAGGCGCTTGATTTGAGAAAAAGAAAGCTTGAGCTAATTTTAGCTACGGATAATAAAGATGGTAATCCGTGGGGCGCGCCGCTTACTGCTGAAGAGCGGTTGATGTATGAAGCAAAGGTGGAGATGTCTGAGCAAAAATTAAAGAAGAAAGATAGTGAGATGAAAGAACGGGGAAAACAAGGTCCGATTTTGCTATCGGCGCGTGCAGACCTTTTTAAAAGTGAGGCCGCGACTCGTTTTTTGGCCGACAAGCCGTTGTTTAAAGAGGCTACTACCCTGCCATATGAAGAGCCGCTTGTAATTGTAGGTGAAAAATGTGATATGGCAGATTGGTGGGATGCTTGTGTGGCGGTGGCTGAAAAAATAGCAGAGGCGCGTGCTGAAAAAGAAAAAAACAAATGAGCGGGGATATGAAAAAGATTTTTGTTATTAAAAATACTTCACGTGAGTGTGTGGCGTTGCCGCAGCGTTTTTTTATTGAACAAGGAGTGGCTTTTCAAGAAGTAGATTTGCAGCGCGGCGAACCGTTGCCGCGTGTTGCTGAGTGCCAAGGGGTGGTGGTGCTTGGTGGGGCGGCAAGCGCAAATGATGGCACACCCACCATTGTGAACGAACTAGGGTTTGTTAAAGAAATTCTTTCGGCTAGAGTGCCGTATTTAGGAGTGTGTCTTGGTTTGCAGCTGGCAGTCAAAGCGGCTGGTGGCAAAGTGGTTAAAAGCCCGTGGGCAGAAATAGGCGTGCGTGATAGCGAAGATGCCTTATTTGAAATTGTCCTTACGTCGGCTGGGCGGCAGGAACCATTTTTGCGTGGTATACCAGAAACATTTAATACTTTTTTTCGCCACGAAGAGATGGTGGAGCTCACAGAGCACATGGAGCTTCTTGGTGTTGGTCGTTGGTGTACTAATCAAATTGTGCGTGTGGGTGAAAAAGCGTATGGCACCCAGTTTCATTTTGAAGTGACACCAGAAATGTTTCGGGAATGGTTAAAAGACCCTTGTTTCCAGTCGTTTGATCAAAAACGTTTGAGTGCTGACTTTGCCTCATTGTATCCTGGATATGTAAAAAATGCCGAACAGTGGTGTGCTAATTTTTTGAAGTTGTGCGAGCGATGAAAATGGGTACGGGTGCGATTTGCTCGTTTTGAGTACAAATGTGCGCAGGAAAGATGGCGCATTATTTAGACAAAAAGGTGGGGCGCAATTTGACGCAATACCTAAATATTTAGTGAAAATAAATATAAAAAACAAGGGCTCTTTTTTGTCTAAATTTATTGACAAATAAGCTTTTTTGGGGTAAAATCAATGATGAAATTTAAAGCATGCTCATGGCAAATTTTTTTTCTAAACCATTATTGATACCATTGTTGGTATCTTCTTTTTTAAGCATCTGCTTGCTTCTATTTCGTTTTGGTTGGACGGGTACAGAAACATATGGTTTTTTATTGTGGAATTTATATCTTGCTTGGTTGCCACTTTTTTTTGCAGAATTAGCCTTACGTCAACCTGCCACAAAAAAATGGTTTAGTCGCACAAGCGCGTATCTTTTATTGTGGCTGTTGTTTTTTCCCAATTCGCCCTATATCATCACCGATCTTTTTCATCTCTATCCACGGGAAAACGTACCTTTATGGTTTGATGCAGTGCTTTTGGTGTCGTATATATGGAATGGTCTTGTGGTGGGTTTGATTTCACTTGTGGGAGTACATGCGTGGTTGCGACAACGATTTACAGCAAAAGAAAGCGGGGTCTTAGTCGGAGGAGTGCTTTTATTAGCCAGCCTCGGTGTATATATTGGTCGTTACTGGCGCTGGAATAGTTGGGATGTGTTTATTCATCCGGTGAAGCTTTTAAAAGAAGCATTTATTTTTTTGATGCAGCCTCATGAATTGGCACAGGTCGTGGGAGTGACCCTGGTCTTTTGGTTTTTTTTGAGCGCAGCCTATCAACTGCTTTATCAATTTATTCATTTTCAGCCGCGGTTTTTTGAGAATAAATAAAACCTATGTCATCTGAACGATTTAAAGGAGTGGAAGAAAAATTGCACGAAGAGCGTTTTCCTGGCAAAGAAAAAAGAGAAACTGATGCCAAGCCGGTTGAAGTCGTGCGGGTGGTTATTTTTCAGTCTGTGTCGCCCGAAATGATTGCGCCCGAAACATCTCTTGTTGATATTGAATTTACGCAGGCGGTTTTTGCCGACAAAATTGGTGCAAATACCGGTGGTCAAACGGTGCCGGTGGGTGGAAATATCGATGCTGATGAAAGCCCAGAAGATGCCGCACGGCGAGAAACTCGTGAAGAAACTCACGCAGGAACCTCGCTTCAAACTACAAAAAAATTTGCGGAACAAGAATATTCATTTCCGCACGAAGATAGAAAAACAGGGAAGAAAACAGTTAAGAAACGCAAGGTACACTGGTATTGGGGGCGCATGCTGCCTCGCGACTTTGATAAACAGTACGCCATCAATCCCCTGGAAGATAATATTGAAGGATTCACCGGACTTTCAATCACACAGCTAAACAAATTTTTACATAAGGGACGAGTGGTGGTAGATGGAAAAGAAAAAATATTACTTGATAGTCTTCGTCGAGATGGAGCGGAACGAACGAAAGCGGGGGTGACAACATCTCAGTCGCAGGTGGAAAATATTCATTCCGAAATGTTTGAATACGCGGTGCGCGTTGAAGCTGAGAAAAAAATGTCGGTTCTTGAACATTTGTTGTGGGGAATGAACCTAGAAGGGCGCGTGCCGGAAGATAAAGTGTCTCTTGTGGAAAACAGGTTGCGACATAATTTATTTGATCGGGTACAAACCATTCGAAGAGAATTGTGGGCGATAGAGAAAAAAATGGAATTTGGCTTACTTGAATCTACTCGGAAGAGCTTGCGCATACGTGGTCAAGAATTGGCGGCAGAAGCAACGCTGTTGTGGCAGGATTTAATTGCCCGGTTTAATGTGCAGAGAGAAGAAGTGCTTGCCGCACTCTCCGCTTCCAACGCCGAAGGGGTGCGCGATTTTTCTTCTGAAGTAGCACGGCGGCGTGATGCCAGTCAACGTCGACTTGATGAATCGCTTAAAGGGGCTCCTACCAGCGTAATGGTGACAGGACTTTTAACTCGCGATTTGAAAAGTCATGAGGAGCAGCAAGAAAAACGGTCAGCGAACAATGAGGATATGCAAAAAAAAGCAGCTACTGATCGGCCCAATTTACGTCTTTTCCGTACTTTGTTTCGTCATCCGCAGATGGCTCGATTTTTAAAATTAGGGGTGCTGCTCAGCCATCTTCGTATGGTGCAGGTGTATGGAGAAAAAGCGCCCGTCCATTTAAGTTGGTTGACGAAGCGATTGGATTCTGTGCACGCGACGGCTTTTCCGGTAGATAAGGAAACTGTGCATGCGTGGCAGGGAACCCGTGGAATTCCTAAACAAATGATGCTGTATTTAACTGAAGTGCACCGAACGATTGCTTCCAAAGATCAGGAGCGCGGCGAGGCTTTGATCGAGCCTGAATTTTTGGAAGAGCTTGAAAAACTCGGCACCGACCAGCCTGGTTTGGGGCGTGATGTGGATATGTTTCTTAGGAAGCTCACGTCTCAACCTGAATGGCACAAGATGCGCACAGCCGCGGTGGTGGAGGGAGCTGATCTTTCTACCCTCATAGATTTAATTGCACGCGATGGTAAAGGTGTGGACCTACCACCAGACGCTAATCTTGATCGGGTGGGTTGGGAGGCGATGCGCAAACTTAAACTTATGTACCTTATGTTTGAAATTCAGAAAATGACTCAAGGTTTGCACGCGCGAGGAGTGGAGCCAATTCATGCACTCTTGCCTTTGCAAGAAGAGGGTGAGGCTATCTATGATTATGAGACCGGTGTTACAAGTCAAGATGCCACAATCGAATTCGAGGCGGGGCAGCGTTACGAGGTGCGCTGTGATGCGCGAGTTAAAAAAGATGTAGCTTTTCTTCTAAAGATAATTATTCGTGATGACCTTTCACCTAGTATTGTTGAAGATTTATTTGGTCGAGCGATAATTTTTAAGGAAAAAGATCCACTTCGTTGTCGAGAGATGGCAGAATTTTGCAAGAAAAAAATGCTTTATAAAGGAAAAGGGGATATTGAAGCAAAAGAAAAAGAGTTGTTTGTGCCGCATGTGGTTGGTGAGTTGATGGAACATTTGGTGAAGGAAGGAAAAAAACAAAACGCTGAAGTGGTCATTGAAAATTTTAAAATACTACCGAAAGACAAAAGTAGTGGACCGGGTGGCAGCGGACTCGTGCATTTTGTGAAGTTTGATGTGTATCATGTGCGCGAAGAAAATGGTGTGCGCGTAGGACGCAGAGAAGAGTATCAGGTTTTTCCACCACGAATCGATGAAGCTGAGGGTGAAAGTGTGGTAATAACGGGAGAGGCGGATTACGTGCACAAAAAAGCTGATGACAAAATTCGTTCGGATGTGCGAAAAATATTTAACACTAAGTCATTGCGTTCTGCGGCTGAGCTTTTATTCCCGGTAGAAATTTATGATGCGTTACTTCGTGATATTTCGTGGAATAAGATTGGATAACGTTAAAAAAGTCTGTTGCAGAAATATGAAGAACATGCCGATCTCTGGTGTAGGCGCCGCTGTGCTCGTGCTGGGCGTGGGAGCGTGGTTTTTGGTAGGCTCTTTGTTGCAACGCGATGAAATAAAAAAACAAGTGCCGAGCGTGGTGTCGGTGCCCAACAGCGCAGCCACTTCATCGGTAGTGGCCACATCTACTTTATTTGTGGAGGCGAGCACTACTGCAGCAGCTTTTTTTACAACGAATACGCCGCAGTATGTGGTGTTTTCGTTTGACGGGTCTCGTTCGCTTAGTATGTGGGAAGACACCCGCCGTTTTGCTCATGAAATGATAGCTGCGGGCAAACCTCTTCATTTCACCTATTTTGTGAGTGGTGTCTATTTTTTAAGCGCTGAATTTCGTGCCGCGTATCAAGCGCCACACGAGCCGGCTGGAAAATCGCTTATTGGTTTTGCTGAAAGTAAAAAAGATGTGGATCGGCGCATTGCCGAGATAAATGCGGCGGTGGACGAAGGTCATGAAATTGGTTCGCATCTGAACGGCCATTTTAATGGCGTCTTGTGGAGCAGGGAAGATTGGACCAAAGAATTTAGTGTATTCAACAATTTGTTGTTTGATATTCAGAAAAACAATCATAGTAGCGAAGAGCAGGGAATAAAAAATGCATTACACCTTACCCCAACCGATGTGGTGGGGTTTCGTGCACCAGAGCTTGGCAAAAATGCGGGGCTATGGGAGGTGCTTCATGATTTTCATTTTCAATATGACGCGAGCGGTGTGGGCAAGCCTGACGTGTGGCCAACCAAGGATGCGAATGGTGTATGGCGTTTCTCGCTCTCGTCTATAAAAGTGCCGGACGCAAAATATCACACACTCTCAATGGATTATAATTTTTATTTAGCCCAATCGGGCGGGCGAGATTTAGCAAAAAAAGGCACGCCAGAGTGGCGCAAAATGTATGATGAAATGCACGGTGCTTACCGCGCTTATTTTAATCAAAATTATGTGGGTTCGCGTGCGCCAGTGATTATTGGTCATCATTTTTCTCTTTGGAATGACGGTGTGTATTGGGAGGTGATGAAAGACTTTGCCCGTGAAGTATGCGGCAAACCAGAGGTGCGTTGTGGTTCTTTTAAAGAACTTGTGGCTTATTTAGAAAACACAACACAGAGTAATGGTAAATAAAAAGATGCTGCTCGACAAAATAGGCACAAGACCCGTATACTATAAAAAATTTAATTTTAAATAAAAAATATGCAGAAAAAATTAGTAGTTCTTATGGGAGGGCTTTTGCTCGTCGCTGGTTGTGGAACTAGTCAAAGGGAGGTTGTTTCCGTTGGAGTGACGCCTGAAGAAGGAATAATGGCTTCAACTTCTTCTCCTGAGGGAGGAGAAAAAAATATGCCCGCCAAAAATGAAGAAAAAGATGCCGCTCTGTATGAAGTTGATCTTGAAAAAAGTCGAATTCATTGGGTAGGAAAAAAAGCAGTGGGCAGCGATCAGTCGGGGAGCATTGCCTTAAAATCAGGAGAAGTGCGCGCTGAAGACGGAGAAATAAAAAAAGGTATGTTTGTGGTTGATATGACATCGATTGTCGACGACAAGAAAAGCACGCAGTTAGAGGAACATTTAAAAAATGATGATTTTTTTTCCGTCGCTACATTTCCTACCGCTACATTTGAATTGACTGATTTTTATAGCACAGACGTGCGCGCAATTGCGCCACCTACTCGCTACATGGCAAAAGGGGCTCTTACTATTAAAGGGAAGACGCAGGAAATTTCATTTCCAGTTGAGTTTACTAAAAATGGTGAGGAACTTCGTGGTGTGGCAGAGGTAGTTATTGATCGCACTAAATGGGGGATTGTGTATGGGTCAGGTAGTTACATGAAAAATTTAGGTGACAAAATGATAAAAGATGAAATTGCTTTTACAATTACCGTTGTTGCGCGTGAGAAGAAATAAAGGTAATCGTACACTCAAAATATTAAAATTCAAAAGAAATCTTTTAAATGAGTAAAAAAGTATGCAAAAAAAGAAACATTTTCTGCAGGGATTTTTTTTAGCGTGTGTTCTTCTGTTGGCGGGAAGTGGTGTGGTGCGGGCCGCGGTTGAAGAAGCAACTCCCTTTACTGATTGGTTTGTGTCTGATCTCACTGGTGTCACCAGCACCGAGCACAGTGTGTTTGTGGCCAACCAAACCGTGCTTATTGAAACGGCGGTACATGGCGACCTGTGGTGTGTGGGAGAGAAAGTGGTGATTCGCGGAAAAGTAGATGGTGATGTGCATTGTGCAGCCGAGAGCGTTACCATTGAGGGCGCGGTGAGCGGCAGTGTGCGCGTGGCCGCGGAGTCATTGGTGGTTGAAAAGCAAATCGACAAGAACCTCACATTTGTGGGCAGCAATTTAGAACTTGCGGGGAGTGGTGCTGTTGGCGGTGAGATGCTTTTTGCCGGACAAAAAATAACACTTCAGGGTGAGGTGAAAAAAAGCGTTGTCGGCGCGGCGGAACAAGCTGTTATTAATGGTCAGGTGGGTCGCGATGTCCGTTTGAAAGTGAAACAGCTTGTGTTCGGAGAAAAGGCGACTGTTCTTGGTGATGTACAGTATGCGAGTGAGGCGCAGGTCACGGAGCTAAAAAATAAAGTAAAAGGCGAAACGCATTTTTACCAAGAAGCAAAACCACACAAAGTCAAAAAGGAATTTAATGGCCGAATAGGTTTTGGGGCGGTGGCGTTTGGTGCCAGCTTGCTGATTGTGCTCGGATTATTTCTCGTGCTGCTGCTGCCACGCAGCGTTGGGGCGGTGGTGGAAACGATGCAGCAAAAGCCAGGAATTTCTTTGTTGGTTGGCTTTATCGCATTTTTTCTGTTACCACTTGTGAGTTTCTTTTTAGCACTCACGGTGGTGGGTTTGCTCGCGAGTGTTGTTGTGTTCATGTTGTGGTTAGTTGGTTACCTGGTGGGGTCGGTGTTGGTGAGTGTCAGTCTTGGCCGATTGATTTTGTTAAAGCTTGCCAAACGCCAAATGGCCGGGCTCGTGGTTTCGTTTTTTGTGGGACTCGTGTTGTTGTCGCTCCTGCGCTTCGTGCCCTATGTGGGGTCGGTGGTAGCGTGGGTAGCGCATGTGTGGGCGTTCGGCGGCATGCTGCTTGCGTTACAGCATACGCGTGAGACATCAGCAACGATTAAAAGTTAAATAAAATAGTGTATAGAAAAAATACCTATGATTGAAATAGAAAAAAAGTTTTTACTTAGCGCTGAAGAGGAGACGCGACTTCTCGCTGGAGCAAAAGAAATTGGCATGAAAGAATTTACTGATCAGTATTATGACACCGTTGATTTCTTGTTAACCAAAAAAGATTGGTGGCTGCGCCAACGTGATAATATCTTTGAATTAAAGCTCGCGCAGCAACCGGGGGCACCAGGCTTTGATCAGCGAGAAGAGATCGAAGAGGAAAAAATGATTCGAGAAAAATTAGGTATTGAAGAAACAGGGCAGCTTGAAAATATTTTGCCCGAAAAAGGGTATTCAGTTTTTTGTCATTGCGTCACGAAACGAAAAATATACGAGCGTGATGGCGCAACTATTGTGGTTGATGCAGTGATATACCCCGATGAACCAGCGTTTACGTATCGCCTCGCAGAAATTGAAATGCTCGCGGCAGACGAAGCGGGTGCAGAAGCGGCGAGGGTTCAGATAAAAACCCTTGCTGAAGAATGTGGACTTTCACTCCAAATAATTCGCGGTAAGGTGCGGGAATATTTAAAACAATTTCGATCAGCGCAGTATGAAGTGCTCCTTGCTACTGACGCAGCACGAGGGAATGTGATTGGGTAAAAAATAAATTTCATAAATAAAAAAACTGCTACCAAGATAGCAGAAGGAAAAGAAGTGAGAGAGATGAAGGCGGGGACAGCGCTCAGCTCGCGTGGGCGATCGCTGTCCCCGAGGGTCGTGGGTGTGGGTCTTGGGGTCAGAGAGGAGGCGCTTATTTGGCGCCGCAAGGCTTGTTGGGGTCGAAGGGGTTGGGCCCTCCCATCGTGTGGAGGCCCCAGCGGGTCTGGCCCGGTCCCCACGGAATGGGGCTGCCGTACCAGCACGGCGGGCCCAGCACGGGCCGCTGTTCGGGCTTGGACACGAGATTCCACCCTGCCGCCTCGCGGCAGAAGCTGACCCCATAGAAACCCGCCTGGAGGTCGGTGGGGGCATTGGCCGCCCACCACGAGGCGCCCTGGGTGCTTGCGTGGTCGATTGCCTGCTGGTTCGCCCTGGGGTCGAGGAAGACGACGTTCGACCCATCGAGTCGCGCCCCAGTTGCGACCTGGACCCCAGCGAAAGTCGGGGTAGGCTCGGCGCAGGTGGCGATGTACGGCCCCCCAATGGGGTCGTACAGCACTTGCTTTGACTTTGTGTCCATGAACGTCCCTGCCCCGGGGTAGGGGCCTGCCGGCGTGGCGTGGGTGGGGTCCATGTTGCCGCAGCCGGCCAGAGCGGCCAGCAGCAGCGCCTTCGTAGTTCTCTGCATGATCAGATCCTCTGTGGCCAGGCGCGTTGCCCAGCCATGTGTGTGTTGCGCCGATGAGTGGCGCCCTCATCCCAACTCGGAGAGGCTCTCCGAAGGGATTTATCACTATACAGCTAATGAGTGAAAAAATCAAGGTTTACGGCTAAAAAATGGTCGGGGCACGAGACGGCCACCTAATCTCCAAAACAGTAAATTTGTCTAGAAAAAAGTTTATTTTTGAAAAAAAGCCTCATCATGTTATGCTGATGAAGTTATGGAAAACTTGATCAACAATATTATTTATTTCACTGATTTTTTGGGCTCGTGGGTGTATGTACTGTTATTTGTGATTGCGGTGCTTGAGTCCTTGGCGTTTGTGGGGTTGTTTGTGCCGGGAACAACGCTCATTACTTTGTCGGGCATTTTGGCAAAAGAGGGCTGGGTGAACTTGGAACTAGTTTTAATTGTAGTGATGATGGGTGGTATCATTGGTGATGGAATTAGTTATTATTTGGGAACAAAAGGTTTGCGCTTGGTGGCACGTTTTCCACGGCTTTTTAAACCAAAACTAATAGAACAAGGAGAAAATTATTTTGTGAAACACGGTGACAAAAGTGTTTTTTTAGCCCGGTTTGTGGGGCCACTCCGGCCTGTGGTGCCATTTATTGCAGGCCTCGTGCGCATGAAAAAGAAAACATTTTTAATTTTTAATGTCGCTGGTGTTGTGGTGTCAACGTTTTGGCATGTCGGGATTGGGTATCTTTTTGCCGAATCGTGGGATAGGGTACATCATTTTTTTGGACGTGTGGAAACAGTGCTTCTCATTGTAGGCGCAGTGGCAGTGATTGTGTATTTGGCCAAGAGAGAAAAGACTGTATAAATATTATTTTTAAGCACGAAGTATGGTGCATTTTTTGCAAGCGAGTCTCCTTGGTTTCGTTGAGGGTGTGACTGAATTTTTACCCATCTCTTCGACCGGGCACCTTATTCTCACGGCCCATCTGCTCAGGCTAGAAGAAACTAATTTTTTAAAAAGTTTTGAAATAATTATTCAACTAGGAGCGATTTTGGCGGTGGTGGCACTCTATGCCAAACGTCTGCTCGTGAGTCGAGCGTTGGTTCAGCGAGTGCTCATGGGCTTTTTGCCAACCGCCTTCGTGGGCCTTCTTTTTTATAAAAAAATCAAACAACTACTCGGAGACAGTAGTGTAGTCTTGTGGTCGCTCGCGATTGGTGGGGTAGTGATGATTGTGTTTGAGCTCTGGCAGCGCCATCGAAAAATAGTGGCGCCAGCGCCAATGAAGTCTGTAGAAGAAATAACCTATTTGCATGCTTGTACCATCGGTCTTTTTCAGTCATTGGCCATGATTCCGGGAGTTTCACGATCAGCCGCGACTATTCTTGGCACGATGCTCATGGGGTATCAAAGAAAAGTGGCAGTGGAATTTTCGTTTCTCCTCGCTATTCCCACCATGGTGGCAGCAACCGGGTTAGATGTAATCAAAAATCGGGCGTTATTTTCGGGCGAACAAGCTTTTGTGCTAGTGGTAGGATTTTTAACCGCCTTTGTGGTGGCCTTTGTGGTGGCCAAATGGTTTCTTCGGTTTATGGAGAGACATGGTTTAATTGGTTTCGGAATATATCGAATCGGCGCCGCCTTGGTTTTTTGGTTACTTCTGCGCACTACTTTTTAAAGTAGCAAAAACGATCAAATCTTGTTCAATTTGTTGAATTAATTCTTCTTTAGAGGAAAATATTTTTTCTGCGCGAATAAAATGCTGGATTTCTACCTTGATGGTTTGACCATAAAGATTGCCCGAAAAGCCAACGAGGTGGACCTCTAAGCAATCTTTTTGGGAGAGAGAGTTGATGCCGTAATAGAGCAATCCGTCGTAATTTTCTTTATTTTCCAAGTGAACAGTGCAGACGTAAAGCCCTCTTGGTATGTCGGTAGCGAGAGAAAGATCAAGGTTGGCAGTGGCAGCGCCAATTTTTTTCCCTATTCCTTGGCCAGAGAGAACAGTGCCGGTGAGGTGAATTGGTTTCATGTGTGGCAGTTATTTAATAAAGCTGGTTTAAAAAGATAGCTTCCACTCACAATAGTCGAAGCAGCAGCGGTTGACAAGGGGGTCGTTTTTTTCAGGCCTGCGCAGGTTTTTTGTTAGACAGAGGGGTATTTTTTTGGTAGAGTGAGGTGAATTAAGCCTTTTATTTTTGCCTATGTCGATCGTGATCTCTAGTTCTCTGGCGTATGATTATGTGATGAATTTTCCCGATAGTTTTAAAAATCATTTAATGCCCGATCAGTTGCATATTCTCAGTGTTTGTTTCACAGTCGATCGCCTTACGCGTAGTATGGGTGGGGTGGGTGGCAATATTGCCTACACCATGAAATTACTTGGCGCTGAACCGTTGCTTGTTTCCACCCTTGGCAAAGATGGTCAAGATTATGTTGATTACTTGGCACAGCAAGGAATTGCCACGCACTATATTCAACGCGATGCGACACGTTTCACCGCGTCAGCCCACATCACCACTGATATGGACAACAACCAAATCACCGCTTTTTACAACGGGCCACTTGATCGGGGTAGAGAATTTAGCATGTATGATATAAAAGAAAAATGTTCATTGGCATTGGTGGCGGTGACAGAAAAAGAAACCATGATTCGCCATCTTAAAGAATGTGCGGAGCGAGGGATTAAAGCAGTGTTTGATCCAGGGCAACAAATTACGACTTTTAAAGAGGTTGAATTAAAAAAAATGATTGACCAAGCTACGGTGGTGATTGGAAATGATTATGAAATAAAACTGATGGAGCAAACTACCGGCTGGACTGGTAAAGAAATTTTAGAAAATACTGAAATTCTTATTACGACTCTCGGTGAACGTGGCTCAATTATTACCACCAGCGATGGTGAAGAGATCGTCATCACTCCGTGTGCTCCAGAATCGGTCGATGACCCAACTGGCGCGGGTGACGCCTATCGGGCTGGGTTTTTTGTTGGCTATGAAAAAGGATTGCCGCTCAGAGTATGTGGTCAGATGGGGAGTGTGGCCGCGAGTTATGCGGTAGAAACTGCAGGCACTCAAGGGCATCATTTTACCAAAGAGCAATTTGCGGCGCGTTACACCCGCACATATGGCGAGGGAATAAAACTTTAAAGATATGCGGTGGTGGAGACGCTATTTTACAATTTTAATTTTTGCCGGATCAGTAGTGCTTGCGTTGTTGTTGGCACAGCGAGGAATTTTTACCCGAGCAACGGCACATATTGGAGCGTTTGGCTATGTGGCAGCGCTGGGTGCGGGCATGTTGTTTGCTTCAACACCGACAGCCGCTTCGGCTGCAGTTGTGTTTGTTGATCTGGGAAAACAACTTCACCCACTTTTACTCGCCATTCTTGGTGGGGTCGGGGCAGCGTGCGGCGATCTGTTGTTTTATTCTACGTTTAAAAAAAGTTTTTTGTTTGAAACAAAAACGCTCCTTAAAAAAATATTGTCGGTACAGTCGGTTGACGCGTTGAAGGCGGCGCTTAAGAAAAAACACTTTCGTTTTTTCTTGGCTATACTCGCCGCAACATTGATTGCGTCTCCTCTGCCGGATGAGTTAGGTCTGGCTCTTCTTAGTATTATTGATTTTAAACCAAAATATCTTTCTATCATTGGATTTGTGCTGAATGGGTTCGGCATTTTTATTTTGGCGTCAGTTGGTCGCCTCATGATGCGTTAAACGTATGCTGATTTTGTGTGTTGTATATGCAATAGTCTTGCTCGCTTTGACTTGGCGTAATTTTCGGATTGGCCTAGCATTGCTGGTTATTTTTTTGCCCACATACATAATCCGCTTTCAGTTAGGGTCTATTCCATCGACTTTTTTGGAGCTGACATTTCTTGTGGTGTGGGGCGTGTGGATGGTGCGTTATGCGCGAGAAGATTATCTGCACATAAAAAAGATAGTGCAACGGCAACCGATTTTTTTTCTGTGCGCAAGCGTTTTTTTTGTGGCATCAGTAGCGAGTATTTTTGTCGGAGAAACATGGTTTAAATCGCTTGGTTTGTGGCGTGCTTATTTTTTGGAACCAATGGCGCTTTTTTTCATGATGCTTGGCCGACTAGATGAAAGTGCAACAGAGAAACAGTCGATTAGTCGCTTGACTATTGGCGACGTGGTGTGGTTTTTAACCTTGTCTACATTGAGTATTAGTGTGTATGCGATTATACAAAAATATACTGGTTGGGGAATTCTTGTTTCTGAATGGGCCGCACCATCTACGAGGCGGGTAACTTCTTTTTTTACATCGCCAAACGCAGTGGGGCTTTATCTCGGCCCCGCAGTAGTGATGATGGGTGCGTATCTTGCTCAGAAAAAAGAAGATGGGCCAGCGTTTTTTAAAAAGAAAATGATCGCGTTGTGCGCATTCGTTTTGGCGTTGTGTGCGCTTGTGTTTACCAAATCAGAGGGAACAATGATGGGGCTTTTGGCTGCACTGCTCGTGGTAGTGTATTTATTGGGGTATAAAAAAATGGCGATTGGCGCCATACTCGTGGGAATGGTGTTGATGATCACTGTGCCAAAGGTGCGCTCGAATCTTTTATTACAAGGACGCTCGGGTCAAAATCGACTTAAGTTGTGGAGTTATTCGTGGGATTTTTTATCGGCTTCACCACAGCATTTTGTGCTAGGGAGTGGTCTTAGGCAGTTTTATCCACGCATTCAGCAGCCGCGATTTAATCCCAAAGAGCTTGAGCCGCTTATCTATCCGCATAACATTGCGTTTAATTTTTGGACGGAGATTGGCCTTTTTGGAATGTTGGCTTTTTTCGGAATGTTGTGGACAATGGGGAGAATGGCTTTTCCTTTAAAAAATTCATCAAAGTATTATTGGGCGGTGGGATTCTGTGCGCTTTTGGTGTTGACTGTGGTGCATGGGTTTGTTGACGTGCCCTATTTTAAAAACGACCTGGCAATGGAGTGGTGGTTGCTGGCGAGTCTTTACCTGACAAAAGATTTGAGTTAGTTTTTTTGAGAAAAATATTAGGGCAAAACTACAGGGGGTTTCGGTTTATTTTTAAAACGACTATCATCAAATGCCAGAACGGCAAGCACTAAGAGGGTGGTGCCGATTCCGAGGAAGAAAAATTTACTGCCGATAGCCATGCCGATGGCGGCGGTAATCCAAAGACCGGCCGCTGTGGTAAGGCCTTCAACATGATTTTCGCGTTGAAAAATAATACCCGCACCAAGAAAACCAATGCCGACGATAATGTTGGCCGCCACTCTTCCTCCTTCATTCGGGCCAAAGGCGTATAAAGAAAGTATGGTAAACAGTGTCGCACCAGAAGAAACAAGCGCGTGGGTTCGCGGTCCGGCGGCTTTGCCCCAGCGTTCCCGTTGAAGGCCGAGCACACCCCCCAAGAGGAGAGCTAAAGCGATTTGGCCGAGATAAAATAGTTCGAGCATAAGTAAAAAAAGAGTTTATTTATTACACAGTGTACCACAATTGACTTTCAAGTGAAATGTGATATTATTGACCTCAAGAAATTTGAGGGCCGATAGCTCAGCTGGTAGAGCATCGCGTTTGCAACGCGAGGGTCTGGGGTTCGAATCCCCATCGGTCCACAAAAAACTACTACGTAGAAGATTCAAAAAAACGCACCTATCAAGGTGTTTTTTTGTAATTTGCCAGCTTTTTTAGAGAAAGATCGGTTTTTGTGTTAAAATAAAATGTAGCTTAAGAAAGCTGATTTAAGGGAAGTGGCAGCTGGACAGCACGCAACTTTTTATCTACGTAGTAAGAAATATGAGCAGTGAAAAATGGACTCGTTTTTTCCGTCGGGAAAAAATGAAAAACGAGTCTCGATCTGTTGTTTTTGCGGCAGAGTATGAAAAACAGGGAATAACCACTGAGGCGACACGGGTGTTTGTTCAGATTTGTTTGGTAAACTTGGTCAAACAAGAGAAAGACTGGTGGAAGAAAATCAGAGAAAAATAGCACATTTAGAAGTGGTCAAAAATGACCCTTTGTGTTGTGGAGAAGGGGGTATGGATTGTTTTGGAAGAATCCGATCGGTTGACGAGATGATAGAGGATTTAAAGATGGAAATTGGTTTGATTGAGCGTGAAGGATGTTTTTCTCACGCCGAATCTTTTTATCGAACAACGTCTGATGATCTTTTGGGTGTTGAAGCAATACCTGTTGAGGGAAAAAATGTTGCAACAGTGGCAAGTAGTGGGGATTTTTGGCAAATATTTATAGCTGGTGGCGCGCAGCGGGTGGATATTTTTGATATTTCGTTGCCGGCTCTTTTGTACAGCGAGTTTAAATTAGCCGCTCTCGAGACACTTGCATTTGGTGAGTATATGCAGTTGTTAGAAAAAAGTTTTCACCGTACATCTTGGGCAGAACCCGCTAAATTATTTTTTGATTCCGAGATATATTTTCAAAAAATACGAGCTAAACTTACGCCGCAAGCAAGGATTTTTTTTGATGAAGTGGCACTGTTACAGGCAAAAGAAAGTATACTGCGTAGTTTTAGTATGAGGTGTGCGTTTTTAAGAGAAGAAAAGATGTTTGTTGGTAGTGTGATAAGAGACTCTGAACAATATGCAGAGCTGCAGAAGAAAGTTCGCACTGCGCATGTCTCTTTTAAGTTGATTGATATAAATAAAGCCAATACTGCCTTTGTTCGAAACGAGGTGGTATATTTGAGTAATATTAATTATCGATTATTGGATTCTCTGAAATTAGCTCGTTCTTTGACAGAAAAAAAGACTCGGGTAGTTGTAGCCACAAATATAAGACGGGTGTATGAATTGGGAGAAGAGGTAGAGGGCGGAGACTCTGTTACCGCAGAAAAATTAAATTCTGGCAAAGATTTGGGTTTATTTTCAAAAGAAAATGTACGACTTTTATTTTTTGGCGAAGAAGGAGATTTTAATATTATGCTTGAAGTTTCCAAAAAATGAATTGTCTAAATTGAACGATGGGTTGAGTGGGATGAAAAATAGGAGGCAGATTTTTAAAAAAGAAAAATAAGTCGCATATAAAAAACTAAAGCGCACTTATATTTTTTTTCAAAAGATGGTATGCTATGCAAAGTTAATTCCGAAAGGGAGGGGATTTTTTAGAGTATGAAAAATAAAAAATGGAAAGAGGTAAAAAATAAGGTCGGTCGACTGTTTTTAAACACAACGTTTTTTCTTTTTAGCACAGTAGCCTTCTCCTTTCTCCTCTCCCTTTTCTCCTTAACCCCCACCCACGCTGCCACCTCTC
>CAYUHX010000019.1:0-23437 GCA_964444705.1 uncultured Gammaproteobacteria bacterium | reverse complement strand
TGCCAATAAACCAGGCTGTTTGGAGAGTTGCCGGCCCCGAGTGCACAAATAAGCCAAAGAAAATAAAATCAAAAATCGTACTTACCACCCCAAGAATCATGGCGACAAGTAAAATTCCCCGCACGTTATACGAGCGGGGACGACGGAGCTCGGCAGCATCAACCGTATCAGTGGCAATTGAAATCATTGGAAAATCTGACAACAAATTAAGCAGAAGTATTTGAACCGGCAACATGGGAAAAAATGGAATTAAGAGCGACGCGGTGGCAATTGCGTAAAAATTTCCAAAATTAGAAACGAGGGTTATTTTTATATACTTCACCACATTAGCAAAAATGACCCGGCCTTCACGCACACCATCAACAATCACCGCCAAACTATTATTGAGAAGCACAATGTCGGCAGCCTCGCGCGCGATGTCTGAGGCGCCTTTAACTACAATCCCCACATGAGCAATTTTCAGCGCGGGCGCATCGTTAATACCCTCTCCCAAAAATCCAATCTCTTTTCCTGCGTGCTGCAGGAGTTCAATAATCCGATATTTTTGCGCGGGCGAAACTCGAGCAAACACACAATATTTTGTCACAGCTTTTTGCTGTTCAGCCGCCGGCAGAGCCTCGAGCTCAGCACCAGTTATTACTTCGTCTAAGTACTTCGTCAAACCAACTTCTTTGGCAACCGCACCGGCCACTTCTTTACCATCACCAGTTAAAATTTTTACTTCTACTCCCAATTTTCTTGCATCTGCAATAGCTGCAGCTGTGGTAGGCTTAATTGGATCGACAAAAGAAATAACCCCACTCAAAACAAGATTTTTTTCTTCCTCACTCGTGTAAGCTTCCTTGGTGAGTTGAAAAGGGCGACTCGCCACCGCAATTGATCTCCGACCCAAAGCACCTTCGCGTGCCAACCACGCCGCAAGTTTTTCTTTTTGCTCTAGAGAAATTCCATCACATAGGGCATACACTGCTTCGGGTGCACCGCGCACAACGAGCATCTCTTCTCCACTTCTTGGGTCTTGTGCCACTACGCTGTTACGACGCCTGGTGGGATCAAACGGAACCTCAGCTTTTTTCTTACCGGTTATTATTTGTTTTTTCTCAGCCTCTCCTAATTTATTCCATACCGCAATATCAAACGCATTATTTGTTGCACGTGACTGTTCTCCTAAAAAAGGAGAGGCGAGCGCTGCCAACCACACACATTCTGCGGGCACCTGCGCCTCCACCTCGGCAACGGTGAGTGTGTTCTCGGTGAGTGTGCCCGTTTTATCGGTACACAAAATTTCAATACTTCCTAAATCCTCAACCGCTGACAAACGCTTTACCACAACTTTATTTTTTGCCATACGAAGAGCTCCTCGTGAAAACGCAATGGTAGTCACCACCGGCAGTGCTTCAGGAATAACACTTACTGCCAGAGCCAGAGAAAATAAAAGCAGCTCTGGTAAATGAGTGGCCGACCCCTTAATAAGCACATTCACCCCAAACAAAAAAAACAAAATGATAATAATCATTTTTAAAATAAACCCACTAAAACGACCAATACTTTTTTCAAAACTACTCTCATGGTGTGTCTCCACCGTTAAGGTAGAAATTGAACCAAGTCGTGTGCTGCGCCCGGTGGCAACCACAACACCACTCGCTTTACCACCCACAAAGGTGGTGCCAGAAAAAACAATGTTTGTCGCCTCGCTCATCTCTTTGGCGGGTGCGCTCAATACGCTTGCGTTTTTATTTACCGGCACTGATTCTCCGGTTAACACCGACTCACTCACTGTCACATTCGCAGCTTTAATCAAACGTAAATCGGCCGGCATCACATCTCCTGTTTCAACAATCACTACATCACCAGGCACAAGCTCAAAACTTGGTATACGAGCTTCGATTCCATCACGGACAACAACAGCTTCCGGCACCACCAGCTTTGCCAATAATTGCAACGAACGCTCTGAATGAAATTCTTGCACAAACCCCAAGCCAGAGTTAATGAGTATAAACGCAAAGATAATACCGGCATCAATTTTCTCACCAAGAAAAAAAGAGACCCCTGCAGCCACGAGCAAAAGATAAATAAATGGTGAGCGAAATTGGCGCAGAAGCACCTGCCACCAATGTACCCGTTCGGCGACGAGTTGATTTAAACCATATACACGCTGTCGTTCGCGTACATCTTTTTCCAACAATCCTTTTTCTGATGTAGCAAACTCTGCATACAATTGCTCCTCAGAGCACGCAGTGTAAAGAAAAATATCTTTAAGCATAATAAAACCATACTAAATAGACGCCTCTAGTGTACCACGCTCATTATTAAAGCAAAAACGCGAGCTCGTACATGACTCGCGTTAAAAATATGATTTATTACTACCACTTCAACCAAAGGTAAACGTAAACACTTGCACACCTGCCACCGGCACCACCATCTCAAGCACGTGTTCTTTTTTTTCATCAGGCTCGTTAAGGAGCTGATACAGCGCATCTGCTTTCACGCGCACAAAACTTTTGCCATCTTTAAAGAGCACATCTTTGCCGGCATTCTTTGCGGTAAGAGATGCACCGTCAAGACGCACTTCGACCAACGTTTCCTTGTCTGCACGCGCCACCAGATACATTGCTTTCGCCTGAAAACGATACTGAATCGTGGCTCCGGCTGATTGATTCTCTGCGTACTCATCGGTAAATCGCCACGAACCGGTTAAGTACAATTGATTACGTTTAATCTGGTCAACCCTCGTCAATGTTTGAGTTCCTGCGGTCAGGGCTTTTCCATTGGCAAGCAGCTCATTTCGGGCTGATCCAAAGTATGTCTCTGGGCTATCAGCATCAATCCGGCTCACCGTATTAGTGGGATGTACCACGCCCGTATTAAGATTATTTTTTTCCCCAAGACGAATCATCCGCTCGGCAAGTAGTTCCTGAATCTTCGCCTCAGTTTCATCATAATTACCCTCACCAATATGGTCATAGACCACAAAACCATCAATATCAATTAAATATTTGCGCGGCCAATATTGATTGGCATACGCATTCCACGTACCATAATCATTATCAAGCACGACTGGAAAGGTAATTCCTTCACGCTTCATCGCTTCTCGAACATTTTCAATTTTTTTCTCAAAAGAAAACTCGGGCGTATGAATGGCTATCACTTCAAGACCTTGATCTTTATAGGCAGCATACCAGGCGTTCAAATATGGAAATGTACGCTGACAGTTAATACAACTATACGTCATGAAATCAACCAGAATAACTTTCTTACCCACAAATTGACCCAACGTTAAAGAATCGCTATTCACAAAACCACTGGGCTTTGCAATCTCCACATAACGTGGATACTGTGATTGTTTTTCTAAACGAATACGCATAGAGTTCTCGGAGGAAGCGTCCACCGTACGACCAAAAATAGATGAGGGTGAGTTATTTGTCACAGGAGAAACACTTGAAGGAATGATGGGCAATTCAGCTCTCGTTGAATTAGACCAACGCAAAAGGGATTGCTCGACTTGTGTAATGTCAAAAAAATTATGACTTGCCACATACGTTTGAATATTCTTGTCCACACCCGTAAGAATTCCAATACCTACCATAATAAAAACGATCCCCAATCCGCGTTTAAACCATCCATTCGCATCAGCCAAAAATCGTGCTCGTTTTACCACCTGCTGCCCCAGAAGACCAATGAGTAAAAGCGAAGTGGCTAAGCCCAAGGCATAAATGATGAGATACACTAAGCCAGCCAGGAATTGTTGTGGCAACACCGTGGCCAAAATAACAAAGTATACCGGCGAACAACTGGAGAATACCGGTCCGAGCGACATGCCGAGTAGAATTTCACCGAAGCGAGTTTTTTTATCAGCCGAACGTTGGAGTAATGCGTTCGATCGACCCAGCAAATTAAGCTGAATTGATATTTTTTCCCACCAGTGTGGAAAGACGCTGACGAGGCCAAAAATAATGATAATACCTCCGGAAATGGTGGTCCAGACGCTAGCCGGAATAGCGATAAGGCTCGTACTCACCTTTAATACCAACGTAAATAGCACTACCGCCACGGCGAGCGACCCGGCGATAATAAACGGTCGCGCTTTATCACGCGCTTCACCCTTGAGGGTACCGCCTACAATAATAGGCAGAAGTGGCAGCACACATGGCGCGAGCACGGTCAACATTCCAGAAAGAAAAGAAACGATAGCTAATATCATACTTTAAACGACAAATACTTTTTTAGTTAAGCTGCGCTTCTAATTCAGCTACTGTAGTAGTGCCAAGCCATTTTTTAAGCAACATTCCTTTTGCATCAACCTCCACAAAAGTATGCTGTGAAGTAACGCCATATTTTTTCTTCAACTCGGCAGCAGTGTCATAATCAACTTTAAGCACAGTGAGCCCCGATGGAATTTCAGTGCTCGCAAGCGCTGCGTCTGCCGCTCGACAAGTGGGACACCATGGCGCGTGGAAAAAAAGCACCACCTTACTTGTTTTTGCTAAAGCAATTTTTTCTGGCGCATATGCTTCATAAGAACCTTTTGCCATCATCTTTACCGCAGGAACAGATTCAGCACCCATGACGCCGGTCGAAGGATTCACCATCATCGTGCCAGTCGCTTTCATCATCACTCCTTCGTTAACAGGGGCCGGCTTGTCTTTCATCATTGCACCGGTCACGTTTTCATTATTGTCATTTTCTGGTTGTGCCATGGCTGGTTTGGCCTCTCGCTTCATCATCGCACCTGCCCCTTCGGTGGTATCTGGCGCTGCCACCTCTCTCTGCTCTCGCGGCGCACAGCCCGCCCCAAGCAAAATAATACTGACACCAATCACCGCTAACGAATAACGAGAAAAATAGTTCTGCATATACACTAAATTTTAATATATAATTTAATTGAATTAAACCTTCCTTCAGCATAACCTATATATGTTTGAATGTAAAGTTTGCTTTACATAAGTAGTGTGGATATCCTTTTATTTTTTGCCTAAAAAAGCTATACTAAAGAAAATTTTACCTTTTTTCATGCGCTTTTTTTTCTTCCTCATCGGGCTTTTTTTGCTCGTACCCCCTGCTCGGGCAGAAACAACTCCTTCATCCAGCACTCCTCTCAACGCCGGCTTTGTAAACGTGGTGTGGTATTCAAGCGCACAATTTTTTGTTAACGATACCGTGCGTGTGTACTCAACCATTCAAAATCAATCAGGCTACGATTTAGTAGGAAAAATAGAACTCATTGATGGAGACGAAGTGATTGGCCAAACTGATATTTCAATCGTGAATGGGGCGCTAATCCAAAAATGGATTGACTGGAAAGTAACAAAAGGCCCGCACGATCTCTATGAAAAAATTATTGATGCGAAACGCTCCGAAGCTGGAAAAAACCCAGAGTCTGTTACTTTGCAATTTCCTACCACTGCAAGAGAAACTAAAACTGGTGAAGTACGTGTTATAGAAACTCCGCCCATAACAAAAACCATCCCCGCGCCAACCACCGAAAAAATAAGTGTAGAAAATCCACCCGCCACCACCGCTGAAAAAAATAATTCTTCCACCACTACACATACTGCTGTCAGCACCACCACTTCTCTTTCCACCTCCACTCAAGAATTTTTGACGAACGTAGCCACGACCACTAAAAAAATCATCACTTTTCTCACCGCGCCAGTCGTAGCTCACCTAGAACAACAAAAAACTCTTCTTGACGAAGAAATAAAAAAAGACCCCAACCCCACACCAGTACCACTACTTGAAGCCCCGGCGCAAGAAATCGAAAAACGTGCCCCTTATTTTAAAATTCCTCGCGACAAACTACCCACCAATAAACAGGTGTATAGCTGGCTACTTTCACTCGCCATTTATCTTGCGCGCACCTGGTGGTTTGTACTCATCATTTTCATTCTTCTTCTTCGTGCGGGATGGAAAGTTATATCACTTCTTCGAAGACCGCGTGAAGAATAATTTTTATTTTTCCAATTTCCCCAACCGCGCACGCGCCAAAATTTCTACGAGTTTTTTCTTAGCTCGAAATAGCTGTGATTTAGCCGTCCCGATTGGAATATTAAGTCTTTCAGGAATATCTTTTTGATCTACGCCTTCTAATAATAATTTTACTACTTCTGCCTGTTCCGGCGACTCTCTCGCAAGCTCCTCAACAGCCCATTGCACCTTTCTACGCGTTTCTTCTCTTCTCAAAATATCTTCCGGAGAATCAACAATTGCTTCATCAAAAAAAACCTTTCTTGTATGATTATCTAAAAGATCTTTTCGTCGCGTCTCAGTACGAATAATATCTACAAAAACATTCTGTGCAATGGCGCACATCCATGTAAACACTTTTGCATCACCACCCTTAAACGAACCCAGATTCACGAAGGCATTTTCATAGGCCTGCTGCACAATATCCTCAGTCAATGCTTTGTTTCCTCGAGTTTTTCTGAGTATAAAAGCCCGCACCCGATCGCGCACGGCTAAAATCTCCCACATCAATTCTTCTCTCTTCTCAGCGCTCACTTCTTGTCCAAGCGCTGAGCTTGTATTATCTTTAGAATATACACCCAACACCACACCCTCCGACTCTTTTCTCATAAAATAATTAATTGATTCTTTACTTTTATTTTTTAATACACATTAAAATTTTTTTCTACTATCACGATCAACCACCCAAAACAATTGAAACACCTCTCGCACGTACTGCTATTTATAGACATTAATTTTTAAGCTCGCTATACATACGCCCGGCAATTTTGGCGAGCACCATACCACTCAACGCCACAAGCAGCCATGGATCAAGCGTGTGGTTAAGCGATTGCACCACAATAGCCAGCACGAGCATCGCCG
Organism: uncultured Gammaproteobacteria bacterium; assembly: GCA_964444705.1. Lineage (GTDB taxonomy): Bacteria > Patescibacteriota > Patescibacteriia > Magasanikbacterales > GWA2-37-8 > CAYUHX01. Next base: position 16,612 of record CAYUHX010000019.1, on the reverse strand, counting down.
TTCCACCAAAAAATCCGGCCCGGCCCGCAGTTAGCCGATGCAAATCTTCGCGCTCATCACGAGTAGTCTCGCGCCAAATAAAAATAGAATATATAACAAAGGCGACAATAAGCCCCAAGACCAACAGTGTAACGGCCGCCGGCGGCATCCACCCTAAAGGATCAAAAAACAACGCCAGCAAAAAAAGTAATATACCTGAAATTCCTAATTCACGGTGAAAGAGAAAAGAATTATTTTTCATAATGAATAATAAAAGTATCCTCAACGCTCTTTTTAAAAAAATGAGAAATTTTGATCGCTAAGGAAACCGAGGGTGTATAATTCCCTTTTTCAATTGCAATGATTGTCTGGCGCGTGACACCCACCGCTACTGCCACCTCCTCCTGAGTATTACCCGCCTTAAGACGAAATTCATTCACTCGATTGTAGAGATTTTCTTTCATAGAAGTATCGCCACCATAGCAAAAGATAGAGCACCCTGTCAAAAATAGTCTCTTTGCATTATCCTAATAAAATAACCTAATTTTATCGATTTACGTACACGTGCTATGAGCACCCTATTAACCGTTATCTGTTCTGCCATTACCGTCGCCATGGCAGATGTTCTCATCAAAAAAGCTGCTTCACACACAACTCACCTCTTAGAATTATTTACAAACCCCATCTTTTTGGCCGCAATTGGATTATACCTTGTTCAAATCACTCTATTTGCCTATGTTTTTATGAAAAAAGCCGACCTAGGCACCATCGGCGTCACTCAAACCATTCTGTACGACATCATTGTCGTCGGTAGCGGTCTTCTTATTTTTAAAGAAAATCTTAGTTTGTCTAAAGGACTAGGCATTGTATGCGCCATTCTTGCTCTCTATCTCATCAACTACAAATAGCACTTTTTATATGTAAAGCATACTTGACATATTTCTTTTTTCATGATACACTTTTTTTACTTTAAAAAAGTTGTTTCTCACCGACAAATTCTCTTAAAAATGTATGCCTGCTGAAATAAAATCTGCCGAAGCCTGTTTTGGGGCTGGTTGTTTTTGGGGGGTTGAAGAACGTTTTCGACAATTGCCTGGAGTTACTATGACAGAAGTTGGATATATGGGCGGAACACTGCTCAACCCCACTTATAAAGACGTGTGCACCGACACAACTGGCCATGCCGAAGTGGTCCACCTGCACTATGACCCCGCACAAATTTCATATGAACAACTTCTCAAAATTTTCTGGGACAATCACAACCCCACCACACCCAACAGCCAGGGCCCTGACTTTGGCTCACAATACCGTTCGGTGATTTTTTATTATTCCGAAGAACAAGCGGCAGCGGCAAAAAAATCGAAAGATCTCTTAGAAAAATCAGGTCGCTATTCCCGGGCCATTGTTACCCAAATTGTTCCCGCCGAAACCTTTTACAAAGCCGAAGAATATCATCAGCAGTATCTTCTGAAGCAAGGAAAAACCAGCTGCCACCTTTAACACATATGTCACGCAAAACGTACACCATCATTCTTGGAGCCATTATTCTTACCAGTATCTGGTATTTTACTTCACCACAGCCGCGAATGATACTCAAAAAATTCTCCGTTCATTTAAAGAATGAGGAACGAACTTTTGATACTCTATCACATTCTTCAACCACACCATCTGTTCTTTTATTATCAAACGACGAATGGAAAAAACGCCTCACCCCTGAGCAATATCATATTCTGCGCGAAGCAGGAACCGAACGACCTTTTAGCAATGCACTTGATTTTGAAACCCGGCCCGGCACCTATCTCGCTGCTGATTGTGACGAACCAGTATTTCGTTCCGAACAAAAATATGATTCTGGTACTGGCTGGCCTAGCTTTTTTGCTCCTATAAAACCTGACGCGATACTTCTAAAAGAAGATCATTCAATACCCTTCGAAGTCCGTACGGAGGTGCTCTCTAAATGCGGCGGCCACCTTGGTCATGTGTTTGATGATGGTCCCGAACCAACCGGCAAACGGTATTGCATGAACGGCACTGCTCTTATTTTTATACCTGACACAACGAGCACTCCCGCTAAAAACTAATTACTTAATTTTTATTTTTTATGACCCTCTCTTCACCCACTGTAAACCAAGGCTGCACCGATGCCTGCGGCTTAAAAAAACCTCTCACCGAAGAACAACTCGCCAAACTGACCCCCTTGCAACGAGAAGTGTTGCTCAAAGGCGGTACCGAACGCCCTTTTGATAATGAATACTGGAATAATCATGAGGCCGGTATGTATTATTGCGCTGCCTGCAATAACGAACTTTTTTCTTCTGAAACCAAGTTTGACTCAGGCACTGGTTGGCCTAGTTTTTTTGCTCCCCTTGACGAGCACAAAGTGGCTGAAGAAACCGACACCAGCTTTGGCATGCATCGCACCGAGGTTACGTGTAATCGCTGCGGTGGCCACCTTGGCCACGTCTTCAACGATGGACCGAAGCCCACAGGTCAACGCTACTGCATCAATTCCGCCTCACTCGAATTTAAAAAGAAGGATGCCTAATCCTTCTTTTTTCATACCATTTCTCAACATTATCGTCTTTCATTTTTATTGCAAAAGTAGTTTCTCTTTGTTACACTAAACTCATTATTTTTTTATGTATGGGATTCATCAAAGAATTTAAAGATTTTGCAGTGAAAGGAAATGCCATCGATTTGGCGGTGGGAGTAATTGTGGGCGGTGCTTTTGGTAAAATCGTTTCATCGCTCGTAGTCGACATCATCATGCCACCACTTGGACTCCTGATTGGCGGCGTTAATTTTTCTCACCTATCGATCACGCTCAAAGCCGGTTCTGCCACCACGCCTCCTCTCTTGCTCAATTACGGTCTCTTCATTCAAAATGTCTTTGATTTTTTAATCATCGCTGTCATTATTTTTCTTACCGTCAAAGCCATCACTTTTCTTAAAAAAGAAAAACCTGTGGCTACACCTGCTGCGCCTACCCGCACCGAACAATTACTTGAAGAAATTCGCAACGAATTAAAAAAGAAAACCACCACGCCCTAAAATTTTTATGCCTTCTAAAGAACAAATGAAACGAAAGCGCGCAACTACTCCCAACGGCTCTCCCACCGGGCCGGTTGATGACCGAGAATACACTCTTGACCATGTGTATACGTACGATCTTACAAAAATTGGTCTAGCCACAAAAAAAGAAATAAATTTTCGCTCTCTTCTTGTTGATGGTGAACCACTTTTAACCACCGAAGGAAAAATTAAACTTTCTGAAGACGGCACAACCATAATAGTTTTACCTTTTGCAGAAGAGGCTGATGACCTACGTTTTCATCTTACTGAATTTTTAGCTAAGCTTGGCGTGCCCGTCATGCAAGGCTCCGAAAAATCTGATATGGGCGGTGCACTTCACTTGGTCGAAGAAATCCGACGAGCCAGAGCAGAAAAAGATGCACAAATAGAAGCGGAGAAAAAAACCGGGTGGCGATCATGGTTTGGGGGTTAAACACCTCGCTCTCACAAAAACAACAAAAAATACACACTATAAATGTGTGTTTTTATTTTTGGCCCAATGGAAACAATGCCTGAACTATGATACGATCTCACTACTTACTACTTTTATTCTATGATTTGTACATTTTCTCACTATTCAAAAAAAGGGTTATTCTTCTTAGTATTTGTCATCACAACCGTAACCATTTTTTCTTGGCACGAAGTATACGCAGCGACAAAAAAAATAGTACCCACAAAAAGTAGCGTGGCGTATAAAAAAATGCTGGCGTTTGCGTGCGCAACCAAAAAAACCTCAACCCTGTGTGCGGCAGTAAAATTTACCTACAAAAAATCTCCTAGCGCATTTACCGAACAGACTTTTGTCGACAGTATTTGTAAAAAAAATCTGAAACAGTGTGCTCTTTTTTCTACGAACGCACGGTATAAAACTATGAGTAAAAAATACCTGGCGAAAGTTCCAACTACTCCTGCCACCAAGTCGGTTGAAACAAAAAATTCGAATGCCGGCGGCCCCTCTCCAAATACCCAAGTAAATTCTCGCCCGGATAATTCTAATCAGCCGCTTGATTTCCCTGCAGTAAGTGATTCTTCAAATAATTTCTTTCCGGAGTATGATCCCGGAGGAAGAGCACGCATGATGGATACACCCGGCGGCCGTTACATTGAGGAACAGCTCGCCGATCCCAAGAAAAAAATTGATTTTTTTGTCGATGCTTTGGTCGCGGGTAAAGATGCCGGTTTTTTGGAGCGTTATTCCAATGATAATTTTACTGAAAAGGAAATTTTAGAAATTATCAACGGATTTCGAGCCTACAATGGGTTGTCAGCGTTATCTCTCAATCCAAAACTGGTAAAGGCGGTAGAAAATCAGGCAAAATATGTGGATAATGTGATAACAGCCCGTTCGATTGGTGGTCTGCCTCTACCCGAAGAAACAATGCACGAACAAAACTCTAAAGATACTTTTTTTACCGGCAAATCCCCCACCGACCGGGCTCGTTATCAAGGGTATGAAAATTTACCAGTTGCGGAAGGTATCAGTTTTGGAAGAAATACCACTTTTCTAGGGGCTTTATATGACCTCTTGTATGTTCCGGCGCATCGCACGATGTTTATCGATCCCTATGCCAAAGATATTGGTTTTTCTTTGGAAAAAGATGAGGATAACAATTCTATTTATAGTGGATTGTCTACTGCTAAAAGTTATAAAACAGCTGTAATCAATATCAGCATGGATTATTCCCAAAAATTAGCAATAGAGGATGTGATATATCCAAAAAACGGAACTGTCCTCTTTGCATACGATCGAAGTTTAGCGGAAGCCGGGTACCCCTTTAACAACGAAGGTACGGATGCAGTAGATGCGGTAGGCACCGCGTTTACCATCATCAACTACAAAACCGGTGTCCTGCGAAATACTATCAAAGTGCGAGATATAACCGCACAAAAAGATCTAGGACTTTATTTGGATGTCTACGATAATTCTCAGGTAGTGATGTTCCGCAATGCTCCGCGCAGCCCGCTTTCGCCTGGTCACACCTATCAAATTTCGTATGCCGACAAAAATGGCAAAGTCCGCACCAGCACATTTTCCACAGCTCCAGATGAAAACGCGGTGGAGTTGTAAAATTTATTTTCTTCTTAAAAAAAGCAGTAAAGATTACTGCTTTTTTATTTTATCTTAAATACATAATTATTTTTTATTGAACGTACTTGAGAAGAATCCAAAACGTGTATTTTTTCCATAAGGGCAAAAAATTTAGCTGCGAACTCGCTCTGGTAAAATAATTCATTTTCTGACTGGCTAAAACCATAGCCAAATCATGTTTTTCAAAATTAATGTCAACAACCGTGTTAAAATCAATAAAGAAAAATAAACCCAGGCAGTTTGTTTAGAACAGAATTTGACATATGTGGTTAATTAGCGGTTTAAAAATAAAATAACCCCGATTAAATCGGGGTTATTTTATTTATGTGTCGGGGTAGTGGGACTTGAACCCACAATCCCCTGGTCCCAAACCAGGTGCTCTAGCCAATTGAGCCATACCCCGTTTTTGTGTATCAATTTGTATCAGTTCTTAACTGTGAGGCGATTTTCTTTCGAGCGCGGAAAATAATATTTTTTACGTTGGCTCTGGTTTCTTTAAGCGCGGCGGCGATTTCTTCGTATGATTTATCTTCAGTAAGAAGTTCAAGCGCACGCTGTTCCCGAGGACTTAACGCTGTCCACACCTCTTTCACTTTACGAAGTTCTTTTTTTGCTGCCTCCTTTCTCTCAGCCGCACCACCCAATTCATCAGGCAGCTGATCAACAATTTTTGGATCGCTGGTTGCTTCAAATGCTCTTTTTGCGCGGCGACACCATTCAAAAAAAACATACTTTGCGATTCCTCGCAGCCATACCTCCATAGCATTTTCTTCTTGCCATTTCTCTTTGCTGGCCAGCGCCCGCACCCAGACTTCTTGCACCAAATTTTCTAATTCTTGGGCAAAAAATTTACTTTTCCCGCTGAGTCGGATCGAAAGATATTGCTTCAACATCGCATTTCCTTCGGCACTCGCCATATAACGTCGAAGTGCTGCGTCTTTTGAGGAAACCATTTCCGAAACGATTTGGTTTTCTTGATTCAACGAATGACGAAATAATCGTTCTTCGTCCATATACAATTTTTACACAGCCCCTCGTGTGCCGAGGGTGAGGATCGAACTCACGACGCAAGGCTCTTCAGGCCTTCGCTCTACCACTGAGCTACCTCGGCGAAACGCTACACGCTTCGCATGGTATCAAATTAACGTAGCAAGGTCAATAAGGATAAACCCCTGGGTGTCAAAACAATCTTTGACTAGGCTCTCAATCTGCTCTATACTGGTTTTATTAACGAATACACATATGCCCTTCGACTCAGCCTTTATACAAATAATACCCTTTAGCATCCTTTTTCTCTTTATCTTTTTAATCATAACCCTCTATAGTATGAATCAAACCATCGATTCAACTGCCAAAAAAAATATTATTAAGTCATTTTATTTCTACGCCGTTTCTTTTGTTGCCCTCATGATGTTCGTCATTTCGACCGTGAATGTGGTTTCTACTGCCACGCGCTTAATCATCGCCCCAGAGGCAGGCAGATACGGCTACAGCCCCGTCTACGTCGGTCCAGAATGTGACGGCCCCAGCGTTCCCACTTCCACCCAAGCCGATTGCGCTAAACGCAAAGAAGAAGCCAAACAAGATCAATCCCGCCAACAAAAAGCCCAAAATTATTCTGATATCTCAAGTGGTGTGGCACTCATTATTCTCAGCATCCCCCTCTTTATTTTCCACTATCGTGGTGCCAGACGAATTGAAAAAGAATAACATTGGCGTTGCGTTCAACATAAAAAATCACCTGAATTAACAGGTGATTTTTTAATAGATGCTCTTTAGTCAAACCTTCAGCTTCTTCTCCTGTGCTCAAACGTCATTTCCATAACATTCAAGCACAGAGAGGAGAAGAAGATGTCCCCCCCAGTCTGGCGCTGCCGTTTAGCGGCGGCGGACGCGGTGGCGCGAAGCCACGCGCCGCTCGCGGGGCGGGCGGGGGCAGACCTTCTCGGCGACGACCAAGAGGCGAAGTGCCTCATCGCTTGTCCGCTTGCGCTCCACCTGAGCCGCAGCCATGATTCCGTCGAGCCTGATCACCTCGCGATTAGCCTCGTCGGGAGCCATCAACTTGCCTTCGATGGCTCTGCGAGCCTCATACGCCGCATAGTAGGCCCGCGCAGTCGGCTACGGCTGCGCGTTCGCCACCTCGAACTCCTTGGTCGCCACCTCGCACGGCGTGAGCGGCGACGCCACGACGGCAGCCGGGGGTGAAGGCGGGGTAACCACCCGCACCACAGGCGGTGGCAGAGGGGTGTAACCTACCACCTGCACACCGCCACACGCCGCCAGAAACAACAAGCATGCCAAGCTAGTAACACGCATCTCGGGGTCTCCTTGGGCGTCTTACGCCCCGTAGTTGAAAAAAAATCACGAATCTATCACGAATTATTTTCAACCACAGGACGCGCCTGATAAATTGGACAAAGAACAGTTAAGCGATTTTTGACCGCCTAAACAGATAACACTAGCACAAAAATAGACATTTGTCAAGAGTATGACGACATAGTTGCTACCCTGAATATCAGCTTTTTTACTAATAAAAAACACTCCGAATTATTCGAAGTGTTTTTAGTTATTTCGCTTTGCTTTCCTCGACATCTCTCATCCTTAAGCGACAAACGTTGCCAACTAAGGATGGAGAGAGACGTCGCGGTGGCAGCGGCGGGGAGAGCGACGTGCTCTTCCACCCGCGCTGCTGAGCGCTGCGAAGCGCCTACTTGGCGGCCGGGATCTGGGTCGGGTACGGCTTCACGAGCAGCTCACCGCCCTCGACCTTCTCGATGAGAACGCGCTGGTTACGCTTGATCGGCGGGGCCTTCTTCGGCCAGCCGCGGAGGGAGGCCTCCGTCGGCTTGAGGCCACCCTCATTGACCTCCACGATCCACTCTCCCGTGGGCTTGAGTTCGTAAACCCGCACGACGGTGCCCGCCCGAACCGGCGTGCCAAAGTTGCTGGTCCGGGGCTGAGTGGTCAAAGCACCCTGAGCAGCGGCGCAGCTGGCGGCGGTGAGCTTGTTGACCTCTTCCGCCGTCGTACCATCCGTTCTGAAGATGAACGAACGTCCGCAACCGAGCCCGACCACCTGCGTCCAGTGGACGGCCTCGGTTAGGTGGCGGGTGAAACCAGCCGGGATGACGGCGACCGCAGCGGCCTCGGTGGGCCCGGCGAGCCGCTTGGTGAAGAACCACTGGCACTCCCAGGCGTTGTTCACGAGCTTGCAGGCGTTGATCGCGCCGATGTAGCGCAGGGTGGGGGCACCAGCCGCGGGCTGGGCCGGGGTCATGTAGAACTTGGCCTCCGGCGGCGGAGTCGGCATCACGGTCGTCGGTGCGGCCGCGCAGCCGATGAGTGTCAAGACCGCCAACACGATTAACGGGATTCGCATCATGATCAGATCCTCCTCTGGTTGAAAGCGAGCGCTGCGTTTTGTAACACAGCACCCAGGGTGGTAAAAACATATCGTCGCTGATACGTTTCTTTCACCCTGTGTGCTGTTTTTTTAAAGAATACGTCTATTCTTTTTTTCAAAGAGTAAACAGGAAACTCTATACCAAAAAACGCTTTTTGTCAACCTTAACCATGCAAAATTATGCACCTTTTGTACCTTTTCTTCTCTCCAAATATTCTTTTCTAAAAATATTTAGACAGGAGAGCGAGAGGCGTCCTGCCGGCCGGGGTTAAAAGTCCCTGCCCCGCCTTTCGCTGTCTCTACTTGGCCTTGAGGAGCTGGGACACGATGCTTCCCCAGCCGCAGTGGCCCGTCTCGACCTTGACCGACCGCACGCCCAGCGCCGCCTCAGCGACCTGGATCGACGGCGGCACGCACCGGTCACGCGTGCAGACGACGAGGGTGACCTTCTGCCGGATCTCTGCGTGCTGGCGCAGAAAGCCAACTGGATCAGCGCCGTACGCGCCCAGCAACAGCTGGACGAAGGCGATCGACGAGTCAACGCTGCAGATGTCGGCCGTGTGGCCGAAGAGGCGCCGTTGCGTCGCGAACGGCACCTTGGCGCCTCGCCAGGGGCAGATGAGCCCGACGATCGACGCCAGCACACCGCCCAGACCCACGCCCCGCCAGAAGCGCCAGCTGGTGAGCAGGGCCCACCGCTTGATGAGCGGGACGGGCGCCACGAGGTAGATGTGCTCCACCTCGCGCACCCACTGCACGTCCATCTGTTGGAGGGCATTGATGAGCACGAGCGCGCCCATGGAGTGTGCGACGACGACCTTGGGGCCAGTAATCTCGGCCAGCTCGGCAGCCAGACGCTCAGCTTTGTCGCCGATAGTCTGCCAGCCGAGCAAGGTCGGGTGGTTGAATTGGGGCACAATCGCCCCGAGGATCACATCCTCTCGGACGCCTCCGTGTGCGAACCCAGAAACGAAAATCAATTTTGACGGCATTTTGCAAGGCTCCTTGACAACCTCACACATGGTGAGGACACGCCAATATAGCACAATTCTACGCACTTTTCAAGGGTAACCTGTTCATAAAAAAATACCGCGCCCTATGACGCGATATTTTTTTGGAGAAACTTTTCTTCTATTCTTTCTTTTTAGACAATTCATTTTTCATGCTTTCATAATCTCTCTCTGCTCGAGCCATTTTTTCGCGAAGCCGTTCTAGTTCTTCTTCGGCTTCTTTTAAATCTTGACGACGACGCCCCACTCTTTCTTCTTGTTCTTTTACTCGCTCACGGCATTTATCTCGTTCAAACCTTGCGCCTTCTAATGACGGCATACATTTCTGCTTAGGTGAATTATCTAACACAAGCTTAGCACCAACCCTCGCTCGTTTCAACTCTTTTTACCATTCCAATGTTCCACCTACCTGATACTCCGTCACACGTGTTTCAAAAAAGTTTTTTTCTTTAGAGAGGTCAATCGCTTCCGACATCCACGGGAAAGGATTTGGCGTATTATATTGGAGCGGCAACCCCACACGACCCAGGCGACGGTCAGCAATGTGCTCAATATATTGTTTGAAACCATCAGCATTCATTCCGAAAATTCCTTTCGGGAACACCTCCTGCGCAAAGGTATATTCAAGCACAACTGCTTTCTTAATGAGATCAATGATGCGGGTTTGAAACTCCGGTGTCCAAAGCTCAGGCTGCTCTTCTTTGATGGTGTTAATTATATTGATGCCAAAATTCAGATGCTGCGATTCGTCGCGCATGATGTATTGAATTTGTTCAGCACTGCCCATCATTTTATTTTGCCGTTGAAAACCAAACATGACGGCAAAAGAGCTGTAGAAGAAAATACCTTCAAGAATAAGCGAGAAGACGCAGACATTTTCTAAAAATTTTTGATCAGCTTCAAACGTGCCAGTCTTAAAATTTTTTTCGAAAATACCTTCATTAAACCCAAGAATAAATGCGTCTTTATTAAAGATGGCATCAACTTCACGATACATGTTAAAAATCTCTCCTTCATCAAGTCCCAAACTTTCGACAATGTATTGATAGGCGTGAGTGTGAATCGCTTCTTCGTAGCCCTGACGAAGCAAATACATGCGGCATTCAGGCGAAGTGATGTGGCGATAAAATGCAATCACAATATTATTCGCTGCAATCGAATCGGCAGTGGTGAAAAATCCGAGCACTGTTTTAAAGGCTTTACGCTCATCTTCAGACAGCACAGTGGTGGATTTCCATTGTTCAATATCTTTCTGCATGCTGATTTCGGTCGGGAGCCAATGATTCGCGTTGCCGGTGTTATATGCTTCCCACGCAAATTTATGTTTCATTGGGTAGAGCTGCACCACATCAGCGTCCTCACCATTGATAATGCGGCGCTTGTTAATGTCGACACGTTGGGTACTTTTTTGGAGCATATTGTGTAGGAATTAGAACATTAGGAACAACTAGGATTGGCATGATTCACAGGTAGGATCGGAGATGAGGCAGGCTTTGAGAGGCACTTCCACCGAAGTTACTGCGGTGTTGACCTCGGTCACCGTAAGCTCGATACTTCCACTACTATTGTCATCTCCCGAACCAGCAGCCCGCACATGTGTGGAACCAAACCTAGCAGTATCAACAGTTGATTTTTCTACCTGAGACACCGCAAGGGTGCGGAGGTAATAAGTGGTTTTAAGGCCCAATTTCCAGGCGTAAAAATAGATTTCAGATAATTCACGACCAGAAGTGCCACGATAAAAAATATTAAGCGATTGTGATTGGTCGATCCATTTTGCACGACGAGCAGCGGCTTCAATGAGCCAGCGTGGATTGATTTCAAATACTTCTTTATACTTGGCGCGCAACATCTCAGGAATTTCAATAATTTCTTGAATACTACCGTCGTGATATTTAATCTGATCGAGCATTGCCCTATCCCACAAACCAATTTTTTTGAGATCTTCTACCAAATATTTATTCACCACCACAAAATCACCTTCTTTACTCGATTTTACATAAATATTCTTATAGATCGGTTCAACACAAGGAATACACCCCACCAAATTGGCCGTGCTCGCCGTGGGTGCAATGGCCATCAGGTTTGAATTGCGCATACCGTATGTTTTTACATGCTCGCGCACGGGTGCCCAATCCATTTTGCCACCACGAGGCAGAGGAATTTCTTCACCACGTTCTTTCTCAAGCAAATCAACGGTATCTTGAGGGAAAATATTTCGATTCCATTTAGAACCGCGGAATGTTTTATATGCGCCACGCTCTTTCGCAAGCTCTGATGAAGAAAGAATGGTGTAATATGACACCGCTTCCATGGATTCATCAGCAAAATTAAGCGCCTCGGATGAATCAAAACGAATGCCGAGCATGTAGAGCGCATCATGATAACCGCGCACACCCAAACCCAAAGGACGATGACGGAAATTGGAATATTCAGCTTCAGGAATGGGATAGAAATTAATATCAATGACATTATCAAGCATGCGCACGGCCGCTCGCACCACTCTCGCAACTAATTCTTTATCAAACTGACCGTTGACTACAAATTTCGCAAAGTTGAGCGAACCCAAATTACATACTGCGGTTTCTTCGGTTGAAGTATTCAGCGTAATTTCAGTGCACAGATTAGAATTGTGAATCACGCCCACATGATCTTGTGGTGAACGCACATTACATGGATCTTTCCAGGTAATCCATGGGTGACCAGTTTCAAAAAGCATGGCAAGCATCTTTTTCCACAAGTCAGCAGCCTTGATGCGCTTCCATAATTTTATTTTTCCCTCATCGGCCTGGCGTTCGTACGCCACATAGCGTTCTTCAAACTCGCGACCATAGATTTCATGCAAATCCGGCACTTCGTTTGGTGAAAAAAGTGTCCATTCTCCACCTTCACGCACGCGTTTCATAAACAAATCTGGAATCCAATTGGCAGTGTCGATGTCATGCGTACGACGACGCTCATCACCCGTATTTTTGCGCAGTTCTAAAAAGTCTTCAATATCATGGTGCCAGGTTTCAAGATACATACAGCCTGCACCGCGGCGCTTACCACTGCGATTGATACACACATTCACATCGTTCGCAATTTTCATGAATGGCACCACCCCCTGACTACCAACGCCCGTACCTTTGATGAACGATCCAGTGGCACGCACCGGTGTCCAGGAAGTGCCCGTACCACCACTCCATTTCAAAAGCTGCGCATTGTCTGAATATGTTTTGAAAATGGCATCAAGCGAATCGGGCACCACATTTAAGAAACAGTTTGAAAGTTGCGGCTTGATAGCGCCAGCTTGAAACAATGTGCGACCACCTGGTGTGTAATAAAAATGAGAAAGAATAAAATAAAATTCCTTCACCACCTCTTCGCGTTTTCCCGCGGGCTCAAGAATAGCAGTGCCCATGGCAATACGCATCCAAAACATTTGCGGAGTTTCGAGTGGCTTTTTTGTTTCTGAATCTTCGAGCAAATAACGTGAGTATAAAAACTCGAGACCCATGTACTCAAACAAATGGTCATTTTCAAGCACAAATGATTGTGCTAACTTTTCGAGATTAAAACAAAGCAGACGTGGATCAAGCTGCCCAAGTTCAATACCGCGGTCAATCGTGCGCTTAAAGGCACGCACATGTTCCTCGGCAAGTTTGGTGTAATCAAAATTATGTCCCAACACTTCTTTATATACCCGATCAAGCAAAAGACGCGCTGCCACCTTTGAATAGGCTGGGTCAAGCTCAATCATGGCCCGCACCGTCATGATGAGCGCTTTCGCAATCTGATCAGTGGTAATACGCTCATACACTTCTTGGCGGCATTGTTGAACGATAGTTTCGACATTTACCTCACGCTCATACCCTTTCACCACATAGCTAAGAGTCTTGCGTAATTTCTCAAAAGAAAACGGCTCAACGCGGCCATCGCGTTTTACAACCGATAGTGCATTATGCTCAATTTTTTCTTGAACTACTTTTTTCTGCTCTTCACGCTCTTTGGCATGTTCGTAGCGATACAAAATGTATGCTTTCGCGATATCGAACAATCCTTCCTGCATCAATTGGCGCTCGACGATGTCTTGCACATGCTCTACGGCCGGCACACGACCCTCAAACACTGCATCAATTTCCGCCACCACCCGTTCGGTGATGAGATCAATTCGCTCTGGTTCGGTTGCCGCTCGCACTTCTACAAACGCTTTACCAATAGCGCTCGCAATCTTGGTCGGATCAAAATCAACAACTGTTTTGTTGCGCTTCATTATTTTTTGTACCAAAGCCATAAAATGGGCATTAAATAAAAAAACGAAGTTAACGTACTTCGCAGTATACCACACCACTACCTACTACAGGTAGTGGTGTCTCTGTGGATAACACCACAACATATTGTTTTTATTGGCTTTTCTTGCTGCTTCTTATTGTAGCCCCAATCGTCACAGCCTCATATGCACAACGATCATTCTTTTCCTTCACTTTTGTTAAAGAAAGGATATCATTTTCTTTAGTTTTTCGCAATCGTTTTTGGGTGTCGCAAGACATAATCCCAAAGAACACCGGCGATATTTTGCACTGGTCCACGGAGTGGATAATGATGAAGATCAATGAAAGGTAAACTATTACATTCAATCACCCCAGCCGGTAATTGCTCATGCCACGGCAGACTCATATCTTCAACAATAAAATCAATTCCCACCAAAGGGTCGGCCAAGAGGGCCCCAACTTTTTCAAACAATGCAATGTTTTCCGGGTGAACACTGGCAGTGAAATCAGTGGTTGAACCACCCGATCCGCGACCGACTTTTTGCCCCAACGCCACAAACTGACCTTTTTCTGGCACACTTTCAGGAGTGAGGTGTTGACGAGCCAGCTCAGACGCCGCATCATCATCAAAAACTAACGGATGAAACACTGGCCCTTGTCGCCCTGGCACTTTATTTTCTTCTTCCACTAATGCGCGTATTGTTCTTGTACCGTCACCAAACACATGGGGCGGCTCACGACGCATCACCGCCACCACTTTTCCCCCAATCAAAGTGACCCGAAACACAAACCCACGCAATTGTTCCTCCACAATTGCCCACGGCGACAACTGTTTTGCCTTTCTAAAGGCAACGAGAAGAGCTTCTTCAGACTCAATATGCACGGTGGTGTGGCGACTACGCGAGCCGGTGCGTGGCTTCACAATCACCTCACCCCCGATCTGATGAAAAATGTCTAAAGCCTCTTTTTCTGAATAGGCAAAACCACCACGCGCCATGGGAAAACCAGCGGCAGTTAATTTCTGGCGTAAATGACCTTTATCGTCCATCCATTCAACTGAGGCAGAAGCTCCAAGCCGAGGAAGTGTATCAAACACAAGCACACCTTGCGGCACATGGGCCACAAATACACCGTGTATTTTGGGCCACCAGCGCAAGGCAAATTTATACATCGGTATACCGCGTCGCTTTGCTTCAGCCCAAAACACTTGCGCTCGTGAATCTACTTCATGCTCAATTTCCTCAACGACCGTGAGAAGTTTAATTCCTTTCAAAAACTGTAAAACTCCATACTGCATTCGTTCACCCCACCAAAACGGCACATGTGGCATCATTCGCCTGGCAATTTTATCCATCCGATCAACGAGTGGATTAACCACAAATCCAAGCGCGTGCGCTACTGTCTGCATGTGATGATTCACATAATTTGGTCCACAATCAGGGCACCGATTTTTTTGTTTTTGATCCTGCATATACAAATATATACACCTATTTTCCCCGACGGCGCTCTGTCTTATCATAGCGTGCCAGGGCTTTTTCAAACTCCTCCCGAGAAAAATCGGGCCACAGTGTTTCAGTAAAATACAGTTGTGCATCTGCCACATCCCACATCATAAAACCACTCGAAAAATGCGGCTCACCACCAGTTCGAATTACCAAATCGACTGGCGACAATTGTCGTGTCAGTAAATGCTCTTTTACCAACGACGCATCAATATTTATTTTTGCATCACGCTTAGCTAGGGCAGCAATATCTTTAATCGCACCTACCATTTCTTCAATACCACTATACGCTAACAAAAAAGTAAGGTGATGATTGGTGTATTTTTTTGTTTCTTCGCACATAGTATCAATCACCTTCCGAAGATTAGGTGAAAAATAAGCCCGCCATGCACCGAGCACATGTATGCGAATGCCTCGCTCGTGGATTAATTTATTTTTTGTTAATTTTTTAAAATAACGCTCAAAAAGCGCACACAAAAAAGCGACCTCTTTTGCATCACGCTTCGTCAGATTATCCACCGAACAACCCCACAAAGTTACTTCTTGAATACCTATTTCTAAAGCATTTTTTAACAAGAGCTCAACACTTTTGACCCCGGCACGATGCCCAAAAAAAGAGGGCAATCCTTTCTTTTTTGCCCAACGGCGATTACCATCAGGAATAACTGCGACATGTACTGGAAGAGGCATACAAATTTCAGAAAATAGTCTACATGTTTTATTTGACGTCTGTTTTGATCTAAAAACAAAAAAGACCGTTTTAGTATAGCAGTCTTTTTTTTAGGCGTACAGTCTACAAAAAGCGTTTATGGTGTGGTGGTACTAAGCGGTGTTGAGGTCGCAATTTCAGCTGGAAAAGACGAAGTTGCGCTTGAAACAATTTCTGGTTCCATTTCGGTTGAAGAAACTGCACTAGTTGAAGTTTCGGTAAACGAAGAATCCACAAAGGGGGCGGCGGGCAGAGCCGCTGGAGCGACTACCTCTTTTACACCCAAAATCCAATAACTAAACCCGACATTTTCCTGTGCTGGCTGATCGAGCACCACCGTAAAGGTGCCTGTCGCTGTAGTATCAACCCACCACGAACCGTGTGGATTGCTCGCAAACGTTACAAAGACATTGGCCGCGGGGGTAACTAAAGAATTAGTGATTTGTACTTGAGTTTCGCCTTTTTTAATTTCTCCTCGACCAACCGATGAGGCGGCGGGGTCGGTATTTTTTTCTGCCACCCATTCTTTAAATTGTGCTTTCTCAGCCACAATCGTCTTCCCCACCATATTCCCCTCTTCATCAATGTGCCA
>CAYUHX010000018.1:0-26128 GCA_964444705.1 uncultured Gammaproteobacteria bacterium | reverse complement strand
CTTGGAAAGCGTGTATACCGAAAGGTATCGAGGGTTCGAATCCCTCACTCTCCGCTTGTAGTTTTTGTGTAACTTAAGAGGCATAAATTTAATAATCGCAATGGAAAGCAGTCGTCCGACAAAAGTGCAATTATTTTTTCAATGGTGCCAGAATCATCGGTTTTATTCTGTACTAATAATTATTGTTATCATCATAAGTTCTCTTGCCGCTTTTTTAACAAGTGTGCGTACAATAATAGATGCAATTCAGTATTTTTTAAGAATGGATCAACAAGAAAGTTATCAAAATAATCAAAGCGGGGCATCTCCTCTTCTTGATAGTTTAGAAATAGGGAAGAATATCAAAAATACAACAAGCACAAATCAACAAATAGTTCTTGAAACAGTTCATGAAAATCCAAGCAACACACTTTCTCTTCTTGATAGCTCAGAAACAGGAAAGAATATTAAAAATATTTCAGGTAACGTCTATTTTTTTGTTGATGTTAGTAATTTTCAATTTGCGCTTGGGCATCCTGACAGGGAAATTTTTAGGTTAAAACCCGTTACTTTAAAAAATAAGGGTTACTTTGAGGTTCAAAAGAATAATGGAAAATTAATTTTAATTGGTTTTGTTAATACAGATTACCTCAAACGATTAGTCGACCTTAAGAATAAAGAAATCGTTAATATAACTCTTTTTCCAACTGCGAAAGAAAACCATTTGCGACCCGTTGGAATTCCTTTTGAAAATATAAAAGAAACAAGTGATCAAATCAAGGAAACTGAGGGGCTTGACCTTACGGTTGATGGTGTTAATTTGGCTGTTGTCAGTCATTAATTATCGGTTCACATTTATTTATTTTATTGTGATTTGACTCTCTCTAATTCTTCTCCCAATAATCTGCTTAGAAACCCTTACACTGATTGAAACGGTGGGGTACTTAACCCCAATACACTGCGACAGGCTTCAATAAAGTTAGACATTTAAACTGTTAGAAAAGCACTTTCTTAAAATATAAAAAATACCCTAAATTTAGGGTATTTTTTTTACAAAAAATTTCGACCAAAAACTCTTTCTTAAATTTTAAATTAATTAAAATTTACTACTTTTCTACCGAAAGAGTATATCCGTGTTGTTTAATTTTCTCGGTAAGCAGGCGGGCCAGTTCTCCGGGATCGATGTTGCTGTCAGTGGCAATATGAACGGTTTGGTTGTCCAAATTTACTTGAACATTCTTAATAATTTCTTGGCCACTAAGAATGTCTTCAATCAAAATTTTGCACGATGCACAATGAGTGCCAGAAACATGGAGTGTGTAGTTTTTCATATCAGTATAATTTTTTAGCCTTAATTCTGAGTGAGTTCGACACCACCAACACGCTCGAAAAAGCCATAGCGAGGCCAGCAAAGGCGGGGTTTAGCAACCATCCAAATAATGGATAAAATAATCCAGCCGCCAGCGGAATACCAATCACATTAAAAGCAAAAGCCCAAAAAAGATTTTGTTTTATTCCGCGCATGGTCAGGCGAGACAATTGTATGGCCTCGGCAATTTTGGAAATGTCGCCACCGAGAAGTGTAATGCCCGCCGACTCAATCGCTACATCGGTACCCGTGCCCATGGCTATGCCGACATCTGCCTGCACCAGTGCGGGAGCGTCATTGATCCCGTCGCCAATCATGGCGACAATCGATCCACTGTCTTGCAACTCTTTTATTTTCCCGGCTTTATCTTGGGGCAATACTTCTGCGGCTACCGTATCAATACCCGCCTGCTTTGCGATATAGCGGGCAGCTGCGTAATTATCACCCGTGAGCATGACAACTTTAATATGACGAGCGCGAAGTTTGGTTACAGCGTCTTGAGAGGCTGGCTTTAATGTGTCCGAAAGCGCGATCAGGCCGATTAATTTTTGGTTAATCGCAATGACAATTACTGTTTTCCCTTCCTCTTCTAGTGTTTTGATAGCAGGTTGTTCAGATTCATTTTGTGATGGTTTGCGGATGGAAATATGGTAGCTATTAACTATTCCTTCAACCCCCATGCCTTCTAGAGCTTTGAAATGCTGTGCGGTTTCGAGGGTTAGGTTTTGCGCAGCTGCTTTATTTACTACCGCGTTTGCCAGCGGGTGTTCAGAAAGTTTTTCAACACTGGCGCTGAGGCGAAGAATATCTGTCACTGTCCAAGCCGTATCGAGAGAAATAATATCAGTCACTTGCGGCTTCCCTTCTGTGATGGTGCCGGTTTTATCAAACACCACCGTGTTCACACGACTGAGTTTTTCGAGTGCTTCGGCGTTTCTGATGAGGATACCGCGCTCTGCTCCCTTACCCACGCCCACGATTATCGCGGTGGGGGTAGCCAGGCCCAGAGCACACGGGCAGGCGATCACGAGGACGCCAACAAAAGACAGAAGGCCATAGGAAAGGGCGGTTGAGAAGCCAAGTGTAGCCGTACCGATAGTGAGCCATAGTGCGAGTGTGGCTGCTGCAATAACCAGTATTGATGGCACAAAGACGCTGGAAATTCTATCTGCCAGCGCTTGAATGGGTGCCTTTGACCCTTGAGCATCTGCAACCATTTTGATGATCTGGGCGAGTAGGGTATCGACTCCAATTTTGGTGGTTCTAAATTTAAAGCTCCCTTGTTTGTTTATGGTCGCTCCTATCACCAAATCTCCAACTTTTTTATCAACTGGAATTGATTCTCCGGTAATCATTGCTTCGTCAATAGACGAGTACCCCTCCACAATCACTCCATCAACCGGAATTTTTGAACCCGGCTTTACGATAATAATGTCGTCCGTTTTTACTTCTTCTAACGCAACTTCTTTTTCGATGCCGTCGCGCCAGATCAGGGCTGTTTTTGCTTGGAGATTAAGAAGTTTTTCCAGAGCTTCACCGGTGCGGAGTTTGGATCGCGCCTCCAGATATTTTCCTAGCATCACAAAACCAATAACCACGATCGTAACATCAAAATAGGTGGTTTCTGGCAGATTTAACGATGTTCGAGCGAGTGGGAAGAGGATGATGATGCTGCTGTACAAATATGCGACAAAAGTTCCAATGCCGATAAGCGTGTCCATGTTGGCCACACGGTATTTAAAAAACGTAGTCACTCCCCGTAAAAAAGGTTGGCCAATCCAGAATAGCACCACTGTGGCCACCACCATCAAAATAGTGTTAAAGGTAGACATTGGCACAGGAAGATTGGGGACTGAATAAAATAGTTTCGCGCCAATTTCCCACATCATAAGGGCAAATACCAGGAGCGCGATGGGGAGCACAAACTGGGTTTTGGATTTCATTACCTCCAATTCATTTGTTTTTGATTCTTTTGATGCGGTATCCACGTTACGGTCTGGGGCGATATCCTTCGCTGATTCATCAATAAAGGTATATCCCAGTTTTTTGATTTCGTCATTCATCTGACGAACGGAAGTTTTATCTGGGTCGAACGAAACCGCTGCCTTTTCGGTGGCAAAATTAACGTCAACAGAATGAATGCCTGGTACCTTAGAAATTTTATTAGTGATAATTGTGGCACAGCTGGCACAATGCATCCCTTTAATTTTTAGGGTGGTATGTAACATAGAGAGATTTTTATTAAATGGTATACCACTGCGCTCTCCAGTCTTTAAATATTTTTAAGGTGGTAGTAAGAAACGTTTCAACTGCATCGGCATTGTTCAAAATTTCATTCCGGTTGGACTTAGTTTTTACTTCTTTGGTCATCAAGAGGCCCGCTTCGTGGTGGGCGATAAGTGCGTTGAGGAAACGCAAGTCGAATTTTTCGTCGTACACACCTAAATGAGGTGCTACCGGGTCTTTAACTTGTTTGGTATCGCCATACCATTCTTTTTTCCAGGCATAGAGTTCGGCAATGGCTTTTGGTTCGTCTTGAAGAATTTTTGTAGACAAATCTTTTATATCTGGGCGCTTGGTGTTGCTATGTGCCTGGTCGGCCAAGAGCATGGCCACTCGATGGTGCGCAATCATGGCGTTGAGATAACGAAGATCTAGTGTTCGATCTGGTCGGCCTAAATCCATAGCGTTTTTCTCGTACATGGTGGCTTTGTATTCAGGAGTGCTGGCGTATCCCGCCAGCCAGCCCAGAATTCCCACAACAATCATAAGCGAAATTGCGAGCGTGGTTGAAATTTTGGACATATATTTGATAGATGTTTAATTAAAAAAATCTACTGCATGTTGTAGATTTTAAGTAATTCTTTGATTGATCCTTCTTTATCGGTTTTTAGTCTTTCGGCTAGACAGGATTCTAAATGGCCTTTCAGCAATTCGGTGCGAGCACTGCGCAAAAGGCCGATCACGCTGTCGATTTGTTGAATAACTTCCGGGCAATACCGCCCGTCATCGACCATTTGGGGGATCTTGGCCACGCTGCCAATTGCCATGTTAATAACTTTGCGCGCCTTGGTGTTTGGTTCGCCATGTTTGTGATTTGGGGTATGGGAGGGTAGTTGTTTTTTCATATACCCTGTACT
The DNA here is from genome assembly GCA_964444705.1 of uncultured Gammaproteobacteria bacterium. Lineage (GTDB taxonomy): Bacteria > Patescibacteriota > Patescibacteriia > Magasanikbacterales > GWA2-37-8 > CAYUHX01. The sequence continues at coordinate 21,640 of CAYUHX010000018.1, read as the reverse complement.
ATAGGGTATATGGTTTTAGCTGTCAAGTGCATAGGTGTTAATTAGTGTAAACGTGAGTACGAATTTTAAAATCAACTCTATTTTTTTATATTGTTCATCGTGTGTGCTGAATTTTGATGTGAGTCTAGCGATCCGTCTCTCGACAATTGACTTAGAAACCCTTACACAGATTGAAACAGTGGGTTACTTAACCTCAATACACCGCAGTTCATAAAAAAGTGAGTTTAACACTCAATTTATATTTTTTAAGAGCAATTTGTCCAGTTCAAACCTTGTAAATTTCTCTTCAAGGGTTTTTTTGTAAAAGAAAGTCGTTTATATGGTTTAAAATTTTTTTGTCTTTTAATTTTTTGGTTAAAACATATTTTTAAAAGCATTGTTTTTTATCTATTGCGTTTTTTTATTAAACTTGTTCGTGCTCGCATGGCATAATCAAGGCTGTTAGATACCGAAATGGATCGCCAGAAGACACATAGCCTTTTGTGTTTGTAAAAACAGACAAAAATGGTTATGATTAACTTGATTAATAATATAAATTATGAAAAAAATAGAAATCATTGATGAAGAAAATTCTATTATAGAAGAAGATGATTTTGATACAACTGATTTTCAATTTTTTCCTGAAGATAAAAAATTTACGGTAAGCCAGAGTATTAAAGATGACTGTTTTTATAATTATCAGACATATGAATACAAAATCTCCGCTAACCCGATAGAGATGCAAATACGATTATTGGAAAGTTCGCACGAACCACCGAAAGAATACTCTGTAAAAGATGGGGTGGTGTTAGAATCTGAGATAATCAAAAGAGGTCATGTGCTGCCAGATACAATTCAAAATTTAAAAAAACAAGTTGAATGGAGTAAGGTGGATTTACTTGGACACTATGAAGTGAATCTCTATATTTTATCTAAGCACCCTGAAATTATATCAAAAGTGGATTATCGAAAATTTTTAAGAGAATCCTTGGAAAGAATAAGGTCGGGTGTTTCAAAAGTGGAAGAAGCAGTAAAAAATGATGTAAAAGAGCTACAAATTCATACGGGTGAGTATGGGAAATGGATATGGTATTTAGAAGAAGAATCAGATAGTAAGGAACAAGACGAATATTATGAACTATCTGAAGAAAAAAGATCAGAAACTAAGTACGGTAAAAAGCTTGAATATGTAGAAAAATTTTGTAAACCACTATTTGAGGAAAACTCACCTAATTATGTAGGGGTGTCAGAATATGAATTTAAAACTAGCAATAATGGATTGTTGGAACATATAGATAATTTGTTAAATAAAAAAGAGGGTAATTCCGTTAAAGATGAATCTATCAAAGAGGAGAAAAAAGATGTTTTAAAATGGTTTGGCTATTTATGGACAGTTGTCACAAATATTATTACTGTCGGGGTTGTTCTTGGAATTTATGGACAGGTATATCAAAATTTTGAAGTAATTGTTGTATCAATTCTAATCTTGATATATCTAAGCTTTCAAAGTTTTTCAATGACTTGTGGTAAAACAACGGTTCAAACTGCTTTTGGCCTAGATACAGAATTTAAAAGAATTAGAAAGTTGTTGAAAAATGAACCAAGTCGAGACGAGGTAGAAGGAATGAAGGAGGCTAGAAAAACAATTGATAAAGCCATTGTGAAAATGTATATAAATGCTGGTTTTATTTTCATTATCTATTTAATAACCCTTGCCCATCTCTTTGGTGCATTGTAAAGCTCTTAAATATACGGAACTTAGTGAATTTGTAAGTCAGACCCTGGTGGGTATTGTCAAAGGACTTATCAACCATTATGGATAATGAAACATTGAAGGAGGCCTTTCGAACTCGAATGAAGGAATCTCCGGGTATTCAACTTTATGAAGTAGTTGCCCACGGCGCACTTCATCTCGAACCCTCTCACGTACAAACAGTATCATTCTTATTTTGGCTTTCTTACATGGTTGAAACCGAATTACAGACGGTACTTGTTGAATCATGGATGAGTGCTACTAATAATGTAGATAGAAAAGTTTTGATTGATGTGACAGAGTCGCTGCGGCATTTCGTAGAAAAAGAATTTAGTATAGCGGACAGCAAACGAATTTTTGGAATTATAGATGTTTTTGATCCTGCGTCGCTCACTTCTCTTTATTTCACTGATAAAATTATTCTTTATCAAGCGATTATGGGAAAAAGTAATCGGACGGAAGTGTTGTGGGATCTCAAAGATATTAGAAATGACATAAGTCACAATCGTATAAATAATTTGTTGTATAATGGTCAAAGTCTTCACAGGCGAGATGTGCAGGAGAGTCTTTTGATGGCTTATTTAGAAACATTCATAACCCATGATTTATCAAGATCACCGGTGTGGACGAGTGCATCAAAAAGAATTTAGAGACCCCCCTTTTTTAAATCAATTCAACCAAACGGGTTTTAAGAAAATCCCAGAAGGCCTGCATTGATAAAAAATCGCTTTTATTTTCTATTTTAGAGACCGTACTATACGGTTCTTTGAATCTAAGATTAGCGATTTTTTTATTTTTCATTATTGTTCTATTTTTGTGGTTTAATTAACAAAAAATATCTAGGATGACACAAAACGAGGCAAAAAATGATTCTCTTGATGGAAGAACGCGAGCCTGTGGCTTATTCATGAGGTTTTAAGGTATACTAATGACATTTATTAAATATTTTAAGAAATAAATTGTTATGGCACGTTACCGCCGCTACAATAGAAACAGTGATTGTTATGATGATAACGAAGAAGACCCGATAGCGGGTTTAATTTTATTAAGTTTGTTATATATTGTTTATAAGTATTTTACAGATAAGGCAACTTTTTTTCGTTGGTTATCTTATGGCATTGTAATAATATTGTCTTTATTGTTGGTATTTATCATTATTAAAATTTGGAAAAATAAGAAAGCTAAAAAAATTTTTGTTGAAATAAAAAATGTTAATATTGATACAGAACACATGGTTGTTGAGGCAAAAAAAGATAATACAGTTATAGAAAAAATTGAAATGATAAATTCATCGACACCGCAAGCGCAGGCATTGCATGATGCGCTGATTGCAAGGGGGATAAAATGTGAATTGGAAAAATGGGACGGTCACAAACATATAGACCTAGCAATTCCGTGGGCGAAAATGAATATTGAGATTGATGGTATTCAGCATTATACAGACCCAAATCAAATAACATCGGATTACCAACGGACTTATTATTCAGTTAAAAAAGGTTTTAAAACATTGCGTTATCCAAACTTTGTGATTGAAAAGTATCTTGATACGGTTGCCGACACTATTGCTAAATTAGCACGAGGTGAGTATTATAGGACGCATTCTAATTACAGATAATTATTTGAAGGTGTGGTCAATTACACTATAAAAATTAATCATCCTGTTGCCAAAATAGTTTTTTTAATTAGCCATTTTGAATCCAAACACCATGCGTATTATTTCTTGGAATATTAACGGCATTCGCGCTGTGAATAAAAAAGGTTTGTTTGTACCGTTTGTTGAAAAGTATCAGCCGGATATTTTGTGTCTGCAAGAAACTAAAGCTAAGTCAGATCAGAGCGAAGTTGATTTGCCAGAGTACGAAGAATATTGGAATTCTGCGGTGCGGCCAGGTTATAGTGGTACCGCCATATTTAGCAAAATAAAGCCGCTTTCGGTGGCTTTAGATATTCCCAAAAATATTGCTGAAAAGCATGGTTTGGTTCAAGACGCCTATGGTGACCCAAACAGTGAAGGACGTGTTTTGGCGCTTGAATTTGAACAGTATTATGTCGTTACGGTGTACACACCCAACGCCAAAGATGATTTGTCGCGCATTCCACTCCGCCACACGCAGTGGGATCCAGCCTTTCTTGAATATATGCGCCAGCTGGAGAAAAAGAAACCAGTTATCTTTTGCGGCGATTTGAATGTGGCGCACACCGAAGACGATTTGGCGCGCCCCAAAGAAAATGTGGGCAACAAAGGCTTCACGAATGAAGAACGTGAAGGAGTTGATAATATGGTGAAACAAGGTTTTGCAGACACCTTTCGCTTGTTTACCAAAGGCAACGGCCATTACACCTGGTGGAGTCATTTTGGTGGTGCTCGGGCGCGTAATGTTGGTTGGAGAATTGACTATATTTTTGTGAGTCAGAAATTGATTCCGCGAGTCACCGCTGCCTCAATCCAGGCTGAGGTGTTGGGCTCTGATCATTGCCCTGTAGTAGTTGAGCTTGAAATATAATAAAGATTATTTTTTTGTCACATCCTGTTCTTGATATACACATCTTTAAATTCAAAAGGTTGATAAATATTTATTTAAAAATACGATTTTAAATAAGTAGCTATGAAAAATTCTCGCATTGTATTTTATGGTTTGTGGCCCAGCCTGACAAGCTATGTCAGCGAAGAATTAAAAGCCTACGAGCCCATTTTTCATACTGAATCCATTTCGCGTGCGGTGCTTGATCCTAATACGGAAGTGCTGGTCGTTTTTGTCGATTCAATTGTTACTCAAGAAATAATACAGCAGCTGCCAAAATTAAAATATATCGCCACTCTTAGTACTGGTTACGATCATATCGATATGACTGAAGCGGCTAAAAGGGGAATAACTGTCTGTAATGTGCCGAGTTATGGTGAACATACGGTAGCTGAATATACGTTTGCGTTATTACTCGCGCTTACGCGTAAGGTGTGCCTCGCTGCGAAGCAACTCAAAGAAAGGTCGTATAATGCGAGTGAGCTCTGTGGTGTAGATTTAAATGGCAAAACCATGGGTGTGGTCGGCACAGGTCGTATTGGGGCGCAGGTAATTTCTCTGGCCAAAGCGTTTGGTATGCGCGTGGTGGCGTTTGATGCTTTTCCGAATCGTCCGCTGGCGAGCGACCTGGGGTTTGAATATCTCGGTTTTAATGAGCTCTTGGCGTGTTCTGATATGCTGACATTCCATGCGCCGCTTTTAGCCGAAACTCATCACATGCTTAATCAAGAAAATAGTATTCACTTGAAACCTGGATGTTATGTAGTCAACACCGCTCGCGGAGCCCTGATTGAACCGCAGGCTCTTTTGTCGGCTCTCGATTCAGGGCAGGTGAGTGGAGCGGCGTTAGATGTGCTTGAGAATGAAGAGGTAATTTTTGATGTCAATAAAAAAGCGAAGGTTATAGCTCGCAAGGAAGATGAAAAAATACGTGCGCTCAATTTGTTACTCATCAATCATCCGCGAGTTATCATTACTCCACATAACGCTTTCAATAGCACCGAGGCGTTGCGGCGGATTGTAGACATTACTGTGGGAAATATTATCTTTTTTCTTCAAGGCAAAGAAGAAAAGTTGGTGGGTAAAATAATGGAAAAAGCGCTATGATGTACGAAAAAATTGTGCGTCCGCTTCTTTTTCGTTTTACGGACCCAGAAAAAATTCACCACGCAACGATTCGTGCCCTTGGGTATGCCAGTCGAAAACCAGGATTAAATAAAATTTTTAGCACTCATTTTCAACATGTGGATCCGGCACTACATGTTGCTGTGGGAAAGCTGAATCTAGAAAATCCAATTGGTTTGGCAGCGGGTTTTGATAAATATATTGAAGCTCCACTTTCGTATGCGATGCTTGGGTTTGGTTTTGCCGAGCTTGGATCAGTGACATGGAAATCTCAACCGGGCAATCCAAAACCGCGGGTGTGGCGGTTGCCAAAGGATAAAGGCATTATAGTGAATTACGGCCTTTCTAATGACGGAGCCGAAGCGACTTTTGATCGACTTGCCGCAGTGCGGCCGCACCCATGCCCACTTGGGATCAGTATCGCTCCCACAACTGGATTATCTATGGCCGAGATGGCGGACGACTATATTCGTTCTTTTTCTTTGTTGCATTCTGCGGCAGACTATGTGACGTTTAATGTGAGTTGCCCTAATGTTGCTTCGTGCTCGGTTTTTTCTCAGATTTTGTTTATTGAAGAATTAACTGCTCGGATTCATGAAGTCGTTGATTCCAAAAAAATAAGCACTGATCTGTTTTTAAAAATTGGGCCACACCATACTCAGTCTGAATTAAAAAAAATAGCTACCGCATGTATGGCACACAAATTGAGCGGTATTATTGCTACAAATTTAATTAAAAAACGTGATGCGGCAACTTTGCAAAGCTCTTTAAAAGAATTGAACCATCCCGGAGGTATTTCTGGAAAAATTTTGCAAAAACAAAGCGAAACAGTCATTAAAGAATTATATCAATTGGTGGGTAAAGAGTTGACTATTATCGGGGTGGGTGGTGTGTTTACCGCCAATGATGCGTACCAAAAAATTAAAGCCGGTGCCACAGCTGTACAGCTCATCACTGGTTTTGTCTACGGAGGTCCCTATGCCATTCGATCCATCAACCAAGGACTATCTACGTTGTTAAAAAATGATGGATTTTCAAAAATTTCAGAAGCAGTTGGCAAAGATTCGTAGTGTTTAAAAGTGCTTCTAAAAAACAAGAGGTAGTGCATGTCATTATTTTTTCATCAATTCTCCTAGTTTTCGTACGGTGTTGATATTTCGTGCCGTCATATTTTTATATAGGTGTGTGCCAATAAATTTGTGAAGGCCGCTTTTGTTATAGTTTTTTTTATCAATGTGCCAGACAATTGCCCCATCAAGATAGGTGAGTGTGTCCACTTCGGTTGCGGTGATAAGCCCGATGCTTTTTTTATGAGCAAATTCAGGCCACAGAAACAAAACATCGGTTTTGTGTTCGGTATCATTTTTCCAACGCAAAGGAATTTCACTGCATAACTTTTGAATGTTTTTTGCATCACGCACCACCACTCTTATTTCAAATCCAAGTGTTTTTTTGAGAGCCAGCTCTATTTTTTCTGTAACCACTTGTGCGCTCGTTTGAAAAATAACATTCCCGCTGTTTATATAGGTAAAAACTTGAGTAAAATCTAAAGACTCAAAAATTTTTTTAAGTTCTGACATGGAAACTTTGTTGTTTCCTCCCACATTAATGCCGCGCAATAGAGCGAGATAGGTGTGCATAGTGTATGCAAAAAAAGAGAGTGGTTCGATTAAATATAATTAATAAATTTTAATAATGAATATAGTATTTCATACGAGACTGCCTTTTTCAAGCTAAATATCTGCTGTGGAGCAGGTTGTTGTGCTGGATAGTAGTGTGTTAAAATAGCAAAATCGAATCCAAAAAATTAATTAAAAGTAGTATGGGGCGTCTAAAAGAATACGGGCGAACATTCCTTTTGGCAGGCGGGCTTGGAGCGGCTGGCTTAATGGGCGTAAAAGAAGGCTGTTCTTCAAAGCCAGATTTTAAAGAAGAGCAACAACAAAAATTAGTTAAAGGCGGCATGACCTTTGCGGAACGAGTACACCATGATCCGGATTTTTTTCTTCATCATCTTGATACGGTTCCGGTTGAAGCCGTTTCTTTTGTCGTCACGGAAGCAGTTCGTAAGGATATCATTTATGCGGTCCGTTGTGTGCTTGATCTTATGGATGATGATTTTGATCGCCCTTTTCGGTGGGGAGGAAAGCGAGCTCCTCTGTTTCGTTCATTACTTCATGCAATTGTATATACAGACCCTCACTTTTTTACCACTCAGCCAACATATGCGAAACGTTTGCAGCCGTGGTTTGAAAAGCATGCAGCTGCTGAATATACAGAGCTGCCGCGCCTTCTTGATACTATCGCCCAGTTTCCTGGCCAATCTACTTTTTTAGGGGAAAAAATTAAAAAAGACGATCTGCCGCTTCAAAAAGAACGAGTAGCTTTTTTATTTCATCAACTTGATTATAAGCCACACGAAGGTTCATCGAGTGATTATGATGGTTCAAAGTTTTTTCCTTCAGTCGAACGATTAGAAGAAATATGTCTGTCACCCGGGTTTCAGAAATTTTTGAAAAACAATGTTGAAGGGCTTTCCTATGGCGAAATGGTTTCTTTGGTTGATATTCTTGGGAGCAACGAATCACTCGATCTATCAAACAACGCAGCACTTATGCGCGAGGCAGAAGAGGCTCGTGCGCGGCTTGAGGTCGCCAAAAAAGTAGAAGTGATTAATGCAGACACAACTCTTGTTATCATTACGCACCCCGATGAGGCCAAAGACGAAACTTGGTTTGCAGATTTGAGAGATTCATTCGCCTCGGCAGGAAAAAAAATTGGCATTCCCGAAGAAAGAATTATTTTGCTTAATGGTAACACCACGGATAAGACAGAGATTTTGAAAGTTTTAGAAAAAAGCTCAGTTAAAAAAACTATTGTGTTAAACGGCCATGGAAATGGTTCTCCTTTGCGTTTAAAAGCAAATAGTATTTTAAATGGATATCCTTCGGAACCTAGTTCATTTCAGTTTAAAAGTTATCGAAGCGCCGGTGATAAGGCATCTGAGAAAATGAAAAGATTTGAATATGATATTTCTCCAATCGAAATAGCCGCTGCACTTAAAAAGTCGGGCAATGTGAGCCAAACGAGCCTCTTGTATTTTTCTTGTTTTGGAGAATTTGTCACAGAGCTTGGCCAAGCGCTGGGCGAGCCGCCACTGTTTCTTTTTTCTGAATCAAGTCAAAATAGAACCTCAGACATGACACCGGCGCTCGAATATGAAGCCATTCTTTCACAAATAGTGCCTGGGCAGCCTTTGACTGTGGGAAATTTACTTAAAGCCAAGGAAAGTTCGCGAGTGATGAGTCGTGAAATTCCCAATTTTTATATTAGGCTGGGGAACGGTTTGATTCGAGTGGCAGAATTTTTGGCCAAAAAAGAAGAGCACTCCAGTATAGAAGGGTGATTTAATTTTAGGAAGGTTCCTTAAAGTGTAGAATACAATTAGTGTTCATTTGGTAAAAATAGTATTTTTAACATCAAAAAATACTATGATTTTTGGGTTAGCAACATGGACATTGAGTCATTTTTATGGCATACTATCACTTTCATTTATGCTAAAACATATCTGGTAGTGATTGTATTGACACTATGAATCATCTCTCTATCCGCAAAAGTTTGATTACCGATGGAATTATGATTGCGCTTGCTCTTACCAGCATAGTGTTTTTAGTGATTGAAGTAACAGGAGAAGTTGCGCCAAACCAATTAGAACTGATTCGGGCGATCGACAATATAATCGCAGGAATATTCTTTCTTGAATTTATCTATAAGCTAGTACACGCATCCGATCGTAAGAAATTTTTTAAACGTTATTGGTGGGAGCTTCTCGCGAGTATCCCGCTTAGTACATTGCCCACACAAGCATTGCGATCAATAAAATTATTCCGTTTTATTCCGCTTTTGGGCAGTGCGCGGTTGGTGCGTTTTGTACTTCGACTTAAGGTGCTTTTTGAAGCTTCGATTCGTTTCACCAAGCAAACATATCTCATGTATATTTCAGTGGTGGCTGGTGCGGTTACATTGGCTGGAGCGATTGGCTTTCATCATTTTGAAGGCAAAACAAACCCAGCTGTGCAATCTTTTTTTGATAGTTTTTGGTGGGCAATGGAAACCGTGACAAGTAGTAATTATGGTGATATCTACCCCACGACGGTGGGCGGAAGGTTGGTGGCCATGGTGCTTATGCTTTCGGGGGTGGCGGTGCTGGGCGCATTTATTGCCGTTGTTGATGCGTATTTGCTTAAAAATATGTACGAACTCCATCAAAAAAGATTCGCTATTCAGAATTTGATCCATAAAGAGTAATCATTCGACAGAAAAAATATGAAAATAGGTAATAATCCGGTTATTTTTTTGACCCGTAAAATGTGGGAGTATGCCAAAGGCAATCGTAAAAGAATCGTCTTCTTTTTTGTGTTGTTTACGTGTGCTAACGTGGTAAGTTTGTCTGAGCCGGTGATTGTAGGTAAAATGCTAAATTTAGTGCAACAAGGAGGGTTGACCACGGCTTCGTTGCCGCGGTTGGCATGGTATTTATCTTTCTTTGTGACCACCATGGTTCTCATGTGGGTTTTTCATGGCCCGGCAAGATGTTTAGAACGTTTGAACGCGTTCTTTGTGCGAATTAATTACAAGCGCTACCTTCTTGAGGGCACCATGTCGTTGCCTATTGCGTGGCATAGCGACCATCATTCGGGAAGTTCTATTGATAAAATTGAAAAAGGGACTAAGGCATTGTATGAATTTGCGAGCGAAACTTTTGAAGTGATTGGAACCATTATACGTTTTGTGGGAGCGTACCTTGTGCTTGTTTATTTTAACGTGCACGCAAGCTATCTTGTGCTTTTGCTTTTGCTCGTGACGGTTGTCATTATCATCAAATTCGATAAAGTGCTGGCCGAACAGTATGCTCAACTTAATAAATATGATAATAGTGTTTCGGCAAAGGTATATGATGCACTTAGTAATATCACCACAGTTATTATTTTACGTGTAGAAAAACTGATTTCTCGCTCCATTGTTAAAAAAATGTTTCAGCCGTTTAAGCTTTTTTCGCGCAACACTTCGCTTAACGAGGTGAAGTGGTTTTTGGTATCTGTGAGCACCTCAATCACTATTTTTTTGGTCATATTTTCCTATGCCTTTCAGCAGCTTAGGTTGGGGCAAGTTCTTTTAGTGGGCACTGTGTATTTGCTGTATGGCTACATTCAGCGCATTACCGATTTATTTTATCATTTTGCGTATTTGTATAATCGTTTGGTGGAGCACAAGGCAGCGGTATTGAATGCCGAGGAGATAGCGAAAGATTTTAAAAAAGTAGTTCTCACAAAAGAGGTTAGCTTTCCTCGTCAGTGGAATGAATTAGTCATAACCAATCTTAATTTTTCATATCATTCAGACGAAGGTGCTGACACACATCTCGATAATATCACTTTGCGATTGCGAAAAAATGAGAAAGTAGCGTTTATTGGTTCAAGCGGCAGTGGTAAAACGACACTGCTCAAAGTAATACGCGGGTTGTATGAGCCACGGCAACTGCAAGTGATGCTTGATGGAGTCCAATTGCCCAACGGACTTAAGTCAATTAGTGGAAGTATTGCGCTTATTCCCCAAGATCCAGAAATTTTTGCCACCACCATATTAGAAAATATTACTATTGGTATTGGGTACTCTTTGGCGCATGTCAAAAAATTTACTGATTATGCCTGCTTTACCGAGGTAGCTCTCCGTTTGCCAAAACAATTTCACTCTTCAATTGTTGAAAAGGGGGTTAATTTGAGTGGGGGAGAGCGACAACGTTTGGCCCTCGCGCGGGGTCTTTTGGCTTCAGAAGACAAAGAAATTATTCTCCTTGATGAGCCAACAAGTAGTGTAGATACCAAAAATGAGCGTTTAATTTATGAAAATATTTTTTCGCAATTTAAAGATAAGCTTATTATTTCTTCATTGCATCGGCTACATTTGTTGCCGTTATTTGACACGATTTATCTTTTTGATCGAGGACAGATTCGAGCGGTTGGCAGTTTTGATCAGCTTATAAAAACCTCTGAACATTTTAAACAGCTGTGGGATAAATATCACGAATCAAAGATGCAATAGATGTGCCAAATAAAAAACTATCCTCAAAGAAGGATAGTTTTTTAAAAGATGAAAGTTTATTTCGCAGCGTGTAATGTTTTCTGAGCAATATCTTTTGTGGTATCAAAAGTGGTTTGAGCGGCTTTTTTTGCAGTTTCAAAAGCAGTGCGTGCTGTTTTTTTCTCATCTGTTGATTTATTAGCCCGGGCTTTTTTCATTGCTGAAGTGTACTCGGCGCGAGCAGATTTCATTGCCGTATGGTAAGCCGCGCGAGCGGATTTCATTGTTTTAAGGTATTCTTCGTGAGCTAATTTGCGTTTTTCGCGCATTTCCTTTTTCATGGCTTTTGTCGTGGAAGAAGAAACCGTTGTAGTTCCAGGAGTAGTAGTATTTGATGAGTTTTCCATTGCAAAGGTAGGTGCGGCGGTAAGTAAAATACCCGCAATTGCCAAAGAAGTTATAGAGAGATTGGTTTTCATAGTTGTGTTAAGAGTATCTATTTTTTTATTAAAACTGACCTTTGGGTATATTTTATTACACTAAAAAATTTGAAAGGTTACACAATGTCATGTATTATTTTACTGTAGAATTGTTTTTTTGTAAATTTGGTGAAAAAATAGATTTTGATACAAGTGTGTCTAAATAAGAAAAAATAAGATTTTTTATGCGTATTCATGCTTTTTGTCTCCAGCCTGGACAAGATTTACGTTTGGAAATTGAGCGGTATGCACGCAGTAAAAACATACTAGCTGGCGTGGTTTTGAGTTGTGTTGGCAGCGTGCGTCGACGGATGGTTTGTGTGGAAAATGATTCATTGGCCGTGCCGCAAAAAACGTTTCAGATTGTGGCACTACAAGGAACGCTCGCACGAGGTGTGGCGCATTTTTCTGTCTCATTAGCTGGTGAGGAAGGAAAAGTGTGTGGTGGCTATATGCTTGAAGAGGGGTATGTGGTTGAAGAAATGGTTGAGGTGGTTATAGGCAGCGTTGAAGAGTTGGTGTTTGATAGAGAATTGAATCAAACTTCGCAGTCGAGCGACTTGGTGGTAAGTACGCATTGTGCCGGAGGGGTGGTTCTCAATCCAAACGGTCAATTTTTGGTTATTTACCAATATGATTCGTTTTGGGGTTTTCCCAAAGGCCATATAGAACAAGGCGAAGATGCGTTAAGAGCAGCCCGACGAGAAATTTACGAAGAATCAGGTATTTCGCAGCTTGAGTACATAAAGCCACTTGGCAGCTATCGCCGAATCGGTGGAATTAAGGATGATGAGCTTAAAACAATTAGCTTGTTTTTGTTTCATACCAAGGAAACGACCTTTCAACCGACTGATCTCCATATGAAACCGCATTGGATAGAGAAAGACAAATTATTTGAGCGTTTGACCATTCCGAAGGATAAAGAATTCCTGTCAACGATTATGGATCAATTGTAGGGTTGCGCTTTTTGTTCTTGTGTGATATTATGGGTGCGTACAAAAGATATCCAGTAGAAATATAGTCGAATTTCTACAACGGTGCTTCTTTGTAGTTAATCGTCGTTTATTTATTCTATAGTCCACTCAATATGACAGGTATTATCAAAAAAATCGTAGCTGATAAAGGATTTGGCTTTATCACCATTGATGGTGAAGCAAAAGATGTGTTCTTTCACTCATCTGGAGTACAAGGAACCAGTTTTGCCATGCTTAAAGCAGGCGATAAAGTAAGTTTTGAAGTTGAAGATTCTGAAAAAGGTCCTCGCGCAGTGAATGTAATGGTTATCTAACCCTTCAAATCAAATAAAAAAATCTCCCTTTAAACCAGGGAGATTTTTATTTTTAGACTAAATGAAAAGAAAATTGTATGAGATTATTGTGGTAGGTTATATTTTTGGAAGAAAGAGGTGTACATAATCAGGTCCGCTTTCACACCTGTGTGGAGAGGTTCAGGCAGTGCGCTAAGTTTAAACCAACCAATATCATCCATTTTTTCTAATTCATTTCGTTTGGCTTCAGCGCGGTTAACTTTTACGATATAGGGAATAATAACCCAGTGTCGTTTTTCGTCTCCATTTTCTCTGATATACGCGTTGGCGGGAAGTATTTCTTCGATTGTTCCCGAGCAGCCATATTCCTCTTTTATTTCTCGAAATAATCCTTCTTCCAGCGTTTCTCCAAATTCTAGTTGGCCACCACCGCTATCCCAGGTGCCTTGTTCGTCACGGCAGTTTTGGCTACGTTTGTGAAAGAGAAAATTTCCGTCTCCGTCATGGCACCAAAATGATACCGAAACGCCGATGTAATCTTGACCTGGTTTCATAGGCTAAATTTTAAAATCACACGCTTCGTCTAAAAGTTGTGGGGCAAGCAAGTATGCGGGTTTTATTCCCAGATTTTCTTGGTCAGACAAATTGTAAAGTATATAATTTTGTTTGTGGGCAGCTGTTGCGACCGCCATTTCCATTAAGGTGTTTGGGCCAATATAGCCTTCAATTCCATGTTTTGGATAATTGAGCACTAATGTGCATCTTATGTGTGGGTGTTTAATTTTTTGAAAATAAGTACGCATCACTCGTAATTTAAATTCAGCAAATTCTTGCTCTGAAAGCGTTGCTGTTTCGTGATTTTCAATTGCCGGTATATAAGCGGGAATATTTTTCTCGGCTAATTTTGCTTGAATTACTTCTGCGCTGTCGCGAAATTTCATGCTGCAGCATATAGCAACACTTCCAGAATTATGTGGAACAGTTTCATTTAGATTAGTTTCATATGAGCGCACGGGATGACGGATTTTTTCTGCGAGAGTGTCGAGCGAGCCGTTCAGTGCCATCGGTCGAAGACAGGCTACTTCTTCGTAACCATATGAATCAGCTGAAGGAAGTGTATGTAAAAAATAGAATGGTTTAGCATAGGCAACCGCCACTGCAATTTCCATGAGTGTTTGAGGGTTTAGTTCAGTCACAATTAGCATTTCACATGAGGCGTCAGAAATTTCTGCAAAACGTTTTCGTAACTGTGCATGTTCTTGGGCAATGTCTGCTGTTTTCTCTGTGTCAGTAGATTCAAGAGTAAGTTCAAATCCTTGCTGGTGTAAGCTGGCTTTTAGGGAATCTAATTTTTCGCTATTTTTTAAATTTCCCGAGAAAATAATTTTTTTAAATTGTCTCTCTGTCTCACGTCTGTGCAGGTGTATCGGTTCATGCTTTTCCATAGGCTGGTTTTTTCTGCTATTTTAGTTTGGTATTGCCGTCTCTTTGTGCTGAAAGGTCTTCTACTCTCTTTAGAATGTCTCTTTCTGCGAGTAAAATTGTAATATATAATTTTTCAGGCAGAGAAGTGTGTGGGTTTTCTTGACCCACATCATGAAAAATAAAATTTCCTTCGGTGGCTAATAGGGCTTTCTGCACTTCTGGATTTTGTCGAATCTTCTCCTTAATAAACATAGCAACGAGCAGTCTGTGCTCGTTTGAGTTATAGGGAATTTCTTTGCCTTGCCAGTATACAAAAGCAATTGTGTCGTCATTAATTGTGGCCGTCACTTCACGGCCAGCTTTAAGTGCCGCTTTTCCACTCATCCGAAATACTTCTTGTTGTTTTTTTTGATCTTTAAATTTAATGCCTTGTAATGCGCTTTCGACCGAGCAAAACACAGTGCCGCCAATCTCAAAAGGCGTCTCGGCTAAATTTGAAAGAATTTTCCCTCGTGGATCTTCTGAGTCTGATCGAATATTTAATTCCGTTTCTTGTGTGCGTTGAGGTTTCATAGATTAAGTAAGAGCTTTTAATAAGTGTAAAATTACATTTTAACAAATATTTTTTTAGAGTGAGTATTATTCCTGCGCGAGGATTGCGATTAATTCACTTAGGGTTTTTGACTGAATCAGCCGGCGCTGAGTTTGAATATCACCAGATTTTTGACGGAGTTTTTGTAATCCTTTTACCGCCATCCGAATGCTGTGCGAAAATTGTTCTGTGGATTTTTTTTCTTCTTTGGGCGTTAAGTTCGAGTAGTTTGTATGGTAACTGCTGACACGGTTTGCTAGTCCATCCCAATCAGGTTTTTCGTTATCCAAAATGTATTCTTTGTAAAAAGCGAAAAGTTCCGATACCGCACGATTGTAATTAGTTCGTTTATCCGAACCGTGCGTTAGAAAAGGGTCTACGGAATGCCTCATTTCGTGAATCGCTGTTACTTCACGGTCTTTTGTTATGATTAATCCAACTTTTCCCCAGGGAGTTTTGTTATCAAAAAACCCCGGTGAGAAATGTACGCCATGGCTTCCACCCGCCTCAAGATCAAACATCGCTTCAAGGCGTCTGTATATTTTTTCGTCTTTGACTACAAACAATGGACGCTCCACTGCAGTGCCTGCAACCGCATCAAGCGAGGCGGAGCGTAATAAAAAAAATTCTACTTTTTCATAGTCCTCCGGCTTAAACCAGTTGCGAAATGTGACTTTAGTTCCATAGTCTTGCGCGTTTTTTTCTACTAGCTGAGCTAGGTATTGGCCACCTGATTTCCCGCTTTCGGCAGCTTTTTGAATATCATCAATTAACTCTTTGTATAAGCGTTCACGTTCTTGATCCAACCAGGCTTCGGGTTTTGAAATTTCATCCTCGTGAATTTGCGCTCGTTCTCCCATAGAAAAATTAATGCCAACGTAGTTATAAAATTAATTAATTCGTCTTTAGAATAATAGTCATATTATTTCTTGTTAAGAAACAAAGAGACTTTAAGTATTAAAACTGCACTTGGGGCATGTGTAATTGTGCTTTCCATAACCATGCGCACCGCTTCATCTAATTTTATCTTTATACTATTTATTTTTTCTGTACCCTCTGGGTTTGCATGTGAAAATTTTAAATTTCTAGCCAAAAAAAAGGTGGCTGGTCATTTGACGACTGTGGTAAAAGGATTAATCAAACCAAAATCGACCCAGTTTTCAGCCTCAATACCCAGTTCTTCTTTTAGTTCTCGTTTAGCGGCTTCAATTGGTTTCTCATCATTATCAATTGCTCCGCTTACAACTTCAATACTATTCTGTTGTAGTCCATAATGAAATTCATCGGTAAGATAGACAAAACCTTCTTCGTCTAACGGCAGAACAGAAATACCAGAAACCATTTCTACAATACCAAAAATTCCATCTTTACCATCTGGGCGGATAACTTTGTCTTCTTGAACTCTGATCCAAGGATTTTTATATTTTTCTTCGCTTGCTTTGATTGTCCAAGGACCATTTTTAATCATAGAAAAAAACTATGTGAATAGCTATAGTTTACTGCGTTTTCTATGCTTAGTCAACGAGAGTTTGTACAAAAAAATGAAGCGTTGTACATGATTTGTTTTTGCTGGTTCCGCTTTGTGAGCGGTGTTAGAGCGGGGTTTGTTCAAAAAAATATCTCTATTTTTTAGAGCGAGGGAGGTTTATTTCCCACCGCTAATCACGATAAATTTTTTTCTAGAAATTCACTTATTTTTTCTTTAATCTGTTTAGTTAGAATAGGATTATCTGGTGGTTCACTGATGCCAAACCCCCTACTTACCCAAGTAATTTTTCCATTCTTTAGAATTCCCCCCGCGCTAATAATTCTATTGGCGAGATTTTTCTCCACTGATGTAAGACTTTGATGAATATTACTAACTAATAGAGGATCTTTAAAATACACAGCTGCCAGAAGTCCGTGGCGCATCGGGCCAAAAATTAGTGAACCGTCATCGGTTAAAATAAATTTAGCAATTAGCAGCTCGTCTTGAGCGAGCACATATTCATCTGGAACTTTTGTGCCCAGGTCGTTCAGTGTTAAATAAATTGTTTGTTTGATAAAATCCATAGTTAACAGTTGGTTAAAACTGATTTTTATCGTTTACGAGATTTTTCAAACTTAGAAGTTTTTTCCAATGACTATTTTTTCAATTTTATTTTTCAAATGGTCTGCTGAGAGGCTAATAAAATAGTGCCCTTGCTTTTTATTAACAACCCACGCCGGGTGGTTGTCGGCAATGCCATCAGCACTTTGGTTTTTAAGAGGATTTGCATCGTCCCAATCGACTGTCATGGCGTGCTTTGGGTAGTCGGATGGGGGAATGGTGACTAATTTTTCTTGTATAGCAAGAGTCATAGATATTTCTGTATTTCCCGCGTGTTCATCAACTGAACCGCCAATCATTTCTCTTGTTTTTTGTAAAATTGGTTCAGGATCAAGGTTGATGTGGTGGAGCTGAATGCCTGGATTAGTTGGTTGATGTTCTTTGAGAAAACGATCAATTGTCCCAATATTTCCCCCGTGCCAGGAAGTAAAAATAATATGCTCGGCATAGGGTTCAAGCGAAGAGCATATATCACGCAGTATTAATCGTAGCGTATCTTTTTCAATCCAGACTGTTCCTGGAAAACCATGATGCTCTTTTGAGCAGGTAATTTCAAGTGTGGGCAAAAAAATAACATCAGCACATTCTTCGATAGATTTTTTTAAAATGGCATCCTGACAATAGGTATCAGTTCCGAGTGGTAGAAACGGTCCGTGCTGTTCGGTAGCTCCCATGGGAACAACAAATGTATATTTTTTATCCGGATCAAAGTGTGTTGTTTTAATTTCTTTAAGAAGCATAAGTTAATTTTATATTTGAAATACTATCATGTGGTTTGAATCCCATCCAGGGCCAACAAAAAATATGGCTTGAATTAGCCATATTTTAATCGCTCCGGGACCTGGATTCGAACCAGGGATATCCACGTTAACAGCGTGGCGTTGTACCACTCAACTATCCCGGAATGGTATGTCTTTTTTGGTTTAAAAAACCCGCCTTCTAAAGCGGGTCGAAATGTGTGGGTAACACAATCACTTCCCGCAGGGCGGATTATTATTTCGATTATTGCGATTGAGAAATTTATTTTTCATACGATAAAAGTAGTATAATCTTCTCCGATTTATCTGTCAATGGGTGGTAAATAGTTGTGCAGCGAAGCTATGAAGTGGGGTGCTCCCAAGCACGTGTAGTTCTGTGATTGCCCGAGTTAATGCCACATAAAGCAGGTCTTGAAGAATTTTTTTCTTTTCTTCTTTTATTTCGGGAATGTTATTTGCGGATGAATAAAGAGTGGACGATATTCCCACCACACAAACAATATCAAATTCAACACCTTGCGCTTCAGGAATAGTCAGAAAATGGAGGCGAGGATTTTTTTCAAATTCGGCGGGTAGAGTTTTGAGAACTTCTTTATCAAATGACAGTACGCCGATGGTGGTGCCGGGATTATTAGTTTGTAGATTTTTGAGATATGTTGTTTGGTCATTAAAGTCGGTAAAAATTTTTTCAATCACCGCTGGGCCATCTTTTAGATCTGGTGGAATTTCAATTTTGAATCCAAGCGAATGAATAAATTCAACGATAGGGCGTGTGGAGCGGTAGACTTTGTGTAATCGCACTTGTCGGTCGGGGGGAATGGTGTGGTGCTCGGTTGAAAGTTGGTGTGATGTGCCAAGATAAATTTGTTGTTGCGCGTCACCAACATAGATCGCTGCATTTAATTTTGGATTGAGGCAGCCCTGGAGCAAGGCGCGTTGTTCGGGGAGATAGTTTTGAAATTCATCAATAACAGCTAAGTTATACTGCGCAGGAAATGGTGCTGAAGCTTTTTTATATGTTCCATTTTTTAATTCACGGTAATAATCTCGACGTTCATGGAGTGTTCCGTGTGCGGTAAGATAGTTTTGTAGGCCAAGAGTAAGATCAAAACGATCAATTAGATGTTGTTTCATTTGTTTTTTAAACAGCGCTCGAGTGGTTTCGTCAAAATAGGGTGTATAGATTTTTTCTAAAAGAGGAAATAATTTTGAGGTCGAACCGAGAGGAGAAAAGTGGCGAAGAGCGGTGAGTTTTTGAAATTCGTAGCGATCGCGTTCGGTTTCATTTTCGCCATAACGCACGACATATGCTTCTTCAGTGAGGTTGAGAATATGCATGGCCCATTCAGCAAAGGTGGTGATGCGCACACCTTTGATGCCAAGTTCAGGCAAGAGGCGAGAGAAGTATGCTTTGGTGCCGGCATCTTGTACCCATACGATAATTGAATCAGGAGAAAAATGTTCCCGCGTGTCCGGCGATTGGGTGAGATAGGCCACGCGATGAAGAGCTAATGTTGTTTTTCCTGAGCCGGCTGGACCAGCGATGATAAGCGGCCCTTTGAAATGAGCGCGAATGACTTGGTCTTGTGCTTTTTCCATTTGAGCCACAATTTCGGGCAGCGCAAATTCTTTGGTGCGAGTGGTAAAATGTTCCTGGTAAATGAGGGTGTGCGGTGTGGTGATTGTTTCGGTGGCGTAAAAGAGGATCTTGCCTTGGGTGATAAGATATTGATCTTTTTGGGCAAGTGTTCCTTTTTGTGTGGTTGCGTCAGGTTTGGTGTAGTGTGCGAGCCCTGGTTGTTCAAATCGTAGAGACGCAATTGGTGTAATCCATGAATAAATCTGTTCTTCAAGAAAAGAAAATTTACCGATATATATTTTTTTACTTTCTCCGTGCAGAGGGGTAAATTCAAGGTAACTGAAATACGGCGAAGGAAGTAAGGCCTGCAAATCTTCTTGACGTTCTTCATGGTGAGCTAAAATTCGTTGTTCAGCAAAAAGATCTGCACGATCAACGCCACGAAAATGAGTGCGGAGTGCATGATTTTTTTCTTTTCTTTCTGCAATAATTTTGTTGAGGGAGTCAATTGTTTTTTTAAGATGTTCTTCAGCGTTTTCCTTCAAAGTAGTTTTGAAGTAGTCGTCCATAGAAAAAATGCTTAAAAAACCGCCAGTAGGGCAGTTGGTATTTGAGTTTGGTGAGTTGTGTAGTTCGTAAATGAACAAAGTAATTAAATCACAGTTTTTTAATTAATGCAAGTTTATTTTTTCTTGGAAAGTAAGTGTGTCGTGACAGTGCCATAGCAGCGTGCTACTATATGATATATTTATTGTCTTAGCTATGTTTGACCATTCAACACTTTCGGTGAAGTTTAAAGAATATCTTTCGACAGCACAGACACTTTTTTTTGAATTATTGAATGTGCCTCACGCACCGCGTGAATTTTTAAATCTATACAATCAACTGCTTGTCACCATTGATACTCTATCATCGCAGGCACACCTCATGAGTAATGTGCATCCTGAAAAAGAAGTGCGCACTCTCGGCGAAGAATATGAAAAAGAAATAAGCACATTTGCTACTGATCTCTCGCTCAGCCAAAAATTATATGAGCGGTTTAAAAAGATGGATGTCGTTGGACTTGATGGGCAAGAGCAACGATTGGTAGAAAAGACAATAGAGGATTTTCAGCGATCTGGTGTCGATAAAGATGAAGTAACGCGTGAACATATAAAAAAATATAACGAAGAAATAGTGTTGCTAAGTCAAGAATTTAGTCGTCATATTCGTGAAGATGTACGGAGTATTGTGCTCGAATCGGCTGCTGAATTGGCAGGGCTTCCTGAAGATTATATTCAGTCACATCAGCCAAACACAGAAGGAAAAATCATTATCACTGTTGAATACCCAGATTTTTTTCCTTTTATGCGCTATGCCACAAGCGATCGTGCGCGCCAAGCTCTGTCGTTTGAATTCAATAATAGAGGATATCCAAAGAATATTGACGTGCTTGAAAAATTGCTTGCGGTGCGTCATAAGCTTGCACTTCTCCTTGGTTATGGGTCGTGGGCAGATTTAGTCGCGGAAGATAAAATGATCAAAACTGGCTCGGCCATTGAGCAGTTTGTAGACAAGCTTTCTCTTATTGCTTTGCCCATCGCTGCTCGAGAATATGCAGAGTTGTTGGCATTTAAAAAAAGAACAGTTCCAGACGCATTAGAAGTGTCACCGTGGGAAAGTATTTTTTATGAAGAAAAATTACTAAAAGAAAAACATGCCTTTGATTCGCAACATGTGCGAGAGTACTTTGTGTATGAAAAAGTGCGTGATGGGCTGCTTGCACTTACTGCTGATATGTTTGGTGTGCGGTATCAAAAAGTAATCGACACTCCGGTGTGGCATGCGTCTGTAGAGGTGTATGACGTGTACGAAGGAAATGAAAAGTTGGGGCGTATATATCTTGATATGCACCCGCGCGAGAATAAATATAATCATGCTGCGCAGTTTACCTTGCGGGGTGGTGTGGAGGGAATACAACTCCCCGAAGGAGTGCTCGTGTGTAATTTTTC
>CAYUHX010000017.1:0-28216 GCA_964444705.1 uncultured Gammaproteobacteria bacterium | reverse complement strand
AAATCCTTTAAAGTAGGTGTATTCTCTTTGTCATATTGAGGCTCTAAACTTTTTGCTTCAAGCAAATGGTCGGAACGAAAACGATGATGACACACTTTGCACTCAACGAGTTCATCGCTAAAATTTTGCAAATGTCCGGAAGCTTCCCACACTTTAGGATTCATGATAATGGCCGTGTCCATCGGCACCATGTCTTCTCGTTCTTGAACAAAAAATTTCCACCAAGCAGCTTTAATATTTTGTTTGAGCAAATGGCCAAGCGGACCATAATCCCAACTGTTCGCAAGGCCGCCATAAATTTCACTGCCTGGAAACACAAATCCTCGACGTTTACAAAGTGAAATAATTTTTTCCATGAGGTCGCTACTCATATCAGACAGTTAGTACAAAAGTTAAATGGTCATTATTTCTTTTTCTTTCTCTTCGCCAATGGTTTTCACCAATTCGTTAAATTCTTTAACCATCTTTTCAAGCTCTTCCTGGAGTCTAAATTTATCATCTTCGCTCATTGTTTTTTCTTTTTCCTCTTTGGCAATACGTTCGCGCACTTCTTCGCGCACTTTACGAAGTGAAATTCGAGCTTGTTCTAATTTTTGACCCAAAATTTTAACGAGTTCTTTACGACGATCAGCTGTTAAATCGGGTAAAATAAGACGAATTGACTTACCATCATTAACCGGATTAACACCGAGACCTGAGTCACGAATACCTTTTTCCACCGCCGAAAGAAGACCCTTGTCCCACGGCTCAAGGAGAAGTGTTTTATGATCAGAAACAGTGATTGACGCACACCCTTTAAGCGGCTGACGACTGCCATATGCCTCAACCATAATTGCATCAACCATAGCCACCGATGCGCGGCCGGTACGAAGACCGCTTATTTCTTGTCGTAAAAAATCAATCACTGCACTAAATTCTTTTTTACATTCATTAAGCTGCATACTTGTTTAATTAATCAATAACAGTAAACCCAATAAATAAAGAGTTGTCAGTAGTGTAGAGCGATACTGGAATAGTATTGGTGGGAAGGCGCTTCGTCACCCACGTTTTACCCCCATCGTGTGAACGATAAAAAGTAGATCGAACATGCACATTCTGTTCATCTAAAATACTACCAGTATAGAACAGATCATCATCGTTTTTACCATTAACCCCAAATGCATAAATGCTGACGCTACCTGGAGGTGTAATGAGTTTTAGATCAGTCCAACTGTCACCAGCATTATCAGAACGCACAATGCCATATTTCGAAACCCAATACAAACTATCTTTTTTATTAGGATTAAGTACCAAACGATAAAAAACAGTATTATCATTAAATTGTTCTAATGGCTGCCTTAAATCTTTCCAGGTTTGACCACCGTCGTCAGAACGCACCAAACCATCTTCACGTCCTGCTACATATACGCGTCTTGCTACTAATGGATCAACGGTTAAATATTCAATCCGGAAAGAAAACCGTTTAATTGCTTGCCAATTTTCACCACCGTTTGAACTTACCAAAATATCACCACCTGATACCGCAATATACATGAGCTTTGGATCAGAATAATCCAATGCTATCGAAACAATACGCTGTCCAGAACGACCTTCGCTATACACTGTTTTCCAGGTTCGGCTGCAATCATTGGTTTTATACACACCAACACCGTCAGTGACATATATCGTGCAATGGTCTTTAGGATCTATAGCCAGCGAATAAATAAAACGGTTCTTCAAACCCTCAACAAACTGCCAACTATCACCTTTGTTGTAGCTATAATACAATCCCTGCCCACGCGTAGCGAGATAGAGTGCATTTGCATCAGACGGATCAGGAAAAATACGATACACTTTAATACCACTCAAACTCTTCACCCCTTGCGGAGTGGGAAAAGAATCCACCGCTTTCCATGTATCACCCTGATCCTCGGAACGAAAAACACCCATTGGGCCAGTCACCTTACCTCCACTTGAGGTAATACAGCCGGCTCCCATTGAAAAAAGCCCCAAAACGGCAACGAGCACCAACGTTCTGATGCGCTGAGACATACAATTCACAGTCTAAATAAATAAATATGTTTATTATCTACAATGAGCTACCACATTCTCTAAAAGCAATCTGGGCTGCACCGCTGTAGTACGTAGCATTTTTTCCGCCCAAATCAAGTACTCAATCTGATTTTTAAAATAAAGCGCCCATTTTGTCTCTCCCACTGCCTGAAGTAAGCTACGACGTGCTTCTCGAATTCCTGTTACGAGTAATTGGGCTACATACTCCTCAACTTCGGCGGTATTTTTTTCAAGCAATGTTTCGATCAAAGGAAAAGACTGATTAAGCGAACTTTCAGACAACGTATGCCAATCTGCACGTAACATTTCATCTTTATTCTGCTCTTCAGGATGAAGAAAAAAATCAATTGCCCGTCCTGGTCGTCCCCACGCCTGCTCAGCAAGTAGTATCGCTTTTTTTTCTGCACAACCCATCTTTTTTAAACCTTCAGCAATTTCGGTTGTGCTGACAAGAGAGAAAAAAAGAGTTTGCATCCGAGAACGAATGGTGGGCAAAAGCGCCGCTTCATCGCTTGAAAGTAAAAAGAAAATGCTTTTTTCTGGCGGTTCTTCGAGCATTTTAAGCAGCGCATTACTTGCCTCAATGGTAAGACACTCAGCCTCGTCAATTAATATCACTTGATATCCACCAAGCCATGATTTTTTCTGCACCCGCTGCTTGAGCGTTCGAATTTGCTCAATAGTGATATCACTACGCATTTTCTCTTTCTTTTCATCTATTTCTCGGCCTAAAAAGTGGAAGTCAGGATGTGCTTCAAGGCTAACCTCTGGCTTTTTGAGAAGGCCGGCAGCCAGCTGTCGAGCCAGCGTCTTTTTCCCCATCTGCGGCTGACCTACTAATCCATACGCATGATGCCAGGCATTAGAGGTCGCAATTCTGTCAAAAAAACGCACCATTTCAACCTGCCCAATCAACATATTTTTTAGACGAACTAAAGAAATTTCCTCACTACGCATGAGTAGTTATGGTCATTCTAACAGAAAAAAAGGTAATTGACAATTGAACTACATGATCTAAAAGGATACACAAAATAGACTAAAACTACTTCGTTGCCAGAATACTTCGCTTATAATTTTCTAAATTTTCAAGGGCAATACCCGTGCCTTTGGCCACACAAAGAAGTGGTTCTTCGGCGACATAGGTGGGAACACCAGTTGCCTGGGCAATAAGCTCGTCAAGGTTACGAAGCATGGCGGTTCCTCCAGAAAGCACAATGCCCTTGTCCATAACATCAGCCGAAAGCTCAGGCGGAGTGTCGTGAAGAACATTTTTTATTGCTTCAACAAGAAGACCAAGATCATGCTGTAATGCCTCGGTGGTATCATCAGATGACACGGTTATAATGCGCGGCAACCCTGAAATCATATCTCGCCCCTTCACTTCAAAAGTCAGCGGCTTTTCCATGGTCATGGCAGAACCGACCATGATCTTAATTTCTTCAGCGGTTTGTTCACCGATCGCGAGATTATATTTATGACGAATATATTCGGTGATCGCTTCATCAAATTTATTCCCACCAATACGCACCGATCCCCACGATACAATACCACCAAGTGAAAGCACAGCAATTTCGGCTGTACCACCACCAATATCAATAATCATGTGCCCTGACGCGGCACCAATTGGTATATCGGCACCAATAGCTGCCACAATTGGCTCTTTAATAATATAAGCTGCCCGAGCACCCGCTGCGATAGTGGCATCAATCACCGCCCGACGCTCGGTAGATGTTATACCGCCCGGCACCGCAACCATCACCTCTGGCCGAAAAAGACGCACCCCCCCGAGCGCTTTATTTATAAAATAACGAAGCATTGCCTCGGTGGTGTGATAATTAGCAATCACACCATTTTTAAGCGGCCGCTCAGCCACAATAGTGTCAGGCGTGCGCCCAATCATATCTTTCGCGTCAAGTCCAACGGCAAGCACTTTACCATCAATTTTACTCACCGCCACCACACTCGGCTCATTGACCACAATCCCTTTTTTTGGAAGATACACTAATACATTCTTGGTACCAAGATCAATCCCGACTTGTTTAAAAAACATACACAAAAATCATCAAGCGCCCAGCGCTCTTTCAACTTAACGCAACAATGCGCTAAGGGGCTAATAGCACTACAAAATTTTGGTCACGTCGCAGCTCTGTGTTGAAAAAATAACGATTATCTCCATACTCTTTCGTTTTTTCTCCAGGCGTGGCTCCGAGTACTTTTTTATCAAAATTAAGCGCTAATGTCAATGGAACAGCCACTGTTCCAAGCTCCTTTTGAAAAGCTAAATGATATTGATTAGACTTAATTTCAGCAACCACCTGTGGTGACACAAGATAACTAAATGAAAGCTGCCCCGTCTGCCCTGGTTCAATGCTGGTAAAGGCCCCAAACCAATGGTATCCCCCTTCGTCACCCTCATCAACTTGTCCTTTTTCTAACGAACGATCTTTAAGCCGCGCACCCTCAGCACTCTTAAATTGGCTTCCTTGCGGAACAAATACCCGGCTATATGTTCGGTAACGGGTGGTAAATTTATCGAAAACTCCATGGTGCACATAGGTCATTGTGACGGTTGCCAAATACGCGCTCGAACTCACTGGCGTGATACGGTAATTCAAACGACGTTCAATCACCGCATCAGTTTTGAGCGCTCCCAAGTTAGCATCAGCCCACAGCACATAATCGCTGGGGGTGTTTACCATTCTACCCGCCCAACCCTTGGCTTCTAAAAACTGTTGCAACTCTGGTATTTTGGTGTAGGCCATTACCTGTTTTTCAGCCAACATCCGCTCGCCTAAAGCAAAAAACTGTGGCCAACGACTGACGAAATTATGTTGTGCCACCTCAAAAAAAGCAGTGGTCAAATCGGCAATAATTTTCTTTCGATCTTTCACAGCCACACCTCGCGAGGCATAACCAAACTCAACTTCATATTCTAAATTTCGGGTAAAATTTTCAGCGGTAAACTCTTGTTCACCCACTTTAATTGGTCCGGTGAGTTTCAAAAATTCTTCCACAGTAGTAGGCGTAATGCCTATCACCGAAGTTATTTCATTCGCGGCCAAACCCTGCTCTTTACCATAGAGTTCAAGAACTTTTTCCGCGGAACGAGCAAAATCAGGCGACCAATTACTATCACGAAATTCAAAACGTCGAATACCCAAATAGCGTGCAAGTGGCGCGGGTGGAGTTGACACAAATTCACGTGAAGAAAGATTATCAAGCACTTCACTCCCTTCAAGTTTCAAAATTTTCGGAATACCCTTATCTACTTTCACTATCGCATACACTCCAATAAATCCGCCACCTGGACGTAATTCTGTATTATTTAAAAATAATAACAAATACGTATGTGGTTTATCTACCCCTAAGAAATGATCAAAAAAGCCGGAAGTACGACTGGCGCCAAAAGTGCTTGTTACCACTGAAGGTAAAACTTCATGAATAACCGCTCGTGACAATCCACCACTCAAAAACCAATAGCGCAACCCCAACAGCCCAACCCCAAACAAAAGAAGAATCACCAAAATTATTAACATTATTTTTCGCATATAGGTTGCCTTACCCTTTTAAACATACACTCTTCAACAACTTTTTCATGATCTTTTTTTGGTTGACACATTAAAACCTAAGTACTGCCCACGCATAAGACGAGTTACCGCATCAAGACATGGCAATGACGAAAAAACAATCAACGAAACTGGCAAAAGTGCCCACTGAAGCAGCATAAGCAATGTACGATGTGAACGATGCCCGGCCGGGGGCGGCGGTAACATAAGCATGCTCATCACCGCAGACACAAGCAGACCGATCATAGCCAGAGTCATGAGTACTTTTAAAATTTGAGGCGTGTTAAAAAATAAAGCGCTCTGTCGCAAATCTTTTCCTGCAAACCAAAGCGGCAAGGTTCCCATAAGCGTGATAAACGGAGCCACCACCGCCCAACTCCATTTTCCCTCCAACTCATGGAATAAAATGACCACCTTTTTCCACCACGAAATTTCTGGATGTTTAGGAAACTCTTTAAGTAAATAAGGCACATGCTCCGTTCCCCACGCCCATCGCCGCTGCTGGAGGTACAAATTTTTCAAACTTTTTCCCATTGAGTCGTCGCGCACCGTGTCCATCGATACAGGAATATACAACGGCGTTACTTCATAATCTCCGTTATAATGCAACCAACAATCAAAAAAAATACGAGAATCTTCACTCACAATATGTTTGGCATGGCCACCTGAGTCGACAATTGCCTTCAAACTCATACTATGCGAAGAAAAAGTCACAAGATTATCGAGCCGTGCCAAACTAAACAGCATCCAAAAACTCGTTCCCATAGCCATAATCCGCAAAATTGCAGGTGATTCCCACAAGTTGTTGTTATACAATGTCACTGGCTGAAAAGAACTACGTGTTGGTGAAGGATGTAGTCGATACAAAAAAGTCAAATGGGCAATATATTCAGGGTGAACAATTGTATCAATATCAAACACCGACACAATTACATCTTCGTCTTTCCAACCATGCTGTCGCGAATATTCAATAAATCGACCTTCGGCATAATGAATATTTGACCCCTTCCCTGGAATCTCGTCTGGCAAATCCTTAGGATGAGTGTAAAGCAAAATATCGGCAAACACCTCTTTATACTGTATCGCAATTTTCTCTTGCAATGACTGCCAATGCGCCATCTGCCGCGCCTCACCCGAAATAACCACATACAACTTGTCTGCTGGATAGGTTGATTTGGCAAGAGCCTGAAGAGTCGCATCAACCACCTCCCACCCTTCGTTATACACAGGCAAAAAAACCACATTAATTGTGCGTTGCCAATCAGAAAAACGAGCAATCAAACGCTGAAACCACGCAATCCGAATTGCGTGGCGATACCGACGCCACGACAAAATTAAATAAAACGAAAAATAAATTACTCGGAGCACCCAATACAAATCAAACACCAAAATGAGATAAATCATCGACAACGGCTCAACAATACTGAGCACAATACTGACAATAAAAGTACCCCAGATGAGGATACCCGGCAGCATCTCATACAAACGATAGCGTTGAAAGGGGGTCATCATAGAATAACAGATGTTTGTGGCAACGCTCGTGGCGGAGCGCTGTATACAGGAAGAATAAAACGTGGAGCGTCAATTTGAGCAAACAGCTGGTACGCTTTCTCAAGCTCCAACTTTGAAACCGCCCGAACTGGAATAGAGTGTGTAAGCGCAAGCATATTTACAACCACGGCTCCCACCCGATTTGCGGTAAAACGCCCACTCCCCACCAAAAGAATGATTCCTTTTAGCTCATCTATACTTTTTCCTTGCTCGCCAAGCACGGTATTAATTGCAACGAGCAATCCCTGAAAATATTCTTCTTTTTTCCATGTTCGCGCGTCTGTTGAATAATAGATGGCACAGCCATCTATTAAAGAAATATCAATCGCAAGAAACATACGTACATAGTGCTCCCCCCCACTCACGCACTCTTTAACCTAAATGAAAAAGATCAACGACCACACGTCGTTTTGCCTCAAGTAACGTGTATAAAAATAAATCACCAATTTCACGTCGTTCATTAAACTCATTTTCGTCCATAATGGTATAACGAATTGATTTGTCTAAATTCTTCTCAAATTCTGAAATCATTTTTTCGACTGTCACTACTTTTATATCTCCCACCAATAAAAGATCGGTGGTCACACGCTCGTCGTTTGTAAATTGACCAGTCAGCAAAAAAAGCTTAATGAGTCCTCCTTTATTCTTTAAATCATCAATAAAGACCTTTTCTTCAAGCAAATGGGCTTTTGCGACGAGCGATCGCAGTTCTTCAAACAACAAAAAATCCGTATTGAGACGGTAATACTTTGAACGCTCATTACCCGTCTCTTCAGCATCATGCACCACCCCCGTGGCAATAGTGAGAAGCCCTACATCTTCCAAGTTAGCGAGTTCACGCCGAATAGCATGAAGCTGCACTTCAGCCAGACGAGATAATTCACGCACATAAAAAGGACGTTCGGGCGACCGAAAAAAAATTTGCAATAATTTTAATCTTGTTTTTGAACCAAAAAAGTGTTCAAGCATACCCCTCTAGACTTCAGAGTAAATCAGAAGTATAGTATACTATAATAATCTCGAAGTCACAATCATGTATGAATTCTGTTCTAAGCTTAAATGAATTTTTTGTCGAAGGGGGCGACCAACACATTTCACACGTATTACTTCACATAACCGAGCCATCGACCGCCGATGAAAAAGAAGCTGGTCATTTTTTTGCACTCTGCG
The DNA here is from genome assembly GCA_964444705.1 of uncultured Gammaproteobacteria bacterium. GTDB lineage: Bacteria > Patescibacteriota > Patescibacteriia > Magasanikbacterales > GWA2-37-8 > CAYUHX01. The sequence goes on along the minus strand of CAYUHX010000017.1, from coordinate 19,877 downwards.
AAGTTAATAATGCTGAAGCTGATTACCTCACAAAATTGCAAACACTCATTAATACCATTGAGGCAGCCTATTATCAGCCAGTACCCAACCAAGGAGTGCGCCTACTTGAAAAAATACTAGAAAAAATAAATCCTGAGACCACCAGCTTTATTCAAGAAGATGTCACCATCAATTTTGTTGTCGGTGTACTTAAACACAACGAAATTACCCTTAGTTTTTACGGAGCACCACTTCTCACCCTTTTCTATCGCAACAAAGAAGGTCTTTACCATTCCATGGATTTGCTTAAAAACAACGAAGAAACTACCCCTTCCGCCACAGCTCCACAACAACTTTTCAGTCAATTAGTACAAGGGAAAATAAACCCTTCTGACTACGTACTCATTGCCACACCACACCTCGTTGACTATTTTGACACCGATCGCTTACAAAAAATTATCACCACACGCCCCACTAGGCAAAGTGCTGAACATTTCGAACGCATTTTACGTGAGGTAAAAAACAATCAATCATTTGGTGGTTTAATTTTGCAACTCAACAAAAAAGAAGAGGCACCACCCCTCCCACCCCGTAAACCCCGCGTTGGCCTGCCGAACACTCGGCCGACTACCGTTCCTTTTTTTGATGGAGAAAAAAAATCAAACAATTCATTCTGGCCAGAATTGCGTGATAAGCTCACCAATATTTTTGCCCAAAAGATATCACCTCTTCTTTCTCTACCAACACCAACCCCTCGCACCACCAACGAAAAACAAGACACCGCATCTCAACAAAATGTATCTTTATTTTTTCAGACCTTTCTTCGTTTTCTCCTCAAAGTTGCCCATGGCCTCGGCAAAACCATTGCCTTCATTGGTTTGTGTATTTGGCTTGTTCTTAAGAGTATTTTTACCCTTATCGTGACGCTCTTTTTTATCGTGACAAATTTTCAAAATCGCCGTAAATCAATTCTCGAGCAATGGTCTATTGAATGGCGCAGCTATAAAGAAAATTATCGTGCCCTGCCACTTTATACAAAACTATTACTTCTCTTTGCCTTCACTGTTTTCATCATTTTTATTGGTAGTCTCATATACGTACACCTACACCAAAAACAATTGCAAGCCAGAGTCGCCTTTGAACAAACCCTTGAACAATTGAGTGTTCAAAAAAACAAAGCCGAAAGCGCGCTCATCTACCACGATGATGCTACCGCCCTCAAAGAGCTTCTCGCTGGCGAAGCGATTCTCAAAACACTTTCCTGTACCACCCCTACCGACAAAACACGGTGCAGCGATCTACAAAAACAATTTACTGACCTCATTGAAAAAACCCAACGTCTCTCTTCATCTCACCCCCAAGAACTCACCACGTGGGAAATATCTAATCCAAACGAAGCACCCACCCATTTGGTTAAAATCGGACCAACTCTTATCGGCTTTGGACAGAACACGTCTACTCTTTTCATCTACAACACTCTTACTCACGAAAAAAAGACACTTCACCCCAACCTTATCACAAACGGTTTTCTCTCTGGCGCGGTTCCAAAAGAAAATGATTATTTAGCCATTTTTAACTCACGCAATGAACTTTTTCTTTTTAATCCCAAAGACGAAACACTCAAAAAAGTTGATCTCAGTTTTCCTAAAGATGGCGTACGCATTGCTGATATAGCGATCTACAACCGTCGCCTCTATGTGCTCGATAGCGCGCACCAACAAATTTATCGCCATGATGCCATTAAAAGCGGCTTCGGTCTTGGCAAAGAATGGCTCAAAGACACCACTCTCAATTTCGGTGAGAATACCACATTCACCCTCGACGGAGATGTATATATCTTTTTACCAAACGGTGACATAAAAAAGTTTTCCTCAGGTCTCAACACCCCATTCACCCTTCAACCACTTTCACCACCACTGCAGCATGGCGGCAGAATCTGGACATACACTGATCTTAAAAATATTTTTCTCCTAGAATCAGCCAACCAACGAATGCTTGTCATCGACAAAGACGGTCACCTCGTCAATCAATTCTCCTTCAAAGAAGCGGGTGCAGTGTCTGACATGGTGGTTGACGATTCGCAAAAACACGCCTACCTTCTCGCCCAAAACAAACTTCTCCAACTTTCTTACTAACCACTATGGGCATAGAAATGAAAATGTCGCTTGTACAAGAAACAAGGCTCACCCAAGAAATGCGCCTACAAGAAATTCTTGAGTGCCAACTAAAACTCATCCAAACTCTACGTATAGCACTCCAAACAGAAATTCGCTCCATCCGCCAAGAAAGCGGTGTTAATACCGCTGAACAACTTTTAGAAAGAGCCTACGATGACGTCATACAAAAACTCCCACCTGGCAGCGAGACACGCACACTTCTATCTTCTCCAGAAATGAAATCCCTACTCATTACCTCACTCCTACGCGAGAGCGATCTTCTTTTACAAAGAAAATATCTCGAGGCAGCCGTTGGCGAACTTTATCACCTACAAGGTGGCGCATTTAAATTTGCCGATGACGGAGCAGAGCGGCGCGCCGAACTTCCTCTTTTAATTGAAGCGTTTACAACCCCTGCCCGACTAACAAATCACCTTGCCACTCTTCGTGCTTTTAAAGCTGACCAACATCGAAATGATTCTTCAGCTGATCTCCAAGGCACGCGTGAAGAAATCGAACGGGTCGAAACCGCCCAAAGAATTGCCGTCCACCCCACCAGTCAAGATTTTGTTGCCAATTTTTCTTCTTATCTCCAAAATCTCGTTGAATTAAAACAGGGTTCTACTCGCCCTATCTACGATGCTCTACTTGAAGACCGGCTTTATGACGCCATGCTTATTGGCCTCTCAGACCGCGTACTTCAGCGCTTCACTGAATCTTTAAGCGTCCACCTTACCGAACGAAAACTCGCGGCAATGCTTACTAAAAAACCGTTCCGCATTCCCGAAAGCATACAAAACGCCTACACGAATACACTCGCTGAAATTGTGCTCATCGGTCTCGGTATAATAGACAAGAGTTTATTTACTTTAAAAAGCGCCGAAGTGCCCATTTTTGATATTACCACCACAAACTTCATACAGCACGCAACCAAAAAAATGCCACAAGACCTTCTCAAAGAATTTTCTCTCGCCAGCACCGGCACTTACTATTTTCAGCGCTATCACACCTTACACACTGCACCACGCGCCACAACCGACGACGCAATCCGTGCTTTTGCCACAACCATAGTGCGTCAAGACCAAGAAGTATTAGTCGCTGCGGCGGAATTTGCCGATAAACTAAAGGATTATGCCGAGTCAACAACCAGTGATACACGCACACACAAACTCAGCCAGGCAGAACGAAAAAATAGGTTTTATGAACTCATCTCTGAAACTCTTTCTGCGCCCGAACTTTTAAAACTTTTGCGAGAAAAAACAAAAGCTGTGTACATCCCTTATCTCAAAAAACAAAATTTAGTGTAATAAAAAATCCCGGTAATTATCCGGGATTTTTTTGGAACAAACTCTTATTTAAGAGTTACTTTTCCACCAGCTTCTTCGATTTTCTTTTTCATGGTGTCAGCCTCTTCTTTTTTCACACCAGCTTTCACAACTTTTGGTGCGCCATCAACCATCGCCTTGGCATCAGCCAAACCAAGACCAGTCACTTCTTTCACTGCTTTAATGACGTTGATTTTGTTGGCACCAGCGTCGGTGAGTTCTACATCAAATTCAGTCTTTTCTTCTGCAGCAGGAGCGGCAGCGCCAGCAGGAGCAGCCATCATCATAGCAGGAGCGGCAGCAGAAACACCAAATTTCTCTTCCATGGCTTTTACCAATTCAGAGAGTTCTAACACAGACAATTGTTCAACTTGGGTAATGATAGTTTGAAGTTTTTCGTTCATAAGAAATAAATTAGGATACACAAAATAACTAGGCAGCTTTTTTGTCTTTGTAAGCGTTTAGCACGTTCATAACACTGCGCACAATGCTGGCGTTCAAATTAACGAAACCAGAAATAGGCGCATTGAGCGTACCTACCACTTGAGACAACAATTCCAAACGGCCTGGCAAAACAGATAAACTTTTTACCATTGCCCCAGAAATAAGTTTGTTCTCTAAGACACCACCAAAAATAGTTACGACATCATTTTCTTTGGCAAATGAGGCAACCACTTTAGCAGGAGAAATTTCATCAGACATACCCATGAAGGTGGCAACACCACCACTGAATGTGTCAGTTGAAATATCTTTCAGACCAACTTCTTCGAGCGCGCGCTTAACGAGCGTTTTCTTGGCAGCCACCATGGTGACACCTGCTTCGCGGCTTTTTTTGCGAAGCTGTTCGGTTTTGGCCACGGTAAGACCTTGAAAATTGGCAAAAACAACCGCTTTTGCCGCTCGCATTCCCTCCACGAGAGAGGTCAGCTCTAACTCTTTTTCTTTTCGTGTTTTTGGCATAAAAAAATCTGTGCATTAGCCACAGACTGCTTTTCGGGTTACTTCGACCTTCAACTGCACCTAGGCAGTTAAGTTCAACCTCGGCAGGGAAATTTAATCCGTGAAACGGACCCTGCTGTCTATGGTGAGAGGAGTATATACAAAACGAGATTTTTTGTCAAACATACAAAAGTGCGCATTTTGCCCATGCTTCGCGCTAATAAAAATATAAAATGGCTTATTTTAGCGAAATATTTGCTTAAAACCCTTGACAAAAGCTTTTTTTTATGATATAGTGCTTTGTTGTCGATAAAAAAGACAACACCTAGAAGCTCTTTAAAAACAGTGAATTGGCGAACAATAAGGGTGACCATAACTCGTCCTCAGTATTTGCCGATTCACGAGAAACACCTAAACCCAACCGGGAAAAGGTGTAGCAATAGACCAAAAACCAAGGACAAAAGCAACCATGACAAACCGTCTTCCCCTGATCGCCGCCGCATTCCTCGCCCTGGCCACCGGCTGCGCCGCCACTGGCCGCAACCTGACCACTGGCAGTGACATGCCTCAGTATCGACTGGTCGTCCGAGTGCCCGCCAGCAGCGTCACCAAAATCCGCACCCAGGAGGAGAAGTTCACCTTCGTGATGGTGACCCGCTCCTGGAAAAAGGGAGCCGATCACTATTACGAGACGGCGCCTACCTACTGCCTCGATGAGGCAGAGGGTGGCGGCTTGACCTGCCTGGCCAACGTCCGGTACCCAAACGTCAAATTCGATGTGCGGCCGACCTGGCAGCAGCCAAACTACGATACCATGCCGGCCGCCGAGCGCGCCGCGCTGGCTCTCCGCTGGGAAACGGACACTGCTTACCGCCAGGAGATGAGCAAGCGGCACCACCCCAGCGACCTGTGCGGCACCATGCGGATCGGCATCACCGTCGGTGGATTCAGTTTCAGTGGCGGCCGACCGGCCGCTGCTTACTGGATCGACCTGGAGCCGAGCTTCAACGACAAGGGCTGCCAGTACACGATCAACTCGGCAACCTTCGCCGCTGCGAGCGCTGTGGTGAAGGCGCGCCACTACGTCAACGACATCCTGACGGAGTAGGGCCAAGCCCCGCTCCATCGTAGTCGGCCACCCCACACCACCCACACCTCTCTCGTCCGGCCGCTACCTATGAACTCAACTACTTGAGCACATAGGTAGCCGGACTGAGAGAATACAAACTATATAAAACAACTCCTCGTAATGAGGAGTTGTTTTTATTTTGCGATACTATTTTACGACCCAATAACCGTTCCTTTACACTCCTCGCCTCGAACCACTTTTTTGACTTCATCAAGATTCGTGCCTTTCACAAATGACACTTTTAATTTCAATTTTTCGGCAGTTTTTGCCGCCACCGGATCAAACGGCACATTGGCCCCCGGCGTCCAACGACTGCCAATAATCTGCCGCAACTCTTTCCAACTCACGCGTTCTAATTTTTTGGCTAGCGGATTTATTTTAGGATCGCTCTCATAGACATAATCAATGTTGGAAAGATTGATAATTTCTTTGGCACCATAGGTTTTAGCGAGGAGCACCGCATCGTTATCCGTGGAGCACCCTGGCTTCCAGCCCGCACCAATCATAATTTTTTTATTCGTCTTCATTTTTTTTGTGGGATTTTCAACTATGGTAGTATGCGCCGCCTTACCAAAAAGCATGCGCACAAATTGGGCATTAAAAACAGTGGAATAAATACCGAGTTGGTCTAAATCGGTGTTACTCATGGTCACCACCTCAGCCGCTGCTGATTGATACGCGCGACAGGTGGCACCACCACCAATCACCAAAATAAAACGCTGACCTTTTTTTACCTCGGCCAAAATAAGGTCACGAAAATGGCGCAAAAAAGTAACATCAAACCCTTCTTTCGGAATAATAATCGACCCACCTACGGAAATAATTTTAAGATTTTTCATACGAAAACTTTTGTGTAGCTTTAAAAACAGAATGATTGATTTTGGTGTGAGCCATTTTTTTATACGCTTCTGGTCGCCCCGCAAGCCAACGACTTGGTGTTCGGTAGGCAGCTTTTCCTTTGTGAGCGCGCGAAGCATAGTTTTTCATACATCTACTCTTTAATCAGCATATGAATTAACCAGCCAAGCACCGACATGGCCAGTGATCCCCAAAAAGCAGCTGCAAAATTTTCTATGTAAAAACCTTTGACCACAGTGGTGGTGAGAAGAAGCATAAGCGCATTAATCACAAGGCCAAACAAACCCAGGGTGAGCACATTCACTGGCAGTGTTAACACCACAATGATTGGACGAATCACTGCGTTTACCAACCCTAAAACAAGGGCTGCAATAAGCGCTGTATAAAAACTTTCCACTTTAATTCCAGGTAAATAATACGACAGAAGAATCAGCGCACCAGCGCTTAATACCCAACGCAAAAGTAACTTCATATCAAAAAAATTAAATAATCACAAGAAGCATACCCCAAAAAAAACGTTTAATCAACCAAACGAACTGGTGACAAAGGATCATTTGGCAAAACCGGAATATCTTCGAGCAACGCCTGCTCGATAGCGTAGGGTGTCCACAATTCAACATCAATCACTCTTTTTGTATCACCTTCTACCACCACAACAAATGGCGCACCAATAAGTTTGGCTTTTTCGACCGCGTCAATACATATATCTTCCAGTTTTTTTGAAATTACTTCTCCTGCTGGAACGAACTCAACAACCATGAATGGACGATTCGCCCGTTCATCAAGATATACGACCGCAGCTGCAGCACACGTGACTACCGCACCAGGCACTCTCACATTAAAACGAATTTGTGACGCTTTACATTGATAGCGTTTATTAAGCTCAACACAAAAACGAGCCCGAGATATTTTTTCGGATTGACCCGCTTCATCAACAAGCCACCCTTTGTGTTTTGGCTTATCAAATACGAGCCACTGCCAAAAACCTGAGAGGTTAAGAGTAAATGGTTTAGCTGCAGCAACGCACGAGCTAGACGGGTAACTATACGCCATATTTTTTAGTACATTTAAATATTAAAACGCAACAACACTAATTTTTTTAGCTGCACCATCATACAAATACACCACCTCATACGGCCACACCTGCAATCGACGATAACGCTTAAACTGGCCTGGCAATTCCTCTCCCACTTTTGGGTTCGAAATAAGCACATCAAACGCCCCAGCCAATCGCTCTTTCCCCGGCAGCGGCAGGGCTGAAAAACGCGTTGCAACAATCTTGGGTAAAACAAGCACCGTTGTGGCCATATTTATTTATTTACTTTTTTCTTAAATTGATAGCGATTCGCACCACGATCGCGCACCACCGGAAGCTCTTTCACAATCCCCACTCGTTCTTTTACCTCTTCCCAAGTATAAAAATTATTGTGCTGCAATTCTTCTTCTGCATGTTCAATCGTTTTAAGAAGAGTTGGGTTACTTAAAAGTTCTACCATTTCCCGAAGCGACCGAAATTCATTATAGGAAAGCACCACTACTTTTGCTTCCCCGTCGATGGTAAGCGAATAATATTCGCCCGGCGTCTGCACCTCTTCGGCAATCGTAAATAATTCTTTACGAGCTTTAGAAATAGGAATTATTTTTTGAGACATAGCTATTTTTAAGTACATTAAAACGTACACGTACACTATAACGTACACAAAAAAGACGTCAAGTATTTTACTGACGTCTCGCTTTCATTTATCCACAATCTTCATTTACAGAAGACCTTGCTCACGAAAACTAAGATACCCACTTACCCCCACAATGACATGGTCTAAAACTTCAATGCCTAAAATACTCCCCGCCGCAGCAAGTTGCTTTGTGAGTGCAACATCCTCATCTGAAGGCTGAGTATCACCCGAAGGATGGTTGTGGGCCACAATCACTTGTGCGGCTGTGGCTTTAACCGCCGGCTCAAACACTTCACGCGGATGTACCAAACTCGCATTTAAAATGCCAACTGAAATAATCTCACGTTTAATTTCTTGCTGTCTGGCATCTAGATAAAAAATAACAAAATGCTCTTTTTTATGGGACACAATATCTTTTAATTCCTTCCACACCGTTTCTGGAGAAAGAATTAACGTGGACTTTTTATCTTTTAAAAGTCGCTTACCAAGCTCAAGACAAGCTATGATTTCTAGCGCCCGCACCACACCGACGCCTTGTATTTTTTTTAAGTCTTCTACTCGAGCCTCTAACAGACTACGCGCAGGAAATGTAGCCAGTACGGTTCGCGCCACTTCAATGACGTTTTTTCCTTTTGTTCCAGTTCTTAAGAGAATGGCTAAAAGTTCGGCGGTGGTTAATTTGTCTGGGCCATATTTTGATAATTTTTCACGCGGCCGTTCACAGGTAGGAACCTCCTTGATTCTCATAATTTTAATCTTCAAATTCAGCTAATTCTTTAACGGTATTTTCAGTATGCTGAATATACTCTTTTAAAGATTTGACGAGAGCAGCACCCTCCTCAAGTCGCTTAACCCCTTCTTCTAATTCAAAAGCATCATTTTCAAACCACAGCACCAATTCTTGCAAACGTGCATATTTTTCAGCAAACCCATCAGTCGTTTTTTTCTGTTTAGTCATAGATACTACATTCTAATAATTTTATGAAGATCTCTTTCTTTGTACTTGAGTAATTAGTGCCTCAACAGCTCCTTTAGCAAGTTCAATACACACAGAATCACCAGGCTGCACTTCATCAGCCGAACGCACAATGTGTCCGGCCTTAGTCCGCACAAGACTATATCCACGCGACAATGTCCGCGCTGGGCTGAGCTCATTAAAAAGTCGACCAGCAGCAAACACCTCATTCCGGAGCCGCTCTAAGCGTCCGCTCACTCGCAAGCGCGCCTGATGGAAAGAATCTATTTCAGCAGCAATCAAATTAAGTCGACGGGAAAAATAATGCGCCACGAAACGCCCCTTTTCATTGATCTCAGCTTTTTTTTGAACCAACCGACGACACAACGCATCGCGCATCAAATTTATTTCCCAACGCCGTTTCAATATAAAATCTTTTCGCTCTGGAAATAATATTTCAGCGGCATTTGATGGAGTTGACGCACGCACATCAGCAACCAAATCAACCAATGATTCATCACGTTCATGCCCCACTCCCACAACTACCGGCAATCGACTACGATAGACCGCACGCGCAACCGCCTCAGTGTTAAATGCCGCCAAATCCTCTAATGAGCCACCACCTCGAATAAGCACGATTGCCTCACAACCATACTGCACCTCATTCAATCTTTCAAACGCCGCACCTATATCTTCTACCGCACCGACACCTTGCACACGGCAATGCGCAAGCAGAAATTCAACTCCACCCCAGCGATTGCCGGCAATTCGTTTAAAATCACCCCACGCGGCGCTTTCTCGCGATGCAATCACCCCAATTCGCTCGGGCAAAACGGGCAGTGCGCGCTTGCGCTCGATTGCACACAAACCCTCTTTTACTAATTTTTCTTTAAGCAGCACGTATGCGCGAGCGAGCGACCCTTCACCCACCACTTCCACTCGCTGCACTGTGAAACTGAATCGCCCACTCTTATCGTGAATTTTGGCATATCCTTGTACCCGCACCCGCATACCATCTTCAAGCGGAGTCGGAAGCATAAAAACCGTTGAAAAACAGTTCAAACACGCACCTTCGTCCTTTAGATCAAAAAATATCCATTTACCTTGGGTTACTTTATACTGCGAAACCTCTCCTTCAACCACAAACTCACCTAGTATAATCTCATTAATTTGGTGTATAAAATCTGCCACCGAAAACACCGTCACCATACCTTACAAGTAACTCCCGAGGAGTAATCGCACCAACCCATGAATAATCGGATCAAGCATTCTAAATAAAAAGACCATGAAAAAAATTAGAAAAATAAATCCATAACGATCTAGAAACGCACGCACTTCATGAAAACGATCAGGCAGAAGAGCATACAATATCTTTGAACCATCGAGTGGTGGAATTGGCACCAAATTAAATACCATAAGAAGCACGTTGCTATAGACCACTACTGACAAAAGCTCAGTAAACGCAGACACCGGAGTCAAACGAATTATGGCCGCAAAACTGGTTGCAAGAAGAAGATTCGCAAGCGGTCCTGCCACTCCCACAAGCGCGGGGCCCCATTTTTGATTCCGTAAATTATAGGGATTATAAGGAACCGGTTTGGCATAGGCAAACAAAAATCGCCCACCACTACTCATAAACAGCATAAGCGGCAGCAAAATGGTGCCAAACAAATCAATATGCACCCTTGGATCAAGCGACAAGCGCCCCGCATAACGCGCAGTGGGGTCACCGAGCTGATTTGCCATCCACCCATGCGCATATTCATGAATAATACTCGAAGGAATGATAACCAAAAAATAAAACACTAAAGAAAGTACTTCCATACTAATTATATAATAGAGAATACCCCCACAATATTGACACTAAAGCCAAGTGGGAGTATACTATACACATTCTAATTCTACAAGAATTTATTTGCTATTTTATGAGCAGAATGTGCGAACTGTGCGGAAAAAATGCTTCCCGCGCCAATCACGTAAGTCACTCAAAACGCCGAGTGCCTCGACGTCAAAAACCAAACTTACAACTTCTTACCATCGGTGGAGCCCAGGCAAAAACATGTTCTTCTTGCCGCCGCACCCTCTCCAAAGCCACCGCATAGTTTGTTTTCTCCACAAAAATCTCTCTATAAACTAGAGAGATTTTTTTATTCAAAAAAAATTGACCCCAAGAAAACCCAGGGCCAACTCACAAGAGAACCAGTGTAAAGGTGGCAAAGTGCTCCTAATTGCTAGGTGGTGAACCGCACCTTTTGCCCACAGGCAAAAGAAATATAGGTAAACCTTAGGAACAGATTGTAGAACACATAATTACCACCCGCCACGAGTTCTATCTTTTAGCATAGATAAGAACGACTACTTTGTCAAATAAACTGTTTGACCTCTCGTGCTAATCGTCGTGTATCTAAATACATTTCACGAAGTGCACTATACATATCTACTGTCTGCGAGGCTGTATACGAATTTTTTGACTTAAGAAAATGACGTAAAGACAAAAGTCGACGCACTATTTCATACACCTCGGTCGCGTCCGAAGCTGAATTTTGAAAATGCTCAGCTGATAAACGAAAGTGTGCGTTTGCAAGCAAAGCCTGCGCTTCTTCCACATTTTCATTGGCAAAAAGGTTTCGCAAAGTGACTGGCAGACCCGAGATTAAAAAACCATCATATTCAAAACGTTCTACGACACCTTGAATTATGGTGACAATTTTATTACTCAAAAAAACACGCTCTTTAAGAAGTGTTCCCTCGACATACAAGTACTCCAACGCATCAATATCACTATCAGCTTTAAAAGGATTAGACTTAAACCGTTTATTTAATTCACGAAATTTTCGGTACGCTTCTCCTACTACCGGATGAATACGAAGCTCTGTGGAATGTGCATAAAAATCTGGCACTGCCAATCCATCTTTCGCCAATTCATCAAATAAATCCTGCACCTTTTTTTCTAAAATTCCCACTTTCACAGACGCTGCGGATGAATCTTTTTTAATTTTAGAAAGCGCCGGTTTTTCTAAAACATTTTGCGCAAAAGCAAAGGAAAGATCAATGCAAAAATGTGCGCCATTTCTATCTGTCACATACACGGTAGTCGGCTGAGACGCATGTTTATGGGCATCTTTTTCTTGCACATCAATGACGCGATATACACCTGGTTCCAGAGTGCCCCCTATCGGCGTACTAAATCCACGATGAACTACCAGCATATCCCCCGCACTATCGTCATATGAAGTCGCAACTTTTAATTCAGACAAAAATCTTTCCAGTCCTCCAAAACGATATACCGGCATGACCGGTGCATTACACCCTCTCTCATTATGCCCCAGTGCACCACATTTCATACATTCTATATTGGCACGTGCCTCCACCTCAGCTAATCGCCACCAGACTCCTGGAGCGTTATCTTTTCGTGATTTTTCTCTTTCTCGCTCTACTCCGATTTCTTCCTTTGCAACCGCCTGATACTTTTCGCCTTCAAAAATAAAACTGCACTGTGCTGCAGAATAAAACTCATCACTCTCTCCCTCACGACCAGAAGAAACACGCACCATCGAAGAACCGTCAATAGTGGCGTGTTCAATAAAATTGAACACGCCACAATCTCTTGATTTACCTTTCGAACTTGCCACCACTATTCGAACCGGATCGCCTTTTTTAGCTAAGGCAAAAAATACTTTTTGTTCTGAAGCGGTAGCTCCAAAAAATAATTTTCGCTTAGTAAAAAACAATCCTTCAGGTTTAACCTTCATTTCTTCGCTTTCAAAACGAGGCTCCCTTCCTTCTTTCATACTAATAATATCTAGTTATAAAAAAACGGATCCTTGAGAAGATCCGTTTTGTTGATTGTTTGCTATTCGTTGGTTCGATTATAATCGAAAATTACTGCTCGATCACCGAACCAGTGTTTGATTTCATGTTCAGCTTCTTCTGGTGTTTCAGAGGCATGGATCAAGTTCATTACAGCACGTTTTTCCATGTTGGCAAGGGCGGGAGAATCGATCGAATAATCACCGCGGATAGTGCCCATGTCTGCTTGATACGGCATGGTGTTTCCACAAATTTTACGCACGACGTCGATAGCGTGCACACCTTGCACAACCATGCGTACAAGCGGTGCTGAAATCATATAATCAGTCACCCATTTGCGCACCATGGTACCGATTTCAAATTCATCGGCAGTGCCAAGAACAGCCTGGGCATCAATGCCATATTTTTCATAGGTACTAAGCGTCTTTTGACCAATACGTCTAATCCAAGCTTCTGCTTTGGGATAGTGGTTATCCATCTGCTCATAGGTGGGCTGGAACATTTCGAGGGCTACCACCTTGAGACCGCGCTGCTCAAAACGGCTGATAATTTCACCAATCAAACCTTTTTGCACACCATCTGGTTTAATCATCACGTAGGTGCGTTCTTTTTTAAAATTATTCATACCTTAAAATAAAAATCCTCCTTGAATTAAGTGCCCCTAGTATACCAAAAAAAATAGCTCTGTCAACAAAAAACTGCCAACCTGAAATAAACCTGTTTTTTTGTTTCTTTTACGATCACCAAAAGACCAGCAGTGACAAGTGAAACAGTAGTGCCTATATTACGGTGATAACAATAATGGCGAATCGTCTTTTCAAGTTTTCTCCTTTTAAAAAACGTAATTGAGGCATCGGTGGCAAGCGCCCCTTCACGCCGTGTTTTCACCTCAACAAAATAATAATCATCATCTTTTTTTGCAACAATATCAATCTCACCCACCGTGGCATGATAATTTCGTTCCAACACCGAAAAACCCTGGCGCTCTAAAAATAAACACGCCTGAGTTTCACCCCAGGCGCCGAAAGATTTATTTTTCTTTTGCAAAGTTCCAGTGTGAAGAGAGGTTGACCGTGGAACACCCAAAGACACATGAATAAATTTAGCCTACTTAGGCAAATATTTTTCTTTTTTAGCACGCGCTTCTTGCTCTAAGCGAATTTGAGGTACACGCTTTAGACTGTAGTTTACCAAACGATATAGCCACACTCCCCAACCTAGCGCACCAATTGCGAGCCAAAACCGCCAACCTAAGAAAATGATTCCTTCTTGACGAAAAAACATCCAAAGCAAACCCATAAACGCCAAACTTGCTGCCCAGGTCGCATAACGATTATACACCGTTTTATCAAGCCGATTACCTGCTTTGTGCGCTAACACAAAAAGAACGATACCCGCAACGAGTGCCGCTATAAAAAAACCCCATGATATTATGCGCACACCCTCATAAGCCACTCCTGGTTGGCTAAACCAATACGCTGCTTGAAAAAAATGACGAAAACTCATACGCTAATTTTTTTAAAAATCAAGGCATAGTGATACTCTCCCACCGCACATTCTTCATGAAAGACCAAGCCCGATTTGGCAATAGTCGCTTTAAGCTCTTCTGGAGAAATTAAATCCTGCGGTGACGGGCCAACCTCCCCTAAATTTTTCAACCATTCTACTACCGCTAGAAAACCACCGGGTTTTAATAATCGTGCAGCCTCAGTGGCAGCCTCGACCCGATTTTTCATGAGAAACATGACATTGATGATAAAACATCCGTCAAGGCTCGCTGTAGGAATGGCCGTATTGCCCACCGTTTCGATATCAGACCACACGGTCTGCACATTATCATATCCTTCGGAACGTGTACGACTTTTAACATTTTCCAAAACATCTTTGAGCACGTCGACTGCATACACAATTCCTTTTTCTTCTACCGTACGTGCGGCAGAAAAAATAAAATGGCCGGTACGACCACAGCCAAGATCAGCCACCCGCATACCAGAGGCAAGTCCCACTTTGGTAAAAATAAAGTGAGGGTCAATGAGTGCGCTGCCGGCATGAAACATAGAACCCAGTTATTGAGAAAATAGACGGCCAAGTGTACCTCCTAAAAAGCCATCGAGCATGTTTGTAATTACCAAAAAACCAAAGAAGATAAATATGAGACCAATGAGCTTATACATCAGGCGACTCCCACCATTTAAACCAAGATGTTCATCTGCCCAATCGATAGTACCAAAATTTTGCAAAAACCACTCGGTATAGAGTACGAGCAAAACCCCAATTCCACTTAATACTACCCCGATTAAATAATGCATACAAAAGCTTTATGCGTCTTCACAACCATGGTGGGCGAGGAGAGACTCGAACTCTCATAGCCTTGCGACTGCTACCACCTCAAGGTAGTGCGTCTACCAATTTCGCCACTCGCCCACAATGGCTGCGAAGAAAATTCTTTTGTTTGTTTAGTGTTATTTTAAAACTGACGCTCTCGACCCACGATCATATCAATTCGAGAATGAGCCAGCCGAATGTGTAATTTTATTTCTTTAGTCAATTTGCCGTCAGTCTCTACTTGGAAAGGCTCTGTCCCTTCGATGTGCATTTCTTCGAAGGGAAAGATGCTCGGCTCTTCAAATGTATACCTCCAAAAGCGTCTCTTTGTCAATGGCCGTAAAAACGCTTCCAGCTTACCATCTTGCGGATGCACGGTCTGCACCACCATATCACGCGGATTTTTCTTAAAAACCAGCGGTTTTAGATTGCAAATTACTACTTCAAGCAAATTCTGTGCTGAAACCTTAAATAAATCGTCATAAACTACCGACACCTTAGCCGGCAACACCCGCACCTGCGAGACAAAATACCGGTTATTGACGAGTCCGACATCTAATTTTTCACGCCGACGCTTGGCAAGAACTTGACACGCCTCTACTCCCTCGGGTATTCCAAGAACTGTCGCAATTGAATTATTTCCACCTACCGGTAAAAAACCAAACACACATTCACTGGCGGCACTCCGCGACAATACATTACCAAATGTTTCATCATTACCCACCATTACAATTGTCTTGGCTCCACGCTTAATTTCTTCCTCAATGATTGGCTTGGCATCACTATAATTATTTAAACGAATAATTTTGCCCGCCAAACCATAATCAGTCAGCCGAATTTCGATGGCTTTAATGACTGATTTAAAGGCGCTTTGCCGTACAAAATTGTCATACAAATACACATACATATCAACAAAACCCGTTAGCACAAAATCTCCCTCTCCTTAGAGATCTATTTTCTTTACTATTTCAATTCATTAGAGCGGCATGAGATCAGAATTTTCTTCAATTTTTTTGGCCGCGAGACTTTTGTTTTGCTTACCGTTCGCTTTAGTTTCAGCGCCATCAATTCCTGGCATAAGCACCTTGCCGCACAAAAGTGCACCAGCTTCAATCACCAAAATTTTAGCTTCAATATCGCCGAGCACTTTGGCCGTAGCAGTGAGCTCGAGTGCATCTTTAATTTTTAAATTACCACGCACTTCGCCCGAAATTTTCGCACTACCCGCACGCACATTGGCCATAATACGAGCGCCCTGCTCTACCAATAAATGGCGACTTGTATACACACTACCTGCAACGGTTCCTTTCACCACGATATTACCCTCAGACGCAAAATCACCCTCAACATTCACCGACGGTCCCACCACGGTTTCAACTTCATCAGATGATTGAGACGGCGGAAGAAAAGCATCAAATGTCTCAGCAACCGAAGAAGTTTGATTTTTAGAAGCATTCCTTTGAAAAATCATAAGGAAATAGAAAGTATCCGCAAAGTTGCGGAATTCGCCAAAGGCGAAAAAATTAATCTAGCGTCATAATACCTTATTTTTGTTCGTCTGACAAACCATCAGAAGTGTGCGGAATCCAATAGCCAAACTCACTTCCTCTCCCTAATCCAGGGCTCTTTGCCCACACCTTTCCTTTGTGTGCTTCAATAAATTTACGGCACACATACAGCCCTAGACCCGTACCTGTCACGTTCGTGCCACGCACATTTTCACCACGATAAAACTTCTGAAAAAAATTAACCTCATCACTTTTGTCAAAGCCAAGACCCATATCATTCACCCGCACCTCTACCCCACCCTCAACATTATGCGCGGTAATTACCACTTTTCCTTTTTCTGAATATTTGATGGCATTATCAATAAAATTAAAAATGACATGCCCCACTTTCTCTTCATCCATATACACTTTCAACATTTCTTTTGGTCGCTGCCAATCAAGGGTAAGCCCTTTTTGTCGAGCACGATTATCAAGATCATTAAACGCTTTATCAACCACACTGCGCATATCTCCTTCTTTCAAATCAAACTTGGCCCGACCCTGCTCAATACGTGTGATGTTTAAAAATTCATCGACTAATTTAATCAGACGGCCATTACTGTCATCCATATTTTGCAATATCTGTTTTTGTTTTTTTCCCACCTTGCCATATGCACCATCTTTGATGAGCTCAATATACCCGTTTAAAATCGACAATGGCGTGCGGAGTTGATGCGAGGCGATGGAAAGAAATTCTGTTTTTTGTTTGTCGAGTTCTTGAAGACGAATGTTGGCTCGCTCAAGCGACTCGGCCAAAACAGTTACCTCTTCTCGACGACGGACTTCTTCTTTTACGCTGCGAATAAGCAAAATAGAAATGACAAACACCGCAATAAAAATAAAACTATTGAGGAAAAAACCCGCTTCAGAATTTGAAAATAACAGCTGTATAAAAAGAAAAAAGAGCAAAAATAAAACGAATGCCTCAGTAGCAATGAGTCGTATATTTAACAATTTATGACGCAAAATAGCATACGTGGTGAATATAGCAACAATCGTAGAAAAAAACTGCCCAATCCAATTTAATTCAAAATACCCAAACCAAGGCAAAATTAAATTAGTGGCCATGGCCAAATTAGATGCCAAAAAATATCCAACAAGCACCGAAATAATTTGTTTATGAGTCACTCCCTTTGCTTTGCGGAGCTTAAGAAGAAGAACGCCAAATCCAATCAAAAAAGGAACACTAATATGCAGTGTATACAGCCCATAGAGCGGACCCCAAAATATCTGCGCTTCACGGTGTGGATAATACATCACCTCCCGAATCATCAAGGTAGGGTGAAGACATAAGAGCACAATTGCACTATTCTCAAGCAAAAAAAATAGTTGCCAAAATTTGGATATTTTTTTATCATCCGGAAAAACAAACGTAAAAAATAAAAAGCTGGTCGACGTGAACGACGCCATGAGGTACAAAAGTCGCGCCCAGAGCAACCCCTGATTAAACAAATTCGTACGATAAAGCACCATCGGAAAAACCCAGCCCGCAATAGCCAAAATTGCAATTGAATACGCGCGGCCACCAGGAGTTTTCCGTCCATAACGTAAAAGAATCCAAAGCAGCTGCGCGTGGATGGCGAGCGAAACCAAAACGAGTATGTTTCTAAAATCGAGCTCAAACATAAAATCGGATGTAGTATACACCCGACGCACAATTTTTTAAACGATTTTTGAAAAGAAATTTAAAAGGACAGGTAGGCGCAGCAGCGAGTGACCAGTCGCTGCTGCGCGAAGGACTTTAGGAGTCCTTCAGGTGGGGCAAAAGCTCGGCTCGAAAGCCGAGCTCCCCCGCGGCCTCAAAGAAACGCTGTGGCGACTCGAGGACTTCGCGCCCTCGACAAAGCACCACCAGCGCCTCGAGAAGGCACCCAGGGATGTCGCCGCCCCGGAAGTTGGGGAGCCGCGGAAACATCCGGAGGCGGCCGTCACGCATGACGGCCTTGACGACGGTCGCCCCCCGCTCTTCCATTTGCCGACGAATCGGCGCATGGATGGGCGGATGCGTGTCGTCGATGACGAGCGTGTCCGCGCGGAGGTGCGGGACGACGGTGATCGACTCGTCTCCCGTGCCGGTAAGAACCAGCACGAGATCGGCCGTGGCGATGGGCGCGGGGAAAGAGGTGTAGCACACGTTGCTACAACCTCCTGTCGGCACGAGTCCGGTGGCGTAGCGCGGATCAAGGGCGATCACTCGCCCAAACTCCGGTGCCAAATCAGCCACCACTCCTCGCCCGGTGAAGCCGGCCGCACCCACCACCGCGATGGTGCAATCGCCTGGAAGTCGCCCAAGCTTCCGCGCACCCTCGTGGGCCGCGGAAACCATGGCGTAGCGCGTGCCGAACGCGCCCGACACGAAGGGGGTGTCGAACTTCCCACCCGCTCGGTGAACGAACGAAGGCAGCTGACCCGCCAGTGCCACCACACCAACACCCGGAAATTCTGCCTCAACGGATCTGAGGAGCGCCCGCACGGCCTGCGGGTCACACCTCATCTCCTCACGAGTGGTCGACGTGGCGCCGATGAGTCCCCACCGCCCCTTGAAGCGGAGGATGCCAATGGGGAACTCGGAGCGGAGACGCTTCTCCACCCACGCAGGCCAATAGCTGCGCTTGTCGCTGTCTGTTCCATAGACAGCGAAGAGAAAGGCTGGTGAAAAAAATTTCTTGAGAAAAGGCCAAAAAAAATAGATCCCAATGAAAAAAAGAACTCTTGCGGCGATGGTCAATCGCCGCAAGAGCACCCTGGAAACTTCCCCCCCCACCATGGAGGGGCGGCGCAAGAGCCTGGTCAGCATGGACTCCTCCTTCTTCCCCGTGGAGGGGATGTTATGAAGGCAAAGGGCACAATTGCCCTTCGTCTTTTCCCCATACGTTGTGCCTGAGAAAAAAAAGAAGGGAAATTGTGCCCTACTCGTTTTTTTTAAAGAACAGTATAGTTCACCATATTTTTTAAAAAATGTCAATCAATTCAACCAATTACATCTCTTCCACGGTTTCAATACTAAGAAGCCCAAGCGCGCTCGTAAGCACGTGCTTCACCGCTGTGCACAACCCGAGCCGCGCCTCAACAAGCTCATCTTCACCCGCCCCAAGAACACTGTGCACATTATAAAAATCATTGAACGCCTGGGCGAGGTCAAAGCAATATTTGGCCACCACCGATGGGTTGTAATTAAGCA
>CAYUHX010000016.1:18408-28449 GCA_964444705.1 uncultured Gammaproteobacteria bacterium | reverse complement strand
TGGCACATTGATGAAGAGGGGAATATGGTGGGGAAGACGATTGTGGCTGAGAAAGTTCAAACTGAATTATTGACGATTAAAAATAAAACAAATAATTCTTCTGTTGGTCAGGGAATTATCAAACAAGGCACCGCCTCGGTGGTCATTAACAATGCTCTTGTCACTCCAGATTCTAATGTATTTGTCACATTTCAAAGTGATCCACATTCTTCATGGTGGGTTAATCAAGAAGCTACCGGAACGCTTGAAGTAGTGCTTAGTCAGCCTGCCCTCCAAGATAGTAAATTTAAATTTTGGCTTGTGGGCACAGCACCAGCTGATGAAAGCATAGTTTCAGTTGAGTCTAGTGTTTTGCCTGATGGAGGTGACTCTGCTGCATCACAAGTCGCGAGTTCCAGCACTTCAACCGTTTCAATCAATTCATCTGATGGGAATTCACCAACCTCTTCGTCGCAGAATGGTCTTGATTTAGACGTTTCTAGTTCTACTCAAGCAACTTCTTCTAGTTTAGAGTAGAGCTGTTTTTACAGGAATAAAGAGAGTGTGGTCATTCTTGACTATTCATTATTTTTTGATACAATTGCTACACTTTTAGATGACTAGGCCTCTAAAAAAAGAGAGATGGCCCGGGGCGCATTGTATTAAAGTATATAGGGAGAGATGGCTGAGCGGTCGAAAGCAGCAGTTTACTAAACTGCAGGGCTCGCAAGGGTCCCCTGGGTTCGAATCCCAGTCTCTCCGCGTTTCTTTTTTTCGAAACATTTTTTAGTGGTAGTAAGTAAAGCATACGCCTAAGATAAAATACGGAGAGGTGTCAGAGTGGTCTATCGTCCAGCTTTGCTAAAGCTGCAGGCCGCAAGGCCTCGAGGGTTCGAATCCCTCCCTCTCCGCAGATCGCAACAAAGTGAGTTTAAACGCTCACTTTTTGCTTTTGTTAAGTGAAATTTATTCAATTCAAGCGTTTAACTCATGACTCCTATTCAAGACTCAAATTATATAAAAGGAGATTGCGATTGATTTCGGCATGTGGCATAATATAGAGAAATTACTATTAAAAAAATAAGAATAAATTATGGCAAAATATGTAGATGGATTTATCCTTGTAGTTCCACAAGACAAAGTTGAGGAATACAAGAAAATGGCAGAAGGCGGTCGTGATACGTGGATGAAATGTGGTGCACTCGAATACTATGAATGCCGAGGTACTGACCTTGCTCCACAGAAAATGGGTGATCAAAAAAGCCGTACATTTGAGGAAATGACTGGAGCAACAAGTAGTGATACTGTTTGGTTTTCTTATATAGTTTTTGAATCCAAAGAACATCGAGATGAGGTTAATGCTAAAGTGATGGAAGAAATGAGTAAACAAATGGAAGGAAACAACGATATGTCGATGCCTTTTGATATGAAGAAAATGGCTTATGGCGGTTTTCAAGTTGAAGTAGAAGGCTAGCATGACTTTAAATATTTTTTCTGCCACGGTATGTATCGTGGCATTTTTATTTATTTTAAATTTATTTGATGGAGATAAAAAGTAAGAGTATACTTAAGAAATTAATTCAAAAAATGTATTTTATGCAAGGTGGTAAATTGTTTTTTGTACTAATTGTGGTAATGATAATTGGCATGAGTGGTTGCGGTGTTACGAATTCACCATTAGCAGGTGAAGAAAAGGAAAAATTTTTTTCGACTCAAACTGAAATTGCTCATATGAGCAAAGATTCTGATCAGCAGCCGGTTGCCAAAAGACAGGAAGCTGTTTTTCCGGTGGTGAGCGAGTTTCCTAAGGAATTAAATGAGTTAGGATTTGTTCCTCATTTCATCGAGCAGACACCAACTGTTGAGACGGCACGCAATTTGAAAGCGATAGATAGTGCATATGGATTGAAGTTGACCGGCGCAGAAAAAGATTATTTAAATAAAAATAAATTTGTATTATTGCCACTTAATCGTAGCACGTTGGCGCGTAGTGTAAATTTTGATGAAATGTTAGCGGCATTTGATGGAATTCAAGGAAGTGATTTTGTTTCTGAGCGCAGCCCAGAGAATGCCAAGTTGGTAACTCCTGATGTGGTGTTGCACTCATATCATCGTTTTTTTGAATTAACATTGGAGCAATTAGAAGGACATGAACTAGGAAGTACACTCCATGATTTTTTGGTTGGACTTTCAGATAATTTGGTACACGCGCTCAAGAATAGCCCGGTTGAGTTAAAAAATTCATACGAACGTTTATTGGCGCAAATTACCGTAGCACGGGTGTTGCTTGAAAATCAAAATCCACCACCACCGAGTTATTTTTCTAATGGAGCGGAGGAGAGTGCATATAAAATGAACGATGAGAAAGTTGATAATCTGCAAAATGCATTAAAGATTTTTTCGCAATTGCAATTACCGCTTTCTAAAGAATTGCATCAGGCTGTAGAAACTGAACTGACGTCGATTTACAAAGCAGACACTCTTGGTCGTTCACCTCTTTTTGCGGTGTATAATGATGCGCTTATTACTGATTACACTCAATTTACCCCACGGAGTCATTACACCAAAAATTCTGCTTTGCGTGCTTATTTTCGAACCATGATGTATTTGGGACGCAGTAGTTATGCGTTGAAGAAGGATGTTGGTTTTGTAGATAGCAACCTGCTCACGGAGCAATTTATGGTTGCAGATAAAAGTGGCAATCGACCGTTTGATGACTGGAAAAAAATAATGAATCTAACAGCTTTTTATGCTGGGCAAAGTGATGATATTACTTACACCGAATGGGAAGAGTATGTGACGCGGGTTTTAGGTCGACTTCCTTCTTCTTCTTTGGACCGTGCAAACGCTGACACAATTAAGCAGCTAGCCTCCCGTATAGGTGAATTACGTCAGCCAAAAATTTTGTCAGATGTGATTTTTGATGAGGCCATCGCAACCAAAACTAAAGCCGATCTTCTGCGCAGTACACTTGGGTTTAGGATTTTTGGGCAACGATTTACATTTGATGCCTGGGTGCTAAATAATTTAACTGCCGGCGATGAATCGACATCTGTGCGCCTTCCTTCAACTCCAAGCGCGGTATTTTTGCCCGCGGCATTTGGAAGTTCGGAAGCGCGAGAAGCGGTAAAAAAATTGTTGGAAGATGCTCAATTTTCTACGACAGAGCAGGCTGGCTTTGCTCGTGCATTGGATAATGAGAAAGAAAAATTAAGCAAAATTAAACCGAGTGAATGGTTTGGTTCTCTGCAAAGTGCATGGGTGTATGTGCTGGGAAGTTTAACTTCAAACTATGCACAAGGATTTCCGGCGTATATGCAGACAAAGACGTTCTTAGACAAACAAATACAAACATTTTTAGGTTCATACACCGAGCTTAAACACGACACCTTGCTTTATGCAAAACAAAGTTATGCTGAAAAAGGTGGTGGGCCAGAAGATGGGGCCGCTAAACCTGTGGTTCGTGGTTTTGTTGAACCTGATGTCTTGTTTTGGCGGAAACTGTTATTTTTAATCGATTTTAATCAGAAATTATTCAAGGAGAACCATGTTTTAGAAGACAGTAGTGCGCTCGCGCGTCTTCAAGAATTTCAGAAAGAAGTAGTATTCTGCCGAGATATTGCGGAAAAAGAATTGCGCGGGCAAAAAGTGAGTGATGAAGAGTACGAGACTCTGCGTAGAATGAGTCTCAGCTTTATGGCCGCACCATTTGAAACTGGTGACGCAAGTGAAGAGACTGCTAAGGTTGGTCTCATTGCCGATATTCACACCGATGCTTCTGTAGGACAAATTTTGTACGAAGCAACAGGTCAGCCATATCTTATGCTTGCGCTTGTGGGTAATGATAATGATGAGCGCGCAGTGCTTGGAACAGTATTTAATCATTATGAATTAACTGCACCGCTCACCACACGCTTAACCGATGAAGTGTGGAAAAAAAGAGTCTATCAAGCAGTTCCAGATTTACCGATGAAAAATGCTTGGTATGAATCACTTCTCGTTAAATAGAATGAATTTTCATGTCTAAATTGAGATTCACATCGCTTGGCATTCTGGCGTTAATTGGGGTAGTTTCGGTTGAGGTTTGGTTAACTCATCCTTCGGTAACAAATCTAGCCGAGCCTCCCGTTCCAGCGCAGATTACTGATAAATCTTTTTTTCTTTCAGCCATTCGTCAGGCCTCAACTACGCCAGTAGCAGGTCGAATAACTGGCATTACAGTGCCGCACCATTTGCTCGCGCGTGATTTGATTGCAAACACTTTTGCTGCGATTGCGGGTAAAAAATATGATTTGATTGTGGTAGTTAGTCCGGATCATTTTGCTTTAGGAAAAACCTCTGTTTCAGTGACTGCGAGGAATCTACTCACTCCATTTGGGCGATTAAAAACTGAAAAGAAAGTAGTTCGTGCGCTCGAGAAAGTTAACGCGGTAACGGCGGCAGATTTTTTTTATCGCGAACATGGAATTCAAGCGGAGCTGCCATTTGTTGCCTATTATTTTCCAAATACGCCGATAGTAACAATCACTATCAAAGAAAACGCCACGAAAGAAGAATTAGATCTGGTGGTGATGGCTTTAAAAAAATTGTTACCACCTCAGGCTTTGATCGTCCAGAGTACAGATTTTTCTCATTATTTGCCAGCTTTTCAAGCGGAAAAAAAAGATAGAGAAACAATTGCAGTGCTTCAAGCCAGCGATCCATCAAAAATATTTACTTTACACCAACCGGATAATTTAGATTCAATTGGAGCACAGTATATTCAATCGCGTTTGCAAAAAGAATTTTTTCAGTCTCGACTCAGCATTCTTGATCATAAAAATTCGCAGGACTATACTCGTGAGTATGTCGATCAAACAACGAGTTATATCATAGAAAGATATGAAAAATAAAAAAGCATGTTTTGTTGCAAATGGTAGTTAATAGTGAATTAAGCTTACATAATGCGCGCAGTATGTCTACAGAGGAATCAATTTCAGCAATTATCACTCCGTCGCTTTGTGGCAATGAAAAAGTGTATAACGAGTATATAGAGAGGCTTAAAGAAGGATTACTCACGAGAGATGAAAACCCAGGCAGTCATTTTGGCGCCTATTTTTTGCCATACAACCCTCGCACAAAAGAAGTTTTTTTGGTTCATCACAAAAAAGCTGGCATGTGGATTTCACCTGGTGGGCATATTGATGAAGGAGAAGCAGTTTTTACCGCTCTGAATAGAGAAATATCTGAAGAACTGGGAATAAAAAATTTTTTTAAAGACATTCCCACACCTTTTTTAATGACGATTACACCAATACATAATGCGGTGCAGGCGTGCAGAAAACATTATGATGTCTGGTATCTTATGACAACTGATGGAAGCGATTTTAAGATTGATAAAGAGGAATTTTTAAATACAAAGTGGTTGACTCTCGCCGAGGCAAAGAATCTAACAAAAGATGTTGCGAACAGTAAAGCGATTGAAATTTTAGAAAATAACCAATAGGCCTCTCGTGCCACTCTCGATTTTATTTAAAGGAAAAAGAATTCAAATATGCTCCTAAAAAGACAATCGCATCACGACCATTAATTTTTTTTGTAGTTTTGTTAAGCTACGTGATTCTAAGCTCAGTTTAGTGCGTTCAAAAAGCTGATCAGTGGAATTCGTTTATTCTGACTATCGTTTGATAGTGTGCTATAATTATTAATAATGTATCTAAATAAAGTAGTATGTTTATTAAACTTTACGCAATAGCACTGCCTGTGTTTTTTGCTATTGATATGGTGTGGCTGGGTCTTGTGGCCAAAAATTTTTATCGCCAGCAGATTGGATTTTTGATGAAGTCAGATGTTAATTGGTGGGCGGCACTAATTTTTTATGTAATCTTTATTATGGGGCTAGTAGTGTTTGTCATTGCTCCGGCTATGGAAAAGAAGTCGTGGCTACAAGCCCTTTTTTTTGGCGCCTTGTTTGGTCTCGTATGTTACGCTACATACGATTTGACCAATTTAGCAGTTGCCAAAGATTGGCCTTTTTTAGTGACTATTATTGATCTTCTGTGGGGGATGGTGCTTGCTGCATCCGTTTCAACCATAACGTATTTTATTGCCAACAAATTTGGAATATGAATTATTATGCAATCGTAGCTGTGATATTGGCGGCCTACATGAGTCTGTGGTTTCTCATTTCTGTGATTAAAAAAAGAAATGATGTAGCCGATATGGCCTGGGGTGTAGGGTTTGTGCTCATAAGCTGGGCAGCTTTTTTTATTTCAGAACAAACGAGTGTGCGTGCACTGTTGGTAAATATTTTTATAAGCGTGTGGGGTATGCGATTGGCGTGGCATATTTTTGCGCGCAACAAAAATAAACCCGAAGATTACCGCTATCTTGCCTGGCGTCACGAATGGGGTAAATGGTTTTATATCCGTTCGTATGTTCAGGTGTTTCTCTTGCAAGGCGTGCTTCTTTTTTTGATTGTTGCGCCCGTTCTTGTGATTAATCAAAATTCAAATTCGTCATTAAATTTTTTAGATATGGTCGGGGTGGCTGTCTGGCTCATTGGGTTTTGCTTTGAGGCAGTAGGCGATGCACAGTTAGCAGGGTTTATTAAAAATCCAGCAAATAAAGGTAGGTTGATGCAATCTGGCCTGTGGGCGTATACTCGCCATCCTAATTATTTTGGTGAAGTAACCCAATGGTGGGGCGTGTGGTTGATGGCACTTTCAGTTTCAAACGGATGGCTCTCTCTCGTGGGGCCACTTACTATCACTTTTTTAATTTTAAAAGTATCTGGTATTCCACTCCTCGAAAGAAAGATGGCAGAAAAACCCGAATTTGCGGACTATCAACGTCGAGTGAGTATTTTCTTTCCATTACCGCCTAAAAAAATTGTATGATTTTTTTTGATTTTATTGGATTATTTTTTCTTCTCGCTGGTTTTGTGATTGGCCTCGGGGCAGTCACAGTTATCGATATTCATGGTTTTTTAGGCAGAAAATCACCGTATTGGACCGAAGCTACCACACGCACTCACAAAGTGACCAAACCCATGATTTGGGCCGGTATCTGTTTGGCGAGTATGGGTGGTGTTCTATTTTTTAGAAATACGCCTTTTATCGGGATTCCAATGTACTTAGCATTTATTGTCGCGGGGCTAGTATCAAATGGATTATTTTTATCATTTCGAGTGAGTCCGTACCTGCTTCAGAAAGAAAAAGCAGGCAAAGCTGGTGAGTTACTTTCTCGCACATGGCAGCAAAAAATAATAGTAAGTTTGCTCATTTCTGATTTTGGGTGGTGGGCGGCATTGATGTTAGTGGTATATTCAATTATAAAAAAATGAATACGTTTTGAGTGGTATGCACATAAAAGTTGATCAAAGACGAGTATTCTCTTTAAATAAAAAGACCCTGGGCAATGGTCCAATTATGTATTGGATGAGTCGTGATCAGCGCGTTCATGATAATTGGTCTCTCCTCTATGCCCAACAGTTAGCTGAAGAAAATCAACGGCCACTCGTGGTTGTTTTTTGTGTGTCGCCGAACTTTTTAGAAGCTACGATTCGGCAGTATGGGTTTATGCTAAAAGGAGTGCAAGAGGTGGAAAAAGAGCTTGCTAAGTTTAATATTCCTTTGTGTGTTCTTTCGGGTGAGCCGCCAGACGAAATCATATACTTCGCGAAAAAGGTTGGTGCTGGTGCAGTGGTGACGGATTTTGACCCACTTCGGATAAAAAAACAATGGCGTGAGAAAGTCGCCAATCGTGCTGAGTGTGTGGTCTACGAAATTGATGCGCACAATATTGTGCCGTGTCGGATTGCTTCGGTAAAACAAGAATATGCGGCCTATACCATTCGTCCCAAAATCCACAATTTTCTGCCTGAGTTTTTTACTTCTTTTCCATCACTAAAAAAACAAGAAAAAAACACTTTTTTTGCCAAGGCAACAGATTGGAAAAAAATATACGAATCATTACAAATTGATCGAACGGTTCTTGAAGTAGACAGGTGTGTGCCGGGTGAAAAAGCGGCTTTAGGTGTTTTGCATAGCTTTGTGCACGAACGATTGTCGGCGTATGACAGTGATAGAAATGATCCCACAAAAGATGCTCAGTCACATTTATCACCCTATCTTCATTTTGGTCAGATTTCTGCCCAGCGTGTTGCGCTTGAGGTAAAAAAAAGCAATGCTCCAGAGCGTGTTAAGGAAGTTTTTTTGGAAGAACTAATCGTTCGTCGCGAGCTTGCGGATAATTTTTGTTGGTATAATGAGGCGTATGATTCGGTTGATGGATTTCCTGCGTGGGCTCTGCACACACTGCATGAACACATGAGTGATCCGCGTGAATATATTTATGAACGCCAAGATTTTGAATTGGCGCGCACGCATGATTTACTCTGGAATGCGGCGCAGATGCAAATGGTTAAGACGGGAAAAATGCATGGGTACATGCGGATGTATTGGGCTAAAAAAATTTTAGAGTGGAGTAAAAATCCAGCCGAGGCCATGCGCGTTGCTCTGTATCTTAACGATAAATATGAGCTAGATGGTCGTGATCCGAATGGGTATGCGGGTATTGCGTGGTCGATTGGCGGGGTGCATGATCGAGCGTGGTTTAAACGAAATATATTTGGGATGATTCGTTACATGGCAAAGAGCGGGTGTGATAGAAAATTTGATACTAAAAAGTACATTACCACTTTTTTAGGCGTGTAGGATACAAAAATTTATTTTGCGGGCTATGACGTATAGTGTCTATATTCTAGAATGTGCCGACTCAACATTGTATACCGGCTCTACACATAATTTAGCCAAAAGATTGTACGCGCACAATGCGTTAAAAGCAGGAGCAAAATATACCCGTGCTCGTCGTCCTACGACGCTCGTGTATCTAGAAGAGTTAACTACCTTGGCTGCAGCCAGAAAACGAGAGGCAGAGATAAAACGATTAACACGGCGTGAAAAAATAGATTTGATTAAGGGACGCATAGTAGTTAAAAAGAAGGGTAAAAAAAAGTAACAAATGTACGAGTAAAATAATCCCCAGTTTTATAAAATATTTTTCTTTTGTATGCTATACTAATATGAGTATTAAATATATTTAATTTTTATTGTATGGCCAAAGGCAACAACGCCCAGAAAAAAGAAAAGAAAAAACCAAAAAAAGGAAAAAAATAGTCTGAGTAAAATCACCTCTTCCGGAGGTGATTTTATATAGTGTATGCAAGTTGCATGATTGGCACGAATAGGGCATTATGGTGAAGTATGCATATAATTTCTGCTCAATTTGTAAAAGGTGTTGTTGGTCCGGATCCTATTCTTGAAAACGGTTTACCGCAAGTGGCGTGTATTGGCCGATCGAATGTAGGAAAATCTAGCGTGATCAACGCCCTCGTTAATCAAAAGAATTTAGCCAGAACAAGCTCGTTTCCTGGCCGCACGCAAGAGATTAATGTGTTCTTAATAAACAAATCTTTTTATCTTGTCGATCTCCCGGGGTACGGATTTGCAAAGGTATCTAAAGAGCGTCGTGCTGAAATCGAAGGGCTTATTAATTGGTATTTTTTTGATTCCACTATTGAACAGAAAAGAGTACTCCTCCTCATTGATGCTGAAATTGGTTTGACTGGAAGTGACAAAGAAATGCTTGCGGGACTCGAAATAAACAACAAAAAAATCGTTATTGTTGCCAATAAAATAGACAAAATAGCGGTTTCAAAGCGCAAAGCACAGCTTGAAAAAATTCAAGCCGCGGTTGGTGAGCATAAAGTTGTTCCTTTTTCTGCCGAGAAAAGAATTGGTATTAATGAGCTTATGGCTGCGATAAAATGGTAAGGAGTGTAAAAAATACAACATATCTTTAAAAATGAAATTTTTTCTGAGGAGTGGGTGTACTAAATAATGAAGACTAAATTTAGCGGAATATGGGAAAGATATGGTAGAAGAGCCTTCTGACGAAGTGTTGGCGCTTCAGTTACAAAAAGGTGATCAAAAAGCCTTTGGACAGCTCTTTGACCGCTATGAGAAAAAAATTATGCGCTATGGTCGGCGCTTTCTTTTTCGTTATGAGGATGTAGAAGAT
>CAYUHX010000016.1:2168-18398 GCA_964444705.1 uncultured Gammaproteobacteria bacterium | reverse complement strand
GATGCGGTGCAAGAAGTGTTTTTGCGTGCGTATCGCAATATTAATAGTTTTGATGTATCACGAAAATTTTCTACGTGGTTATATCGTGTCGCGCATAATTTTTTTATTAATACCATCAAGAAAAAAGGTCGTGAACATGTGAGTTTTGTTGATTTAGATATTTTTTTACAATTGCCTGTGACTGCACCACATTCACCCGAGACTGAATTAATGGTCGCAGAAGAACGAGCATTTGTGAATGAGCATCTGGATGTTCTTTCTCCGAAATATCGTGAACCACTTATTTTGTATTATCTTGAGCAGCTTGAATATCAAGAGATAGCTGATGTGATGCACATTCCTATTTCTACGGTCGGAGTTCGTCTTAAGCGAGCCAGAGAACTGCTTAAAAAAAATATGCTTATGAGCAAAGAATATGACACTACACGAAAATGAGCTTAAAGAACAAATTGAACTAAAGATTGAACAAGGCAGTGTGACCAAACATTCGAAAGGATATTTTTTATTTCGCCAAATTGCCTTCGGTGTCGGTTTTTTGTTCGCCATTGGCATCACTCTGTATTTAGCCAGTTTTGTCTTTTTTGTCGCGCATCAGCCAGGTTTTAGGCCGCTGACCGCGTTTGGTTCGCGCGGGTATCTACAAATTATTCGTTCGCTACCTTGGGCGCTTTTCGCAGTCACTCTTTTTTTGGCAGGAATGATTGAGCTCATTGCCTGGCGTTTTGCCGCTATTTATCGTCGGCCACTCATTTATTCGCTGTTGTTCATTTGCGCGGTGATTGTGGGGGCGAGTCTCCTTATTGAGCGCTCCACCTTTCACCCCATGTTTTTTCGTTCTGCCGAGCGTAGACATATGCCATTTGTGGGAGATTTTTATCGTCGTTTTGGTCGGCACAATTGGCGTGAAGTTACGTTTGGCACGGTGCTTAATCAGTCCGAACAAAGCTGGCAAATACAAAATAAAGACGGCGATCTTATAACCGTACGTTTTACCGCCGACACTCGTTTTCCTCGCGGTAAGGATATTGTTCCTGGCGACCCAGTGATTATTATCGGCCGCCCAGAGAGGGGAGAGATAATGGCACGAGGAATTTCTAAAGTTCCTCCTGAAGCCGCACCTGAATTTTAAAATGAAATAAAAAATGAGCTGCTAGAGTAGTACTTAAGTGAAAGGTCGAATGACCTCCGGTCACTTTCTCTTTTTTGGTGTTGAGATGCGCACTCAAAACCAGAAAATATATATTTAAATTCATGTAACTACTTCTCTATGAATACTTTTTCTCTCAATAAAAAAACGATTGCCTTTCTTGCTCTGGGAGTCGTTGCGGCAACAGGATTTGGTCTTACAGCGGCAAATGCTGCCACGCTCAGCGCCTTTCGTGGTAAAAATAACAACCCTCAGCACGGCGTAAAACCAATGATGGGTATGGGTTACTTTGAAAGAGGGCCTAAGCTTTCCGACGACGCCCTCGCCAAACTCGCAGCACTTTTCTCAATGACACCTGCTGATTTAAAAACATCATTAGCCGCAGGCACAAAATTGCCTGATATTGCAACTGCACACGGAGTCAGCAAAGACGAGCTTGATACATTTTTTGCGAATCAGAAACAGGCAGACTTTGACGCATTAAAAACACAACTCGCAGCTGAAGTGACAGGTGGAAAAATCACTCAAGCGCAAATGGATAAAAAAATCCAGCGAGTCACCGATCAGATGAATCAGAAAAAGAAGATGATGGCACAGCGCCAAGACGATGAACACAAATTAGCAGTGTTGCTTAACATGTCTGTGGCTGACCTAGAGACAGCGCTTAAATCTGGTACGAAGTTATCTGATATAGCCACCGCACATGGTGTCACTAAAGAAGCTTTGGATCAATTTATGACGACTCAGAAACAGGCCCATTTGAATGCGTTAAAAGCAGATCTTGCTGCCAAAGTGGCGTCCGGTCAAATTACGCAAGTACAGATGGATGACATGCTCAAGCATGTTAATCGCATGGCAGATGGAATGCATAGGGGTCAAATGCCAATGGGTAGCGGACAACAAAAGAATGGTCGTAGTGGAAAAATGATGAATTTTTCTGCCAAAGGTCGTGTGCCTACACACCTTTTCAACACTTCGCTAAATTAATTTATTCTTTCTGACCACCCCAAAAAAGTTGGGGTGGTTTTGTTTTAGCGTATTTTGAATGATAAAAATTGAGTATAAAAAAACAGTCATATTATTTGACTGTTTTTTTATTTTTTATAAAACACCAAGATCAAGTGTTTGATGAATATTAATTTGTTCAACAAATTCTGGAGCATGACTGACGAGAATCACCGCACCTTCAAACGTATCAAGTGCTTGGGCGATGAGAGGCAGGTGTCTAAAGTTGATGTGGTTTGTTGGTTCGTCCATGATGAGAAGTCCTGGTTTTTGGAGTACAAAACGTGCGTAGCACAGCAATCCCTTTTGCCCTTCAGACAGCGCGCCAACTTTATTTTTAAGTGTTTCTGGGGTGAGAAGAAAACGTGCAGCGGTGGCATAAATTTCTTGGTTCCACGGTTGGACCATCATTTCTTCGAGTGCCTGGTAGGCGGTTTTTTCAAAGTCTAAGCCAGAAAAATCTTGTCTATAATATCCCACACGTGTACCTTGAGCAAAAGTCGCGCCGGTTGCCGTACCGGTTGCCAAGGCTTCAAGTAGCGTGCTTTTGCCAATGCCGTTTGGTCCTTTGATGAGCAGGCGTTCTTTTTTACGTACCGTGAGTGGCGGGTTGAGTGCTTTTGTTACAGGTGCATGGTCAATCATAATGCCAACCGAGCTGATTTCAACCACCGGTCCCACAATGTCGGTTTGTGCGGGGATAGAAAATTCAAGAATAGTTTTATCTTCTTGGCGCACATCAACCATTTCTTCCTCTGCTTCTTCTACTTGATCTTTGAGTTTGCTGGCGAGTTTTCGCATTTTACCACCTTTGTGCGAAAAAAAGTTAATTTTGTCTTTGCGGTCTTGGATGCTTTTTTTAAGTTGAGCATTTTTCATTCGTTCACGCTCGATTTGAGCTTCAATTTCACCAAGTACTTCGTAATAATCGCCCACATATTGTTCCACTTTGTGGGTAAATGAATCAAGATATAATACGCCGTGGGTAAAGGCGTTTAAAAAATTGGCATCATGTGAGATTACTAAACATGTTTTCGGATATTCAATCAAAAATTGTGTGAGATGATCGATTCCGGCACTGTCGAGGTTGTTGGTTGGTTCGTCGAGAAGTAAAATATCTGGTTCTTGAATGAGGGCGTAGGCGAGTAAAAGTCGTGCCTGTTGTCCGCCGGAAAACTGTTTGATGAGTTTGTTTAGAGGTGCGGTAAGGTGTACCACTTCAAGCACGCTCGTAATTCGTTTGGGCAAATCGTACATTTTTTTATCGAAAGCCGAAGCAAAAAATTCTTCAATCGTTTTTTCGATGTGTTCTTTTTTCATCACTTGGGTGGCAATCGCAATGGTGCTATTTTGTCCGGTGTGGATTTCACCACTCTCGGGAGCGATTTCGCCGGTAATTAGTTTAAAAATAGTGCTTTTGCCGGCGCCGTTTTGGCCCATGATAGTGATTTTGGCGTTTTCTCGAACAGAGAAACTCGCTTCATCAAGAATAAGACGGGCATTGCCGTATTTAAAAGACACTTCATCAAAACGAATAATAACGTTACCATGATCCATACCGATGACAAAAAAGATTAAACTAGGCGTTTTTATAACAAAAAATCCGCTATCCGTCAATTAAAATGACTGTTCTAGACGAGGGTTTAAAAAAAACGTATACTGTGGGCACGATTATTTTTTGAGTTAAAAGTCTTAATTTTTTGTGTCTATGCATCAAATACTTTTGTTTTATAACTACGTGACGCTTGATAACCCTGAAGCGGAGCGTGTGGCCCAACGTGCGCTGTGTGAGCGTCTTGGTCTCACTGGCAGGGTCATTGTTGCGTCTGAGGGCATTAATGCTACTCTTGAGGGCACCGAAGAAAATATTGAAGAGTATTGTCTTTCACTACAAGCTGATCCTCGTTTTGCGAACACGCATCTTAAAAAAAGTATCAGCAACGGTCAATCTTTTCCCAAGCTTTCTGTGAAAGTACGTGACGAAATTGTGAGTAGCTATCTTGATAAAACAGTAGTAACCCCGGCACGAGTTACGGGAACATATCTGTCAGCTGAGGAGTTGCACGAGTGGATTCATAATGGCAAAGAGTTTTACATGGTTGATATGCGCAACGAATACGAGCATCGGGTTGGGTACTTTCAGAATTCAATTTTGCCGCCTATTAATAATTTTCGAGAATTACCCACTGCTTTGCCCGCACTTGCGCATTTAAAAGATAAAACAGTAGTTACTGTGTGCACGGGTGGTGTGCGTTGTGAAAAAGCATCGGGCTTTTTACTTACCCAAGGGTTTAAAGAAGTGTATCAGCTTTATGGGGGTATTGTTACGTACATGGAAAAATATCCTGGAGAAGATTTTAAGGGGAGTTTGTATGTGTTTGATGGTCGGGTAACATACGCCACCACGCCCGAACATGAGGTGGTAGGTCGTTGTGAAAAATGTGGACAGCCGGCCGAGACCTATGTCAATTGTGCAAATAATGAGTGCCATCGTCATTTTATTTGTTGCATGGCGTGTAGTGGTGGTAGACCTGTGCGCTGTGAAAATGCGTGTCTTGCTGTCGAAAAAATGGTGTCTTAGATTGTGTTTTAGCCCTAAGCATGGTACGCTTTGGCTGGAATGATATTTTATTTTGACTCATTTTTATCTTTAGTATCTTTTTATGTGGTCATCGATCTGGTTCACGTATTTGTATCAGCCACTTTTTAATGCTTTGATCTATATTTATAACACAATTGCACAGCAAAATTTGGGGTGGGCCGTCATTTGGCTCACTATTTTTTTGCGTCTTGGTCTTTTGCCTCTCTCTATTATCACCGAACGCAATGGTGTCCGCCAAAAACAGATTGAAGAAGAGGCCAAAAAAACGGTGGCTGCTTTTAAGAATGATGCGATTGTGCAAAAACAAGAGTTTCGAAAAATAATGCGCAAGCATCATATTTCGCCCTGGGCAAAAGTGCTTACGTTACTCGTGCAAGCGGTTGTTTTTGTGCTTTTGTATCAAGTGTTCGTGAATGGCATCAATGGTGAAAAAGTATTGCGCACCTTGTATCAGTTTGTTGATTTTCCGGGTAAAATTAATACCGTTTTTTATGGGTTTGAAATTGGTCGTGTGCATGATGTGCTTTGGGCGGGTATTGCTGCAGGATATCTTTTGATTTCTATTTTTGTTGAAAAAATGGGTGCCGGTTGGCGCAAGTCAGAAATGTTTTTTTTAATTTTTTTTCCTTTATTTACCTTCGTTATCCTTTGGTATTTGCCCATGGTAAAATCATTGTTTATTTTGACAACCATGGTTTTTTCTGATATTATTTCCTTGTTGGGAGGTGCTTTTTTTAACAAGAAGAAAGAGGCGCATAAAGCCCACTAACATCGTTTAACTGCTCAAATTTTTTCTATGGCTTCTGATTCTCTTGATAAGTTAATGTATTCGTTTGTTTTAGAAGATGTTTTAAAAGGTCTTTTTATTCACGTGCCACCCGGGTATGTAGCGTGCGTTTACGATTTGGGTCGAGGTGTGCTTAAAAAGGTGCTCACACCGGGTTTGCACCTCAAAATTCCTTTTTGGCAAAAAGCAAAATTGTTTAACACCCAAACTCTTGAATATAGTATTTCACGCCAGTTTAACCTTGAGCATGAACGTGCGCTTGGTGATATTCCTACTGCAGCAGTGACGCATGATGGAAAAAAGGTGGGAGTAGAAGGAACTATTTTGCTTCGTCTTGATATTCATCAAATCCCATCGCTTTGGCAAACTATTGGTGAAGATTTTGTGGCTAAAATAGTGCGACCAACCATCCGTAGTCGTATACGCATGGTGTTTACTCGATTTGATTTTCAAGACATTGTTGGCAGTAAACGTGATGAAATCGAGACCCAGCTTAAGAATGAACTCGAACGAATTTTTTACGCCCGAGGAATTTATGTGGAAAACGTGCTTTTAAGTGAAGTATCTTCTATTTAAAGTAAAACTACTGTAGCTCAAAAATCCTCTATAACAAGAGGATTTTTTAATCCAGTGTGCGGGCGAAGAGGGTGCTAATAAATGTGTATAACTATTCTTGACAGGGAGTGGTGGGGTGGTATATTATCACTCTATCATGATGAGTGATAATATATGGACCCACGGCGTGAAAAACTTTTACTTTTAGTGGTAGAAAATCACATCACTACCGCCGGGCCAGTGGGGTCTAAGTTTTTAGTGAGTGAAAACCATGTAGATTGGAGCGAAGCCACGGTACGCAATGAACTCCGTGCGCTTGAAGAAGAAGGGTATCTTACTCATCCGCATACCTCAGCCGGACGAATACCGACGGTGAAAGGTTTTCGTTACTATGTTGATCGCATTAATTTTTCAGAAAGCGTTCTTTCAAAAGAAGAAAAAAACATCATAAAAAAATCGGCTGAAGTTGGAGGTGTTCCCGAAGAAGTGGTGTGTAAGAATATTGCGAAAGCGCTCGCGCATCTTTCTCAGGAAGCGGTGCTCATTGCTTTTTCTAAAGATATTATTTATTACACTGGCCTGTCTAATCTTTTTCAGAAGCCT
Source organism: uncultured Gammaproteobacteria bacterium (assembly GCA_964444705.1). Taxonomy (GTDB): domain Bacteria; phylum Patescibacteriota; class Patescibacteriia; order Magasanikbacterales; family GWA2-37-8; genus CAYUHX01. The sequence goes on along the minus strand of CAYUHX010000016.1, from coordinate 11,699 downwards.
GATTTTGGTGAAATTGCCATGGTGGCCAACATCTCGCAGGTGTTTGATCATTGCGAAAATTATGTTGAGCGTTTTTTTGATCAAGTTGAAATTCAGCCACGTTATTTCATTGGTAATGAACACAATTTTGGTAATCTTTTGAGCGTGCTGAGTGCGCGATTTGGTCACAATCAAGAATCGCTAATTGCTCTTTTTGGTCCGCAGCGTATGAATTATCGGCGTAATTGGGCACTGCTTTCCGAGGCATTGACCAGCTTATAAAAAAATTCTTTTTTATTCCTTTGTGTCAGAGTATATGCAGGATAATACATCGCCTTTAGCCAATGACGAAATGTCTGAAAATGAGAGTGTTGAAAATCAAGATTTGTCTTCTCGTAGCGCAGAAATAGAGCCAGAATCTCACGTGTGTGCAGGTTGTAGCGCTACCAAGCAAGAGGCTGAAGAGTATAAACGCAGTTGGCAGCGTGCTTTGGCTGATTACACTAATTTACAAAAAGAAACGGCAGCTCGCCGTCTTGAATGGGCAGAGATGAGTAGTCGCCAAATCTTAGAAGAATTTATTCCGATCTACGACAATTTTAAAAAAGCTTTCTTCCACCAACCGGAATTACCTCAAGAAGACGACACCTCGCGAAAAATAAAGAATTGGATGGACGGTATTGGTCATATTCAACGCCAATTTAATGAAGTGCTCCGTCAAAATAAAGTGCAAGAAATTCCTACGGTGGGCACTTTGTTTGATCCTTCACTTCACGAATCAGTGGCCGAAGAAGAAGCTTCTGGCCAAGAACACGGTGTCATTGTGCGTGAGATAGATGGGGGATACAAACTAGGCGAGCGGGTGATTCGGGTGGCTAAGGTGGTGATCGCTAAATAATAGATACATTTTATTTTTAACACCACGCCTTTTTCATACGGAGAGGCTTGGTGCGGAGGCTTTTCATATGTCTCTTATGCGTTGGAACCCTTTGTGGGAAATGGGCAATGAAACCGATGATGTGTTTCGTCTGCCCACAGTATTTAGTCAGCAAATTAAAGCATTTGTGCCCGCCATGGACATGTACGAAACGGACACTGCAGTCATTATCGAGGTGCCGCTTGCTGGAGTCAGGCCACAAGATGTGGATGTAAGTGTGCAAAAAGGTGTGCTCGCGGTGCGTGGAGAACAAAAAAAAGAGCATGAAGTTGAAGAAAAAAATTATTATCGTAAAGAAGTACGCACCGGTTCGTTTTATCGTGAAGTGGTGCTGCCAAGCCCAGTGGTGGAAGATCAAGTCACTGCCGAATTCATTGATGGAGTGTTGAAAATCACTGCGCCTAAAGCCCAGCCAGCAACGGCAAAAAAGATTGAAATTAAGGTGGTGAAGAAGTAGGTAGTTTGTTGTAGTGCGTGTTTTAAAAATTGGTTATTCAATAAAATAGTAGTATGAGCTCTATTAGAGAAGGATCGCCTATTTTAAATCAAGTTATTCCGGATGGACCTAAAAAATCTGGTTTTAGAAAAAATTTGGAAAGAATGACGGCGGCCTTGGCGTTAGCGGGAACCCTGGCGGGTGGCGCTCATTTGGGATCAGAAAAAACTTCATCTCAATCGTTGCAGGAAATAAAAATGGGAGATAGTTCTAGATCGAATGATAATCCAAGTACGAAACCTGATGGAGGTTTAGACAGAGCAGGCTTGTTTAGCAACATATCCCTTGGTCCAGACGCAGATGTTGAGGATGGGGAGGACGAGCAAGATTTGGGAGAAAGTGAGAAAGCAGAAATTGCTGAAGATGATGCAAATTCAAAAGACGCAGCTGAAATGTTTAAGTGGCTTCAGAAAACTGAACGAGTTAAAAATTTTAAAAAATTAATGGAAGATAAATTTAAGGATATATCATTTGATTATGATTCAAAACAAGCAAGGCTTGATCTTTCGGTTACTGAAAATGGAAGAAAAATTGAAAAAATATGTCGAATAAATTTTTACGAAGAAGATGGTGTTAAAAAGATTGACGTAGAAAGTGTTCGCGGCATAGACCTATCTCGTTCCTTCTCGGAAGATGCTAATATTGAAGAAATTTATACTGAATTGTTACAAAGAAAAAAAATTTTTGTCGAGACGCAAGGAATGAACATGACACAAATTACTGATTACCTCAAGAAAAATGGAGTGCCTATAACTGATGCAAGTATTTTAGTTGTGAGAAGAGATAGATAGTTATTTTAATTTAATTCGTAATTCTAATTACCTAATTCTAAATTTCATATGTCCAAAGTTCTCGGAATCGATCTCGGTACTACCAACAGCTGCGTCGCCATCATTGAAGGTGGCCAGCCGAAGGTGCTCGAAAACAAAGAAGGTGCGCGCACCACGCCATCAGTCGTAGCGGTGTCAAAAAGCGGTGAGCGTTTTGTGGGGCAACTCGCCAAACGCCAGGCGGTGAGCAATCCTAAGAACACGCTTTATTCAGTGAAGCGTTTAATCGGTCGTAAATGGACTGATGCGGAAGTGCAGCGCGACTTAAAATTGTTACCATACGAAATTGTGAAAGAAGGCGAAGGAGTGCGCGTGACCTTGAACGGTGAGAAAAAATCGCCAGAAGAAATTTCTGCCATGGTGCTTAGTAAACTCAAGGCTGATGCTGAAGAGCGTTTGGGAGAAAAGGTCACGGAAGCAGTCATCACTGTGCCGGCATATTTTGACGATGCTCAGCGCCAAGCCACCAAAGTGGCCGGTGAAATTGCGGGTTTGAACGTGCTTCGCATTATCAACGAACCAACCGCTGCTGCTTTGGCGTATGGCTTTGACAAAAAGAAAGATCAAAAAATCATGGTTTACGATTTGGGTGGTGGAACATTTGATGTGTCGGTGCTTGAGGTGAGTGAAGATTCAGTACAAGTGCTCGCGACGAACGGTGATACACATTTGGGCGGTGACGACTTTGACCAAATTATTATGCGCTGGATTTTTGATGAATTCAAAAAAACAGACGGCATTGATTTGAGTAATGATAACCTCGCCAAACAGCGTATTAAAGAAGCCGCTGAAAAAGCGAAGATCGAATTATCAACTGCGCAAACCAGTGAAATCAACCAACCATTTATTACCTCTGATGCTAGCGGTCCTCGTCACTTGGTGATGACATTGACTCGTTCTAAACTCGAAGAACTCGTGAGTCAGTTGGTAGAGGGCACCATGGAGCCGGTGAAAAAAGCGCTCGCTGATGCGAAGCTAGGTGTGGGAGACATCAATGAAGTGGTAATGGTGGGTGGTATGACCCGTATGCCGCTCGTCCTCCAAAAAGTAGAAGCCTACTTTGGCAAGAAGCCAAACATCACCGTGAACCCGGATGAAGTGGTGGCGGTTGGTGCGGCCGTGCAGGGCGCGGTATTACGCGGCGATGTGAAAGACGTGCTCCTCTTGGACGTCACTCCATTGTCACTCGGTATTGAAACTATGGGCTCGGTGATGACCAAGCTTATTGATCGCAACACCACTATTCCTACCTCTAAAACACAAGTGTTTTCTACTGCTGCTGACAATCAGCCAAGCGTAGAAATTCATGTGCTTCAAGGTGAGCGCCCGATGGCTGCTGATAACAAGACGCTCGGCAAATTTATTTTAGGCGATTTGCCTCCAGCTCCACGCGGCGTGCCGCAAGTCGAGGTTACTTTCGATATTGATGCCAATGGTATTTTGAGTGTAAAAGCCAAAGACAAAGCCACTGGCAAAGAGCAATCGATTCGTATTGAAGCATCGTCTGGCCTTTCTAAAGAAGAGATTGAACGCATGAAAAAAGATGCTGAAATGCATGCGGCCGATGATAAGAAAAAGCAAGAACTCATTGAAGCGCGCAATATTGCTGACACCATGATCTACACAACCGAAAAGATGATGAAAGAAGTTGAAGAGAAAAAGATTGCGAGTGTCACTGATGAAGAAAAGAAAAAAGTGACTGACGGTTTAGCACACGTGAAAGAAGTAAAAGATAAAGATGATTTGGAAGCTCTGAAAAAAGCAGTTGATGAATTGTCAAAAGATGCACAAGCAGTTGGCACCAAGCTCTATCAACAAGAGCAAGAGCAAAAAGGTGCCGCTCCAGGCGCTGAAACTCCTGGCAGCGCTCCGAAGCAAGACGGCCCGATTGAAGGTGAGGTGGTGGATGACAAAAAATAAATAGATGGTAAACAGGCTAACCCTGTGCGTTCTCTGCACGGGGTTAGCTGTTTGAAATTTTTTATCTAGGTAACCTCTAGTCGTGTGCTTAAAAAAATTGGTATTTTTTTCATTGGGTTCACCATTCTTTTTGCCGGCGGAATATATTGCGGCTTTCGTTTGTTTTCGTCCCGGGCTTCGACTATTGTAAATGCTGAAGTAATTCTGACTAATTTAAAAAGTGAAGGTTTTTTAATCACTCAAAGTTATGTGTTTAGTCAGTCGATAGAAATCAATAAAGGCACTGGTAGCGACTGGAAAGATATTTTTTGGAAACAAAAAATTACGGCTTCGGGTAATATGAAAGTAAGCTCAGGGATAGATCTAACTACGCTTTCAACTAGTAGTCTTTCGGTTGGTGAAGAAATTGTGATTACTTTGCCCGCGGTGACCACTCATAGCGCAGAATTACTTGGCCCCGTAGTGTTGCATAATGAGCAAGGAATTTTGAAACGATTGCTGAATAGTGAAGATGGATATAACGAAGCCACAGCACAGATTAAAGAAGAAGCATTGAAAGCGGCGGCGGCGCCTGAATTGCGACAAGAGGCTGAAGAAAATGCTAAGATTCAGGTGGAGAGATTGGTACGGTATCTTTACCCAAGTAAAAAAATAACCGTGCAGATTAAAACTGCCGCATAATTCCACATTTTTATTTACTTATCTGTGCGCGTGAGCGATATGTCTAAAGATTATTATAAAATTCTCGGTGTTGAAAAAAATGCGTCAGTTGAAGAAGTGAAAAAAGCATTCAAAAAAATGGCCATGCAGCACCATCCAGATCGACCAGGAGGCAATGAAGCTAAATTTAAAGAAGTAAATGAGGCCTATCAAGTATTGTCTGATAAAGACAAACGTGCCAAATACGACCAGTTTGGTTCTGATTTTGAGCAGCAAGGCGGTTTTGGTGGCGGAATGAGTTGGGAAGATATTATGCGCGCCAGTCGTGGACAAGGTGGCCAAAATGGTGGTTTTTCGTTTGATTTTGGTGGTGATTTTGGTGATGTATTTGGTGACCTGTTTGGTTTTGGTGGAGGGAGAGGCGGTGGTGCTCGAGGTGGTCGGCGGGCACGGGGACAAGATGTACAAGTTGACGTGGAGATAGATTTTAAAGAAGCAGCCTTTGGTGTTGAAAAAGAATTGTCTCTGCGTAAACACGATGCCTGTGATGTCTGCTCAGGCAGTGGCGCCGAGCCTGGAAGTGCCTTAGAAAAATGCACCACCTGTCATGGTCAGGGTCAAGTGGTGCAAAATCAGCGAACTTTTTTGGGCACGATGCAAACTATGGCCGTGTGTCCAGCTTGTGAAGGTCGAGGAGAAAAACCCAGCAAAAAATGCAAGCATTGCAGTGGTAGTGGTGTGATTAATAAAAACAGTACTATTAAAGTTAAAATTCCTGCCGGTATCAATACGGGTCAATCGCTCAGGCTCGGCGGTCATGGTGAAGCCGCGCCTCATGGTGGCACTGCCGGAGATTTGTATGTGGTGGCGCACGTGCGTCCGCTTAAAGGGTTTGAACGCGATAACTTTGATGTCTACACCGAGGCTGAGGTGAATTATCCTCAAGCAGTTCTTGGTGACACTATTGAAGTAGACACACTGGAAGGAAAAAAGAAAATGACAGTGCCGGAAGGGACAGAATCAGGCCAGCTGATTCGTTTGAAGGGCCAGGGCATTACCCATCTTGGCAAAGATAGTCGCGGTGATCAATATGTGCGCATAAAGGTGCGGATTCCGAGAAAGGTAAATAAGAATGTGAAAAAATTGCTTGAAGAGTTACAAAAAGAGCTTTAATTTAAAGTTTTTTGAGTAGAAGAAAGTTTTTAAATGGATCTGTTAAAAACAGTCAGGATGTTCATCCGGACTGTTTTTTGTTATACTGCCGAACGATCTATGTCTGCAACCAAGAAAGAATTTGAACAATTTTATAAAGACCATTTAGACAAAGTTTACCGCTATGTTTTTTTTCGGGTAGGAGCCGATAAAGCCTTGGCCGAAGATCTGGTGTCGGAAATTTTTGTGAAAGCCCTGCATCATTTTGAGAAATATGATCGCACGATCAGTGTCTCTTCGTGGATAATGACCATTGCCAAAAATCATTTGGCTAACCATTGGCGAGATACAAAAAAGACCGAATGCCTGCCAGAAGATGAAGACATGGAGGGAAAAGAAGGAAAAAGTGACGATGATTTTTGGCTAAAAATAGCTAAAAAAGAACTAGAACAGTTTCATTTTACTCACGAAGTTGAAGGGTTACTTGCCGCGTTAACCGTTGAAGAGAGAGAACTTGTAACGTTTCACTACTTAGTTGGGTATAGTTATGCAGAGGTGGCGGAGTTAAAAAATTCTACCGAGGGAGCAATCAAAGTTGCTACCCATCGAGCCCTTAAAAAAATGCGCGCACTCCTATGAAATTACCACTCGTCTATTTATTATGGAAAAATAAAAAAAGAGCCGCGCCGACCCCTCTGTTTAAAAATGATTTATGGAAGAAATTAGACCATGAGTGGAAGCTTAAAAATCCTGCTCCGTTGTATTTTTGGCAGACGCATCTGGTGCGGTTTGCCTTGGTCTGCAGCCTCGGAGGAATAATGGTCTGTGGAAGCATTGCGAGCGCGTATGCCTATACCAGCCCTGAGGTGACTGAAGGAACCATTTTGTACCCTCTGAAGAAAAAATTGGAAGCAGCCGAGGCAGGACTGCAACGTACTCCAGAGCAAAAAGCTGCCTTTTTGGTAAAAAAAATTGAGCGACGAGAGGCTGAAGCCAGGGTACTCGCGAGAAAAGATAAAAAGATTGGACAGGTTCGCAAGGAAATTGAAGGATTAGAAATAGAATTGGAGCATGCTTGGAGGCCGTCAGTAGCGAGTAGTTCTGAAAAGACTCCAGCGGTTAAGAAAATCGAAATCCATCTTAAGAAGCGTCAAGAACGATTGCGTCGGTTAGAAACAAAACAAAAGTTTCAAGAATCAACGACGAGTTCAGTTGACGGAGCTATATTTCGGGAAGAAAAAGAAATGAACAAGGAAATAAAAGAAAATACTTCTTCGTTGAAGAAAGAAAAAATGGAAGATATTGAGTTTGTAAGAGAAAAAAATAGAGAGATGAAAATACGACGCGTACTTCGTTCGGATAAAAAATGATTCGATGGTAATGAGAGTTTTAATTTAAATACGTTAAACCGTATAATCGTGTAGAGTCTATAGTTTAAGGTGAAAGACTCGGTCGATACGATTAACAAAAATAATGGAGTATTAATTTATATAATCTATGTGTGTATGAAAAAGATGTCTATTTTTTTAATGATATTGGCACTGGGAGTGTCTAGTTTTGCGCCACTGGTCGCTGCACAAGAAAACGAAGGCATGCGTCAAGAAATTAAAGATAAAAAAGAATTATTTAGAGAAGAAGCCAAAGAAAAAATGAATACACTGAAAGGCGAATTGAAAGAAGGACGAAAAGATTTGAGAGAAGAGATTAAAAGTATGCGTCCAGTGAGGCCGCTTGCAGTTACGCTCAAAGGAAGTTTGTTGGAAGTAAAAAATCAAACCACTTCAACTGCCCAATTGGTCGTTCAGGTTACCCGTCTACTTACGAACAAAAACGTGCCTGCATCATCGACTATTTGGTATCCAGCAGTGAGCACTACCATTACGGTGAATGTAGATAGCCGATCAAAAATTGTTCGTCTGTATGGTGGAAAGAGCAGTGTGAACGAACTCGTTGTCGGAGACGTTCTCCACATCACCGGTCAAACAGTTACCTCGACTCAGGGGGTGATGCTTGCACAGACTGTTAAAGATGAATCAATCCATGAATTAGAGCGATCGTTAAATGGCACTATTGATTCATTAAATGCCGCCAATAGCACGTTTGTGTTAAGATCAATGAACAGCTCAACCGTTATGGTAAGTTTGGCGCCTGGGGCAAAAATTATGATTAAAGGCGTCACGACAACGACTTTTGCCGATCTTAAAGTGGGGGATAAGGTGCAAGTGCGTGGGGTAATTAATACCCGAATTAAAGCCGTTACCGCGAAACAAATTAAAGTAATTCGATCTCGATAAGCATTCGTTTGGTGGCACGTATTATTCTCAAATTATAATCAAAAAGAAACTGACTCATCATCAGTTTCTTTTTTGTTCTGCATCAAGCACTTTATTCACTTCGGCGTCAGCCTCTTTGTTTCCGTTTCTAAGCGTATGGCGATAGGTGACTTTTTTGAATCGTGTCGAAAGAGTATAGACTTCCATAAATAATTTTTGTAGGGTCGGTTCTTTCACTCGGTATTCACGCCGCATTTGCTTTACGACAAGCTCGCTGTCGAGCACGCACTCAACTTCTTCGGCACCAAGATCAAGGGCTTTTTTAAGAGCCGAGCACAAGGCGCTATATTCTGCATAATTATTAGTTTGTATACCGAGATATTCACCAAAAGCTGTGATAGTTTCTCCATGTTCGTTTTTAATCACCACGCCAGTGGCAGCAGGGCCAGGATTGCCACGTGAGCCGCCATCGGTGAAGGTGAGAAGTTTTTTCATAGAAGTTAATAGTTTAGTTTCCACAGACCTTCGTGCCCTTGAGCGTTGAAGGTGGTGTAAATAATTCTTTGTTCGGTGTCTAGTACGAGTGATTCAAAAGGTCCTTTGAGGAGATTTTGGTAGATAAGATATTCTGGGAAAAGAATGGTGAGTCGTTGTTCGAGGTTGAGGAGAAGGGTGTGCCCATCAAGCTGATGTACTGACCGAAGTTTTTCGCCGAGTCGGTCTACTAAAGACAGTCCATTTGTTTTTTCATATGCCCATAATTCAAGCGGGTTCCAAAATAGCCAGGTATCTTTGAGGGTTGTGGGCGAAATCTCGGTAGCGTTCACTGAAATTATTTTGTCGTCGGCGCAGAGTGTTGTTTTTTCTTTGTACCCGGAGCGGTGTAATGCAACTGTATTCTCGTCCATTAGAAAAAATTTCCATAATGTCGTGCTTGAAAAATCGTCTTCAAGAGCTGCGCCACATAGAAGTTCTTTGATACGAAAACCCACGGTGTCTTTAATCAGGCTGAGCTCGCTACTTGAAGGTGTTTTTTCGAGTGTCCAGAGCTGATTTTTAAGCAGTTGCCAATCAATTGGAACCGTAGTTGTTACTGTTGTAATTTCGAGCGTGAGTGGCTGAAGGAGATAGATTCCGTGTGTGGTGCTGAAATAAAGCTCGGGTGTTGAAGCGTTTGTCCAGAGTGTTTTTGTAATAGTGCTTGTTGTGAGAGTGGGGAATGATGAATCATGTGGTATGTTTTTTGGATTGTAAAGTCTTAATTCTGAAGAGCTGACAGTGCGA
>CAYUHX010000016.1:0-2158 GCA_964444705.1 uncultured Gammaproteobacteria bacterium | reverse complement strand
ATGAGGGCTAAATCAAGGCTACGTGGTGACCATACGCCAGTTATTTCAGTACTCGTAGAAAAAGTTGCAACGGTTGTTTCATTTCCTTCAGGCAAGAGCATGACATGCGCGGTGCGGGTAGCGCCATCGGTTTTGGTATAAAATAGATAGCGACCACGGTAAGAAAGTGAGAGGTTGGAAATGATTCCTTTTTTAAGCAGTGCAGGTGCTTCATTTTTTACCAAAGTAATATTGTTGAGATAGACTGTTTGGCGATTGAATACGGTAATTTCTTTTTGCCAATCATAGTAGCCAGGTGCGCTGAGACGGATGGTGTAGCGGTGTGGTGAAAGACTTTTTATGCGAACTGGTAAGGAGGTACTAATTTTTTGATCATTGAGAAATACGGTGGCTGAATGGGGCAGTGCATCAATGCTTAAGGCACCAGTTTCTTTGAGAATTCCTTTTTCCGCGTCATAGCGATAGCCGACCGTATATAAGAGCAAGGTAGGGGCCAGAATAAAAAAAACTCCTATAAACGTGAGTAAAAAAACGCGGCGGTGGAGACGAGAAAAAGTGCTTCCTGGGTAATCCACACGGGCTAAATTTAAAAATAAAAAATGGTGTTTGGCTAATTGCCAAAGGCCTTTGTCTGTAGTATGCTTAATATTAATTGAAAAATCATCCTTCGTCAAAGTAATTAAAAAAGTGCTATGTCGTATTTAGTAGTTAATGGAGGCAAAAAATTAAAAGGAACGCTCACAAATCAATCAAGCAAAAATTCAGCCGTGGCCATTTTGTGTGCGGCGCTTATGATAAAAGGAAAAACCACTTTGGTTGATGTGCCGCAAATTGAAGAGGTTGATCGTATTCTTGAACTTTTAAGCAGTCTGGGTGTGCGAATCGTGCGGAAAGGTTCCCATGAGCTCGTGCTCGATACTGAAGGAGAATTGACGCTTTCCTCTCTAGACCGAGCAGCATGTGAAAAAACTCGTTCATCACTTTTTTTGTGGGGAGCTTTGGCAGCCCGAGTTCGTTCGTATCGTTTGTTTAAGTCTGGCGGTTGTCATTTAGGTCAGCGCACCGTGCGGCCACATTGGTATGCGCTGCAAAAATTGGGTGTTACCGTCACATCGCATGATGGATTTTATGAAGTAAAAAACAAACCACTTACGGCTGCACACATCGTCATGTATGAATCGGGTGACATGGCCACTGAAAATGTTATTATGGCAGCGGTACTGGCTGAGGGAGTTACCACTATTAGCATGGCCTCGGCCAATTATATGGTTCAGGATCTGTGTTATTTTTTGGTCAAAGCGGGAGCTAAAATTGGAGGCATCGGCACAACAAAGCTCACTATCACTGGGGTTAAAGCGTTGCGACCGGTCAAGGCATATCCCATTATGCCTGACCCGATTGTGGCCATGACCTATTTGTCTGCAGCCATCACCACTGGGTCTACGCTTACCATTAATAACTGCCCGCTCGATTTTTTGGAATTGGAATTATATAAATTAGAAATCATGGGTCAGCGTTGTGTGATAAAAAATAAACGTCTTTCAAAAAATGGAGCTTTTGCAGTGGTAGATATTGAGGTTTTCCCAAGTGCGCTCAAGGCGTTGCCTGACAAAATTGAATGCCGTCCTTTTCCAGGGCTTAATATTGATAATTTACCCTTATTTGCGCCTATTCTTTCACGAGCCAGGGGTCGAACCATGCTGCATGATTGGGTGTTTGAAAACCGCACTATTTATCTCACTGAACTCCAAAAATTAGGGGTGAATGTGCAGCTTATTGATCCACATCGCGCCTGGATTGAGGGCCCTTCAACCTTGCGTGCGGCTGAACTTGTGTGTCCACCCGCCATTCGGCCAGCAGTAAATGTGCTTATTTGTATGTTGGCGGCAAAAGGTAAATCAATTCTTCGCAATACGTACATGATTGATCGTGGGTATGAAGATTTGTACGAAACCCTTCGTAGCGTGGGGGCAGATATTCAAGTTGTAAAGGAATAGTTTTTTGATTTTTTATCTTGTGTAGTATGGAAAATACTTTTTCTCCCGCCAAAGAACGCGCGCGTCAATATATGAAAACGTATGTGTTGGTTGTGGTGGTGTTGGCCGCGTTTGGAGGTGGTGTTTTTTTTGGTCGTAATTGGTCGCAAGGTAAAGAGGTG
>CAYUHX010000015.1:28128-29278 GCA_964444705.1 uncultured Gammaproteobacteria bacterium | reverse complement strand
CTAATTTACAATAAGCGATTTTTTTCTATGGATCTCACGCTTGTTTTGGGCCCAATGAAAAGTGGCAAATCATTTGATTTGATTAGTTATTTTGCACCGCTGAAGTATACCAATATTCCTCATGCGCTATATCAGTCAGCGCGAAATGTGCGTGATGAGCATATTTATTCACGTAACGGTGTAGTGATCGAAGCAAAAAAGGTTGAAACACTTGATGAAGCAGCGTGTGAAAAAAATCAAGTAATTGGGATTGATGAGGTGCACATGTTTGCGATAGATGAGGTAAAAAAAATAGAACGATTGCTCAAAAAGGGTGTTAAGGTTGTGGTGGCTGGACTTGATATGGATTATCGCGGAAGAATGTTTGATGTGGTGCGCGGTTTATTTGAGCTCGGCCCCAAAGAGGTGCGTTGTAAGCGTGCGGTGTGTGAAGTGTGTAAAAATCCTGATGCCATTTACACTCAAGTGCTTAAATTGGGAGAACCCATTTTTGAGGGCATGCCGTCGGTTATTCCCGATGACGGTACGTTTACTTATCAATCAGTGTGTCGGCATTGTTTTAAAAAACCTTAAAAGAGTACTTATCCACACAGCTGAACAAAGGTTTTTTTGGAGTATGGTATACTCGCACAGTATATTTTTAAGTTAATTTACTTCTTTTTAGGTGGTATGGATATGGTATTACTTGGTAGGATATTTGGAAAATCTTTTTTTAAGTTTTGTTTTTTTAATTTTCTTATCTTTTTGGGATTGGTATTTTTTTTAACACGCGCTGAAACAGTGTTAGCTGTCAATTATCAGCCGGAAATTATCACTATCGGTACAAGCACCATTTCAGTTAATTCAGTGAGCACTACGGCGAATGTGAATGCGACAAACGGCGCAGGTAGTTCTGATCGTTTTGAATTTGCCAAATCTTTTGATGGAGTGAATAAAACCGCGGTGACTCCGTATGTTACGTTTGACGGAATGAATGATCGGGGGGCAAGCTACACCTTCACTGACTTGACTACCAACACTCTGTATTGGTTTTTTGCTCGATCAAGCCAAGCCGACCAGGGGTCTGCAACTAGTTCGTATTCAGCAACTAGTTCGTATGGTACTTATACTCTGGCTGCTACACCAAATGCCCCGGCAAGTGTAACTTCAA
>CAYUHX010000015.1:0-28028 GCA_964444705.1 uncultured Gammaproteobacteria bacterium | reverse complement strand
CTGCCACCGGAACTTTAACCATGATTATCGACGCAACGACGATCAATGGTAACCCGCAAACCGCCTCCACTACGTATATTGTTCAGGATACCGGCACTGCTCCTACTAAGTATTTGCAAGTAGATGGCACATGGAGCACGACGACTGCGACACTCACCTACGCCCAGCTTGGAGCTGGTTCTGCCACAACGACCGTTGGGGTGACGAGTAATACTTTACATATTATCAGCTTGGCTGCCATTAACGGTGCGGGATCTACCACTACCTTTGGTTCTGCGCTCTCTTCTTATACTCTGGCTGCTACACCAAATGCCCCGGCAAGTGTAACTTCAACTGCCACCGGAACTTTAACCATGATTATCGACGCAACGACGATCAATGGTAACCCTTCCACTGCTTCCACTACATTCTCAGTTCGTGACACCGGCACTGGTACTACCAAGTATTTACAAGTAGGCGGCACATGGAGCACTTCATATGCTTCTCTTACCTATGCTCAGCTTGGATCTGGTTCTCCCACCACTACCTACGGCGTTACTTCCAACACCCTTCATATTATCACTATCTCGGCGGTGAACGGTGATGGAGTTTCAACGGCCTATGGTTCAGCACTTTCTTCTTATACCCTTGCTACCACTCCAAATGCGCCAAGTTCAGTGACTTCAACGGCCACGGGTACTCTTTCTTTAATAATTGACGCCACGGCCATCAACAACAACCCTTCCACCGCCTCCACCACCTTCACCGTTCGTGATACTGGTACGGGTACTACCAAATATCTCCAGATTGGTGGTACTTGGAGCACCAGCATTGCCTCTTTGACCTATGCTCAATTAGGTTCTGGTTCAGTGACCACCACCACTGGCGTTACTACCAATACTCGCCATATTATCAGTCTTTTGGCTACCAATGGTGATGGAGTTTCAACGGCCTATGGTTCAACTGCAGGTTCATACACTTTGGCTGCGGTGCCAAACGCACCTAACACCGTCACTTCAACGGCCACGAATACACTAGCGATCACTATCGATGCTACTACATTGAACGGCAATCCTTCCACGGCTTCCACCACTTTTGTGGTGAGAGATTCTGCAACAACAACGAGTTATTATCTTCAAGCCAATGGCACTTGGAGCACAGCCACGACCGCGCTTACGTACGCTGAACTTGGTTCTGGTTCAGCAACGACCACCATTGGTCTTACTGCCAATTCTTTGCATACTATTTCGGTAAAAGCGATCAATGGAGATTCGGTTTCAACGGTATATGGTTCTACTTTGAATTCATACACCCGAGCGAGCACTCCTTCTAATTTGGTTGCAAATGCTGATAGCACTAAACAAATCACCATTACTTGGACTGGAGACGCGACTGCGTATTATTTAGAAGACTTGAACGAAGGCACGAATACAGGTTGGATCACGAATCCGACGTATGTCGCTCAGGGGTTGGCGTGCGGTTCAACACACCAATATCGACTTCGTGGACGAAATGGTGATGGTGTTGAAACAGCAACTATTTCCTCACAACCTATCACTGTTACAAACGGTTGTTCAAATGGAGCAAGCGGAGGTTCTGGTAGTTCTGGTGGGTCGTCAGGAGTGCTTAGTCAACCAATTTCTCAAACAGTTCCACAACCTGTAGTGGCAGTGGTTGTACCCGCTCCACTAGTTGAGATGGTAGGTACTCCGATCATAAAATCTTTGATAGTTGGCGAGAGTTTGTCTTTCGTTGTAGATGGCGGTCTTGATCATTCGGTAACTCTGCTTCAATCTTCAAATGAATCAATCACTGTTACTATTCGTTCTACCCCAGTTACGGTTAAACTCATTCTCAATCAAGCCCAAGACCTTGATACTGACGCTGACGGAAAGGTTGATTTGCGTGCAGTATACACGGGCATGAAAGATGGTAAGGTGCAAATTTCCTTCACCAAGCTCAAAGTAACCTCTGTTGTCACGAGTACCTCAACAGTTGTGGTAAAAATACCGACAACAACTCTTGTTAATTCCATTCCAACCGTAGTGAGTGCGGGTGATAAAGCAGCGGTTAAAATAGATTTGTTGGTCCCCGCTCGTTTGGAATCAAAAATCATGTTCAAAATACTTCCAAAAACAACACAAATTGAACTTGGAAAAAATGTGGTGTATAAAGTAGGGTACAAAAATCCCTCTACTAAATCGGAAAGAGTTCAGTTGGTAAGGCAGCTTATTGATAGCAAAGGGAAAGTGGTGTCTTCTGCTAAGGTGGTGCGTATTATTCGCGCCGGTGCGACGACAGAATTAGGAGTCACTCAAGGAATATCTACCAAATTAGTTTCTGGCAGATATACCGCAAAAGTAGTAGTGCTTGATGCAAAGGGAAAAAAAATCGATGAAAATTCATTCTCTTTTGAGGTGATTAAAAAACCGTTGCCGCCTAAAGTTATCAAAAAAACACAGGCACCAATTGTGAAAAAAACAACAAAGAAATAAGCTTTTTTTCTAAAACCCGAGGAGAAATACCTCGGGTTTTTTGATTGACGCGTGCTTGTATAAAAAGTAGCGTCGAGCTATAATAGCAGCCTTCTTAAAATGTGTTGTATTTGTGTATGGATTTTCTTCATCTTAATTTACCCGTGCTTGTTCGTGCTATTGGGTATGTGGGTTTGTTTGTGGTGGTGTTTGCTGAGTCTGGGTTACTTGTTGGGTTTTTTTTACCTGGGGATAGCCTCCTTTTTACCGCTGGTTTTTTGGCTTCGCAAGGGTATCTCCATCTTATTCCATTGTTATTAATTCTTTTTGCAGCAGCTGTGCTGGGAGATTCGGTGGGATATTTTTTTGGAAAAAAGATTGGTCCGAAAATTTTTACCAAAAAAGATTCATGGTTTTTTCATCAAAATAATGTAGAAAAAGCTAAGCGGTTTTATGAGGCGCATGGTAAGAAAACAATTATACTCGCTCGTTTTTTACCGGTAGTGCGCACCTTTGCCCCTATTTTGGCAGGTGTAGGCATGATGAAATATTCTATTTTTATTTTATTTAACGTGATCGGCGCATTGCTCTGGACTTGCGGCCTGACGTTGCTTGGGTATTTTCTTGGTAATGTTATTCCTGATATTGATCAGTATTTGTTACCGATTATAGTTGGTATAATTCTTCTTTCAATTTTGCCCACACTTATTCATGTGGGTAAAGAAAAAAGCGTGCGTGATCGCATACGATCTTTTTTTAAAAAACTTTTTTAGATTAAGGATATTCTGAAGAAGAGAAAATAAGCATTGGTTTAAATAGTTTCGTGAGAAAAGCGAAGACGTAGTTCCTCAAGCTGAAATTTTTTAAGAGAACTAAAAGTTTTCTTCTGCCACGCTTTATTTATGAGGATGTCTGAAAACCACGCACCTCCAAGAAGATGAGGGAGTAAAATGAAATCTGCACCCGCATGGTAGAGGTCGTGTAGGAAACGTGCTTCAGTGAGAGTAGCGATGAGATGACAGCGTTCGTTGATGCTTCGTATGTAGTGGATTAGAATTTTTTCTGTTTCAGGGTGGGGAATGGTGCTGATAATCATTTTTGCTTTGGCGAGTGGTAGTGCCGAGAGAAATTCAATATCAGACGCATCGCCAAAAATAGCTTCAATACCCTGACGTTTGAGGCGCTTGACCATTTCTGGATCAATGTCGACCACTGCATAGCTCACTCCTTTTTCTTTTAGTGCTTCGCATACTTTCCAGCCCATGCGATGATGTCCAAATATCCACACATCAAACTGCTTTTTTTGTTCTTCAATTTGCTGATAGGCATCTTTGCCAAAACGATTGAAAAAGGGTAATAAAAAAGTATAAATTTGTTGATTGTAAATAATAAAATACGAGGAAATAAAAATAGTAGCGAGTGCGGTGAGAGTGAAAAGTGGCACTTCACCACCAGAAAGTAGACCACTGTTTTGGCCGTTGAAAATAAGCACAAATCCAAATTCACTTACCTGCGCTGCGATCAGTCCAGAAAAAAAACTATTACGTCGGGTAAATTTAAGCGTCCGGAAAACAAGATATAATATGGTGGGATGGATAAGTAAAATAAAAATCGTTAAGATAATGCCGTGTGGTAAAACGGTGCCAAGACGTGTGATGTCCATTTGGCTGCCGAGGATAATGAAAAATATGACCAAGAAAAAATCTCGAAGTGGCTTGAGGCGACTGGCGATTTCGGTTTGGTAGGGTGAAGAACCAAGGCAAACACCAGCTGCGATGGCGCCAATTTCGAGCGGCAGTCCAAGTAAATGAATAAGTGTGGCACCACCAAAACACCAAGCCACGGCCGCGATGAATAAAAATTCACCTGAATCAGCAATGCGATCAAGAATGCGTGGCAGAATAAACCGTGCCATAAAATAGACGAAGGCCGCAAGTTCTATAGTGCTTTTTCCCAAGGCGAGGAGTGATGACCAGCCAGAATTTCCTGGTGTAAGCGAGGTGAAGATGATCATGAGCACGATGGCAACTAAATCTTGAACGAGCATGAGACCGATGACATAGCGGCCATAGACTGTTTCTGTTTCTTTTTTATCACCGAGTAACTTTACAATGATGATGGTACTCGAAAATGTAATAGCTAATGCGAGATAGAGCGAAGGGAGTGGTTGGTAGCCTAGTGTAGTCAAAAGACCAAAACCAACGAGACCAGTGATGCTCACCTGCGCGAGGCCGGCAATGATTGAAACGCGGCCAATGCGTTTGAGGTGTTCAAAGTTGAGCCCAAGACCAATAAGAAAAAGCAGAAACACCACACCCATTTCGGCAAAGGCGCTGTGATAACTTTTGTCCGGGGAAACGATTTTAAAAAAAAGCGGTCCGGCAATAATTCCGGCTATGATATAGGCAATGATGAGTGGTTGTTTAAGTAGGCGGACCACAAAGGCTACAGCCAGGGTGATGCCAAAAAGAGCGCTTAGTTGGAGGAAAAGAGTATCGAGCATGTGAAGAATAATTTTGCTAGTTTAATTATGGGCGTAGTATATCAAAAAATGGGTTGCATGAGTAGTTTGGTGCGGTGATTTTTGGGTATCCTTGAGGGCTTGTTTTTTAAGCTAATTATGATAGAATAGACGGGTTAAATGTGGTAGTTAAGCCATTCTCTATTTTAAAGTATGTCGTTTTTGACCAAATTATTCGGTGATCCAAACGCAAAAGTGCTTCGCGCCATTGATCCTGTGGTAGAAAAGATTAATGCGGAAGAAGCTAATCTGATTTCTTTGTCTGATGACGCATTAAAAAATAAAACTGTTGAATTCAAAAATCGATTGGCGGGAGGGGAATCAATTGATGATTTGTTGCCTGAGGCCTTTGCTGTAGTGCGCGAAGCTTCAAAGCGAGTAACTGGTATGCGTCATTTCAACGCTCAGCTCATCGGTGGTATTGTGCTCCACCGTGGTCAAATTGCCGAAATGCATACAGGTGAAGGAAAAACATTGACCGCAACTCTGCCGGTGTATTTAAATGCGCTTTCTGGTAAGGGTGTGCATGTGGTTACGGTGAATGATTATTTGGCGAAACGTGATGCGGTATGGATGGGGCGAATTTATGATTTTTTAGGTTTGTCAGTCGGCATTATTCAAAATCAATTGGTGTCGTATCGGTTTAATCCACGAAAAGAACAGCAAGCGGTTGTTGAAGGAAATGATCAATCAAAAACTGAAGAGGAAGAAAAAAAAGTGTTTAAAGTAGAATATGATTATTTAGACCGCTGCTCACGCAAAGAGGCATACCGCTGTGACATTGTGTATGGCACCAATAACGAATTTGGTTTTGATTATTTGCGCGATAACATGGTGCAAGATTTGGAAGAAGTTAGCCAGCCTCAGCTTCACTATGCGATTGTAGACGAAGTTGATTCTATTTTGATTGATGAGGCAAGAACGCCGTTGATCATCTCAGCTCCAGCCGAAGAAGCGGCAGATATGTATTATCGTTTTGCCGAGCTGGTGGAACGATTGAATGAGAAAGATGATTATAATGTTGATGAAAAATTACGCTCAAGCACCCTCAGCGAAGCGGGAATTAAAAAAATTGAAGAGTGGCTTGGGGTCGATAATATTTATGTTGAAGGTGGTATTCAAATGGTGCACCACTTAGAGCAAGCTCTGAAAGCTAAAACTTTGTTTAAGCGTGATCGTGATTATGTGGTGGAAGCAGGTGGTGAGGTAGTGATTGTTGACGAATTTACCGGGCGCAAAATGCCTGGTCGCCGCTATAGTGAAGGATTACACCAGGCCATTGAGGCTAAAGAAGGCGTGGCTATTCAGCGTGAGAGTCGTACTATGGCGACAGTCACCTTTCAAAATTTTTTCCGTCTGTATACCAAGCTCGCTGGTATGACCGGAACGGCCGTAACCGAAGCGGAGGAGTTTGGAAAAATCTACAATTTAGAAGTTGTCGTTATTCCTACCAATAAAGTAAATCGTCGACATGATCACCCTGATCGTATTTATAAAACCGAAGATGCTAAGTTTAAAGCCATTGCCAAAGAAGTGCGGGCTCGTCAAGACAAAGGTCAGCCGGTGTTGATCGGCACTGTGTCCGTAGAAAAAAATGAACGCTTGGCTGCATATCTTGAACAAGAAGGGGTACACTATAAAATGCTTAACGCTAAAAATCATGAACGTGAAGGCGAGGTAGTTGCTCAAGCCGGGCAGCTTGGCGCAGTCACACTTGCCACCAACATGGCTGGGCGTGGCGTGGATATTATTTTGGGAGGTAATCCGCCAAATCCTGAAGAAGGAGAAAAAGTTCGTTCAATGGAAGGGTTGTTTGTACTTGGCACAGAACGTCATGAATCGCGTCGTATTGATAATCAGTTGCGCGGAAGAGCAGCTCGTCAGGGCGATCCCGGTGAAACTCAATTTTATCTTTCCACGGAAGATGACTTAATGCGTATTTTTGGTGGCGATCGCATAAAGAAAGCGATGCAATTTTTGCGTGTCCCCGATGACTTGCCGATTGAGCAGCGTTCGATTAGTTCGATTATTGAATCATCACAGCGCAAGGTGGAAGGCTTTCATTTTGATAGTCGCAAACATTTGCTTGAGTATGACGACGTGCTCAATCGACATCGTGAAGTGGTGTATGGTAAACGTCGTGAAATTTTAAAAAATTATTCCGCTGAAAAACAATCGGTGACCGCAGGCGAACCTTTGCCACTTGAAGAGGGCAGCTTGTATGCCATGATTCTCAAAATGGTTGAAGACGAAATTGAACAGTTGGTTTCTTTTCATACGAACGGTGAAGAGCGGGGTGATTGGAATATGAAAGAAGTAACCGAAACAGTGGTGACTATTTTTCCATTGACCGATGAAGAGAAAAATCATCTTCTCACCTTCGGTGCGGGCCAAACAGGAAAGTTTGCTGCTGCCGAAGAGCGCACTGCCATTATGGAATATTTGCTTGAGCTTGCAAAGAAAAAATATGACGAGCTGCTTTTGAAAAAGGTTAATGACCCTTTGGCAGTTATTGAAATTCAAAAACAGATTTTGCTTCGCTCGATTGATAATTTATGGATTGAACATTTGGTGGCGGTTGATTATCTTCGCACCGGTATTGGGCTTCGTGGTTATGGCCAGCGTGATCCATTGGTGGAGTACAAAAAAGAAACATATCGCATGTTTAATGAGCTTTTGAGTTTGATTCAAAAAGAGGTCGTATATTCGGTGTATAAAATTAGCATTGGTATGCAGCTTGCGCCGAGTATCATTCAGCAAGGTAAAATGATTTTTCAGGGCGCACCAGACACTGTTGATGAAGTTCAGGGAACAAAGAATAAGGAACAAGGATCAAATGATGAGAAAAATATTGGTCGAAATGATCCGTGTTATTGTGGTTCAGGGAAGAAGTTTAAAAAGTGTCATGGTGTGTAGAATCAACAAGACTCAAGTGTAAGCCGTTTATAAAAACCTCTATACAGAATGTGTAGAGGTTTTTTGATAGCAGGTAACTCTTCTCAGCTATGCATAACACCCCTTGACTCACCCCTTATCCAGATTATGATTACCCGTATCAGGTAGTGAATAAGAATCTCTCTGTAATTACCACAACGTAGTATTTTAAATTTTTTAACTATGCACCCACTATCTCAAAAAATACGCCTGATCATCTATGTAGCTCTGGGGCTTGTATTTATTATTCTTCTGTTGAATGCACTCTATCCGTATTATGCGAACTATACGTATCAAAAAAAGAAAGCAGCCTGGATTGCCTCTCAAGAAAAACCCTACCGTGAAGACATCTATGGTGGTAAAACCCCAGAAGAAACCTGGAACCTCTTCCTAACCGCTCTAGAGAAAGAAGATATCGAAGAGGCGAGTAGATATTTTGTGGTGGATAAGAGAGAGAAGATGAAAGAAGAATTGGAGGGAGCAAAAAAAGAAGGAAGAATGGAAAAAGTATTTTTATTTTTTAATAAAAAGCTTATAGAAGAAAATCCTGAAAATCTAAGTCGTTCTCAGACTGCTTACTACCATATTCAAATTAAAGATAAAAATGGAGAAACTGAAGCATATGGTATTGTGTTTAAGTTCAACGAATTCACCCACGTCTGGAAGATATCTTTGCTTTAACTAATGTATTAACTTAGTCTCATCTTTTTTGGTATGTCTCTGTCTCGAAAATTCAGATAATTTTTAAGGCTGGTGTGAAAAAAAGAAAGTTGTTGGTATGAGATAGGGGGGTGAAAGGAAAAAATCAAGGCTAAATAAAAAATCTCCTCTACAAATAAATGACAGAGGAGATTTTTTGACTTTGAGTTGTCTCGTCCTCGCCTGGAATGTTCTAATTTTTGCTAGAGCACTTTAGGCGTATGGAGGACGAGGCAGAAGTCAGTCGGCGGCCCTGACCCCTTGAGAGTCAGGGCCGCCGTGGTCGTGGTGGATGGGGCAGTGGCGCGTCCCGGGCCCGTGTCGCCGTTGCGGGCCGGGATTGGATCAGGCCGGGCCTGGTTAGCCGGCGCAGGTGTCGAACTGCATCATGCCGTTTTTGCTGCAGTTCTTGCTTTTGCAGTATTGCGGCCCATCGCAGTTTCCACCCGCGTCGCACAGGGCTGGGCAGCCCAGCTCGCTCGGTCCGCATCCGTTGGGCTGGCCCGTCGACTGCCTCAGGCAGGGGGCGTGGCATTTGGCCGTGCCCCCGTCGGACGCCAGGTTGTAGCAGTAGAGACCCGGCGAGCACTGCTCCGTCATGGCGCATGCCGCCCCGTCAGGGAGCCCGCAGCGGCCACCCGCGCAGACGAGACTCCACCTGCACTGACCTTCGGAGCATGAGGCCCCTATGTCACCGTAGCAGACACCGCCAATGCAGATTCCCTGCCCGACGCAGAGGTCGTTGCGGTTCCCGCAGCCCGCCTGGCCGAGCTTGATGCGGCAGGTGCCGGCCTGGCAGACGTACCCCCTCCCGCACTCGTTGCCGCCGGGGCACTCGGCCCCCGGGGTGCAGCTCTGAGTCATCCCGCAGCCCGGCACGGGGCCGGGGGGGTTGTTGGGGTCGAGGGTGCAGCGGCCCCACTTGCCCTTGTAGGGCCAGCAGATGAAGCCGCTCGCGCAGGACCCCTCGCAGCTGGGCCTGGGCGCCTTGCTGCAGTCGCAGATGCCGCCATCGCCGGGGCGGCAGTTCCCGTTGTCGCAGATGAAGCTGCGGTCGCAGCTCATCACGCACGGGACACTGTTGGTGGGCCCCGGGCACTCGTCCGCCAGCGACAGGTTCTGCACATCATTGCGATCGATGGGGCAGAGCTTGTTGAGATCCGGGTCGCAGGCCAAAGTCTCCTTCTGCGCGTCGGTGAGAGTCGTCGTGCAGGGTCCGGTCTCCCCCAAGTGGGGGTTGTCGGCAGTGCAGGCCGCCTGGCCAACGAGCAGCACCATCGCCGCCGTTGGCAAGAGGTCAAGAAAACGTTTCCAGTAGGTCATGGTCGTGTCCTTTGCACATCGCCGGGTCGTTCCCGGGCGAGAAAGAAAAAAATGTTTTTTCCCTTTCTTACCCGGGTCGAAAATGGCATTACATACGAGTGACTACGAACGACAAAAATGTAAATTAAAAAGAACAATCAAATGACTTTAGCTAAAAATAGCCGTCTTGTCAAGCGTATGATGTCGAAATTGGCTCTTCGTCCACTTGCCTTTTATTTTATAACAAAGTATAATGCGCTGGATTTTGGAGGAATTTTTTAATTATTCTGTATGGCTTCTTACAAGACTTCTAAACCAACGATCGTGAAACAATGGACTCCGGCAAAAATTCGCTGGGGCGTGGCCGGAGTAATGGTTTTTTTTCTCGCCTGTATTTTAGCAGTGGTGCCCGGAGAGGTGAACAAAGGCATTGATCGATTGAACAGCGCCACTAATCTTGGTGTGCCGCGTTTACCTGATCATGGTTTTAACCTTGGTCTTGATTTGCAAGGTGGTGCCGATTTGATTTATGAAGCCAAAACCGATCGTGTGGCACCGGCTGACCGAGCCACAGCTGTCGAAGGTGTGCGTGATGTGATTGAGCGACGTGTGCGTGGAGTTGGTGTCAACGAGGCGCTCGTGCAAACCACTAAAGTGGGCGATCAATATCGCGTGATCGTTGATTTGCCTGGTGTGCAAGATGTGAATCAGGCCATAAAAATGATTGGCGAAACCCCAATTCTCGAATTTAAAGAAGAAAATCATGATGCTCCCCGTGAACTTACTGTTGAAGAAGCAAAACAATTGAAAGACTATAACGCCCAAGCTGAAAAAAAAGCGCGTGAAGCACTCTCTGCCATTAAAAATGGTATGAATTTTGCTCAAGCAGTGACTCAGTATTCAGAGGATGCTGCGGGTAAATTAAGTGGTGGTGATTTATCGTTCATCACTCGTGAAACGTATCCAGAATTATTTGATTGGGCGAGTGCACATCATGACGGTGAGGTGAGTGGTGATTTAATTAAAACAGCTTCAGGATTTAATATTGCCAAGCGATTGGCTGAGCGCCCCGGAGAAAAATATGTCCAAGCAGCGCATTTGATTGTGTGTTATCAAGGTGCACAAGGTTGTCAAAATTCCACCAGTACGAAAGAACAAGCCAAGGCCAAGATTGATGAAATTAAAAAACAGATTACCACGCAAAATTTTGTTGAGATGGTAAAAAAATATTCCACAGAACCAGGTGCAGCTGATCGTGGTGGTGATTTGGGGAGTTTCAAAAAAGCTGACATGGTAAAAGAGTTTACCGACGCGGTTTTTGCTCAAGCTGTGGGTACTATTTCTGAGCCGGTTGAAACAGCGTTTGGATATCACCTCATTTATAAAAAAGGTGAAACTCAAAGTAAAGAATATCAGGTTGCTCGCGTCTATATTAAAACCAAAGATAAAACTGATTTTGCACCACCGGCTGGAGAATGGAAGACAACGGGGTTATCTGGAAAATATTTGAAACGTGCGGAAGTCACCCAAGACAGTCGTAGTGGAGCGGTGCAAGTGTCGCTTAACTTTGATGATCAGGGGACTAAATTATTTGGCGATATCACTGGTCGCAATATTGGTAAAACAGTAGCCATATTTTTAGATGGCCAACCAATCAGCATTCCTCGGGTAAACGAAGCAATTACGAGTGGTAGCGCCGTGATTAGTGGTGGTTTCACCATTGGTGAAGCGAGAATTTTGGCACAACGCTTAAATTCTGGCGCATTACCACTTGCCGTTGAACTTTTAAGTCAAAAGAAAGTTGATGCCACGCTTGGCAGCGATTCACTCCACCGCAGTTTTGTGGCTGGTATTATTGGGCTTCTCTTGGTGATGGCCTTTATGATCGGTTATTATCGTTTGCCAGGGTTGTTATCAGTATTTTCATTAGCTTTTTATACAGTGCTTAACTTAGCCATGTTTAAGGTGATGGGCGTAACCATAACGCTGTCTGGTATTGCTGGTTTTGTGTTGTCGATTGGTATGGCGGTTGATGCAAATATTCTCGTCTTTGAGCGCTTAAAAGAAGAGTTACAGGCGGGCAAGAGTTTGCGTGGAGCCACTGAAGAATCGTTTGCACGCGCCTGGCCATCAATCCGTGATAGTCACATCACTGCGCTTATTAGCTGTGTTTTCCTCATTTGGTTTGGCAGCGGGTTTGTGCAAGGGTTTGCCATTGTGCTCGCCATCGGTACCCTCATCAACTTGTTCACTGCAATTATTGTTACTCGGGTAATGATGCGCTTTATTTTTTCTTATTTGGGAGAAAAAGGAAATTGGTTGTTTTTGGGTCATCGCTCGGAGGCCGCACAGCAGGCTGCCACAAAAAAATCTTTGAACGCTTAATTTTTCCGCAATTGTATGACTATTCCATTCATCAAACATACTAAAATTTGGCTCACCATCGCCAGTCTTACAGTACTTGTGTGTGTGGCACTGGTGGCAGGGTATGGCCTTAAGCCGGGGATTGATTTTACTGGTGGATCTCTTCTTGAAATTTCGTTTAATCCCACTCGGCCTGCAGTTGAAGTGGTTGAGCAAAAGCTTGAGGCCATGAATCTTAAGGGGAGTGTTGTGCAAAATACTGGTGACAAGGGCCTTATTATTCGCACAGCTTTTTTGAATGAAGAGCAGCATCAGGGTGTTTTGACTAGTTTGAAGGGTGCGGTGGCAAATGTTTCTTCCACAGTCCATGAAGATCGATTTGAAACCATTGGGGCAGCAGTAAGTTCACAGCTCCGCGAGCGAGCTTTTTGGGCTATTATATTGGTCAACCTAAGCATCATTGCCTATTTGGCTTATGCGTTTCGCAAAGTCTCTCGGCCAGTAGCCAGTTGGAAATATGGACTTATGGCCATCGTGGCTCTGATTCATGATATTTTTTTGGTGCTCGGCGTGTTTGCGCTTTTGGGACATTTTTTTGGTGTAGAAGTAGATATTGCTTTTGTCGTGGCAATTCTCACGGTGCTTGGTTTCTCAGTTAATGACACCATCGTGGTGTATGATCGTATTCGTGAAAATTTGATGCGTCGTGGAACGGGAACATCATTCGGTGAAGTGGTTAATAATGGACTCAATGAAACTCTCGCGCGTTCCATCAACACCACCCTCACGGTGCTCTTACCGCTTTTTGCCTTATATTTTTTTGGTGGTGCATCAATTCACCACTTTGCGTTAGCACTTTTAATTGGTATGGCAAGTGGTGCCTACTCGTCTATTTTTATTGCCAGTCCACTTTTGGTTGTGGCGGAACGTTGGGGTGCGAGAAAAGCGTAGGAAAGTATATTTTAATAGTGTCTACACAATCCCATGTGACAAACTGGGATTGTTTTTTTAGGCAAGAATGATATACTAATAAAGTAGTTTTTATTATTTTTAATACTACACCTATGAGTGGTCATGGCGGCGGTGGGCACGATGTATATCGACATGTAGTGGCTTTTTGCGGCACCCTTATTTGTCTTTTGGCATATGTCAGCGGGTATTACTCTGGAGAGAATGGTTGGTGGTGGACCGCTTTTGGTATGCTTATTATGTATGGAGGAATTTTTAGCATTCTTGGTAAATAAAAAAATTCTCTATGCCTCCTCTGGCAGTTGAATTGCCTTTTGGCATTAACCTTGATTTTACTTTTTGGTCTGATTTATCAAATTTGTCAGCGCTTCAATTATACGGCGCTCTTTTTTCCATTATTGGTTGGGTAATTATTGCCCTGCTTTTTTTCTATATTGGCAAAGAACTTTGGCTTGAATGTCGAATTGGCAAATATACCGCCAAGTGGAAATGGGTGCTCCTCGCTGTGGATGTGCCGCCGTTGTTTATCCAAACACCAAAAGCAGTTGAGCAGATTTTTGCGCAACTAAGTGGTGCACGCATCAATCCATCGTTTGTAGAAAAATATTGGCATGGAAAAAAACAAAAATGGTTTTCGATTGAAATCATCAGTATCGAAGGGTATATTCAGTTTTTGGTTCGCACGGAATTTGAATTTCGAGATTTAGTTGAAGCCGCGGTGTATGCCCAATATCCAGAAGCTGAAATTACCGAGGTAGAAGATTATGTTGATATTTTGCCTAATCATTATCCTGGCGGAGATTATGATGTGTTAGGAATTGAGTTTAAATTGGCTGAACATAGTTCTTATCCTATTCGTACCTATCCTAGTTTTGAATATAACATCAGCAAAGATTTGGTTTTTAGTGATCCGATGGCAGCCTTGTTAGAAAATTTTAGTCGCATTGCGCACGGTGAAAATTTGTGGTTTCAAATTATAATTGAACCAACAAGTAATTCGTGGAAAGAAGAAGGAATTAAGCTTGTAAAAAAGATTGTTTCTAATAAAAAAGAAGAACATCACCAGCCGCTCGTGGTGAAGATAATTGGCTTGCCATTTATGCTTTTTCAGGAGGTGGTGAAATCGCTTTTTTCAAGCGGAGAGGAAGAATCAAAGCATAAAAAAGAAGAAAAACCCAGCGAAGGCAAAGTTTCTGATCTTACGCCAGGCACCAAAAGCATTGTTGAAGCCATTGAAGAAAAAATTGCCAAAATTGGTTTTAAGTCAAAATTGCGTCTGCTCTATGCTGCGCGCAAAGAAGCCTTTAACCCCACTCGCTGTGTGCATGGGTTCATCGGTGCCATGAATCAGTTTCATATCATGAGTCGGAATGCTATTGTTCCACAGTCTGCAACGGCGGTTGGTTTTCCCTTTGCTGCCTGGCGCACAAGTCATCACACAACTTCATTTATTCAAGGCTATAAAAAAAGAAAGCTCAAGGTAGGAGGAAATCCATATATTTTAAACATTGAAGAACTTGCCACGGTTTGGCATTTCCCATTGCCGTTTGTAAAAACGCCGTTGGTTTCAAAAGCTGGTGCCAAACGTGCCGAGCCGCCGCTCGGGCTGCCGGTCGAAGTCTACGAAAGTCCGCTCAAGAAGAAAGGTCAGGCCGAAGAGGAGCATATATCCATCGACACCGATGCGCCAGAGGAATTACCGTATGGATGATTTGGTGGTAAAGAATGCAGTGGTGTGTGATTAAAAAACCTTCTCCCGAGGTATCTGTAGGAGAAGGTTTTTGAATTTATTTATCTTTCGTATCTGTAATCCATTTCTGGTCCTTCTACTCCTTTGATAATTGTGCACGTAAAACCATCTATAATTCCCAATTCTAATTTTTCTCCATCTTTTAATGCATCATATTCCGCCTGTCTTCTGGCGAGATGAATCTGCATTTTTTCTGTGATAGTTAATTTTTTTTCTGGTTCTGAATATGGTGTTTCCGGATTTCCCATAGGATTAATTAATAATAATTAGTTGAGTAGTGTTATTTAAAGAGTGTTCTGTAATTTTTTATTCCCACTCAATTGTCCCGGGCGGCTTGTTGGTTAAGTCGTAGAAGATATAATCTACTGCGTTTAAGCGTTTTATTCGATTGGTTATTTTAATAATTGTTTTTTCTGGTAACAAGGCGGCCGCAATCGTCATGGCTTCAGTCGATTGAACTGGTCGCAATACCACTGATTCTCTATGCGTATGTCCGAATGGAACTAGCACTACCGGAAACTGCCAAATTTTTTTTTCGAGCGTATCTTCAAAAATTGTTTTTTGCACAATAAAATCAATTTTTTGCAGTAAATTTGTGCGTGTTTGGGTGAGAAAAGATTTATTGATCCTAGCCAAGGTTAGGTTTTTTTTATCCCCACTTATTAAAAACAAAACTCGATTTATATCCCGATAAGAATTCGTCAATTGGGGTGCGATGCGCAACGCTTTGGTGAGAGTAAATGTGGGGGTAGTAGGAACAAGCAAACCCGGGTGCGCGTAGGAACGTTCGTCGCCTTGTATACCGACAGATTTAAGGGGTAGTTTCCAAAGAGAGTAGGGTTTTAATTTTTTATTCTCGTCATTAGGACATAGTTGTGGTTTCTCTTTCAAGGTTTTTTCAGAACACAATAATCGAATAGCTAAACCTGGTCCTGGAAAAGGATGGCGATTGACCAAGGTTTTTGGTAATCCCAACTGTTGGCCAATAGCGCGCACTTCGTCTTTGTAGAGTTCTTTAATCGGTTCAATAATTTTGCCTTGGCGGATTAATTCTTGGATGGCTGGCACACGATTATGGTGCGTTTTTATGACAACTGAATTTTTGGTTCCGCCAGATTCGATCGTATCCGGATAAATTGTTCCCTGGCCCAAGAGCCAGTCGTCACCAGATTGTTTATTTTTATGCATCAAACGATTGGTAATTTTCAGGAATAAATCACCAATAATTTTACGTTTTTGTTCTGGTTCGGTTATTCCTTTCAGTGCCGTAAAAAATTCTTTTTCGGCGTTATAGACATGTAGATTATTAAAACCAAGTTTTTTTAAGCTCGTGACGATTGCTTCCGTTTCGTGGTAGCGCATGAAGCCGTGATCAATATGGAGTCCGTACACCCGATCTTTTCCCAATACTTTTTCTAAGAGTGCAAAACAGACGAGCGAATCCACTCCACCGCTGACGAGTAAAAATACCTTCTTGTCTCGTGCGTGGTTTAGAATTTCTTCGGTGAGTAGGGCTAGTTGATCGTTTTTGTTCCAATTTTTAGTTGCTTTACAGATGTTGAAGATGAAATTACCGAGTATCTTTTGCCCTTCTTTTGAATGAGTAACCTCGGGGTGAAATTGTACACCATAAAATTTTTTATTTTCGTTGGCCATGGCCGTAATTGATTCGCTTGGGGTAGTGGCAATTTGCACAAAACCTGGTGGTAATTGGCTGACATAATCACCGTGACTCATCCAAACGGTAGTTTGTTTTTTTAGCCCACGGAATAAAGGTGAGGATGAAGTAGTGATGGTGGCTGCACCATACTCTCGGCCAGCACCTGATCGGACTTTTCCGCCAAAGTAGTGCCCCATGAGTTGGTGGCCGTAACAAAGGCCTAAAATAGGTACTCCCACGTTAAAAATATGTTTATCAAAAGGTATGCGCTCATCGCGAATAACACTTTTTGGTCCGCCTGATAAAATAATGCCCCAGGCTTGACCAAGGTCGCTCGCTTGTGTTTCGGGTGGATAAATGTGGCTCTGCACCCCTAATTCGCGTATTCTGCGGGCGATGAGGTGGGTATATTGTGAGCCAAAATCCAGAATAGCAATTTCCGAGCGTTTTGGATTCATAACTTGTATTTTTAGCTTAAAAGTGGCTATACTATAACATTCAAATCAATTAAGAATCAAGAAATATATGTTTAAATCACTGCAAGAAACCCTTACTTTTGATGATGTATTATTAGTACCACAAGCGTCTGATCTGCTTCCTAAAGACACAATATTAACAACTGAATTAACCGCTGGTATAAAATTACAACTGCCATTTTTAAGTGCGCCTATGGACACCGTGACCGAACATACAATGGCCATTGCCATGGCACTCGCTGGCGGCATGGGGATTATTCACAAAAACCTGTCGATTGAGGAGCAAGTACGCCAGGTTAATTTGGTAAAACGGTTTGAAAATGGTTTTATTGAAAACCCAGTGACTGTTAAGCCAGAAGATAAAATCAGTGTGGTGCAAAAACTCCGCACAGAAATGGGGTATAAAAAAATTCCGGTGGTAGATGGTAAAGGAGTGCTAGTGGGTCTTATCAGTGATGTTGATTATTTTGCGCCAGATGATAATGATTTGATGGTAAAATTTCGCATGCAGCCGGTAACTGAGCTTATTGTTGGCAAAGTGGGTGTGAGGTTGGAAGAAGCCAATAGCATGATTCGCAAAAATAAATTAAAAACACTTTGTATTGTTGATAATGCTGGTAAGTTGGTGAGTATTGTGACACGTAAAGACATGGAAAAAAATGAGCAATATCCGGACGCGGCCAAAAATGCTGCCAAACAATTGCGTGTCGGGGCTGCTGTAGGAGTGGGTGATGCCGGCTTTGAGCGTGCTGAAGCGCTTATTAAAGCTGGAGTAGACGTGTTAGTTGTCGATACAGCCCACGGCCATTCAATGGGAGTAATTACCGCCGTCAAACGACTGCGTAAAGCGTATAAAGATCTATCAATTATTGCGGGCAATATCGCTACTGGTGCTGCGGCACTCGCGCTCGCTGAGGCTGGAGCGGACGCAGTGAAGGTGGGGATTGGTCCGGGATCGATTTGTACGACGCGTATCATTGCGGGCGTGGGCGTGCCTCAATTATCAGCGGTGCTCGATGTGGTCGAGGCTTTTAAAAAACGTAAAAAACGTCCGTCAATTATTGCGGATGGTGGGATAAAAAATTCCGGTGATATCGTGAAAGCGCTTGCCGCTGGAGCTGATACGGTTATGATGGGCAATATGTTTGCTGGTACTGACGAATCGCCTGGGCGGGTCGAATATATTGATGGTCGGATGTTCAAAGTCTATCGTGGTATGGGCAGTATGGAAGCGATGGAGCTCGGTAGTAAAGATCGCTATGGTCAAGCCGAGGTGAAAGAGAAAACTAAATTTGTCCCTGAGGGAGTGAGTGGTCGTGTGGCGTATAAGGGTGTTGTCGATCGAATTCTGTATCAATTAGCCGGTGGTCTTAGGAGTGGAATGGGATATGTGGGAGCGCGCACGATTAAAGAATTACACGATAAAGCGGTATTGGTACGCATTACCAATGCGGGTCTCAAAGAAAGTCATCCGCATGATTTGCGTGAGATGCGATCAGCCCCGAATTATAAAGTAGAATAAAAAATCACCCCCTTCAAGCTGAAGGGGGTGATTTTTAAATTAGATATTTTAACGCTTCCTCAATTCCATGTGTGCACTTTGTAATTCTTCGAGTAATTTACTTTCGTCCACCAAATTGTGATACCGGTTGCTGATAATAAAGCGTCCATTAATCATCAGGTCGCGTACTCCACGGCTGCCGTGGGTAATTAAATTACTGACCAGTGTTTCGGGGTGATCTTCGTCATATGGTAGGAGCCCGCGGTCTCTGAGCTTCCAAAAAGATATATTGGCGGTAAAGCTAGGTAGAATTTTACCTAGCTTTTTTAAACCTAATAATTCTGCCGGTTGAGCCGTCAACATGTTAAATAGTTCTCCGTATGAAATAATTTCTTTGGCCTGATGCAGTGTTTTCATAGCCAACGCTTCGCTTAACAAGTCTAGTCTATTTTTACTAATGACACTGTCTGTCCCCAAGGTAATTAAATGTTGAGCATCTTGATTAAAAAATTCCCGATAATTAAAACTGCCCGAGCGGTGTAGTAGATTTGAAGTAGGTAAGTGTACGACGATTGTGCCAGTTTTTTTCACTAAAGCTATTTCTTCGGGATTTAAATGGACCGCGTGGCTGATAATTGTTCGCGGTCCCAATAAATCATATTTTTTGAGTACTGCCAGCGGTCGTTCGCCATAGATTTCTACGCATCGTCGCACGGTTTCTTCGGACTCGGCTACGTGCACAGTGAAATACGTCCGATATTTTTTCAACAAGGCAGCGATTTGAGTGAGAATTTCGGGTTTAGCTTTCCAGACGTAATGCAAGGCGATCCCTGGGATGGTGGCTGTTTGTTTCTTTTTCAAGTATGTTTCCACTAATTCTGGATTATTTTGCGGGTGGGAATTACTGGCCGCGGATACGCAGTTGATTACCTGTTGACCCGATTCCAAAGCCGCTTTTTCAATCGGATCAAATATTCCGTAATGACTAAGCGTAGTCGTGATACCCGACTTTTGTTCTTCTGTAAAATCGCCGAGCGCTCCTAGATAAAAATTATGTTCATTCATTTTGGCTTCGAGGCGGGCCATGCCGGCGAGCGCAGTTTCTAGATTGTCTTCGGATAGTGTGAGAGTAGAGCGGAGCAGATACATCGGTGGATGAGCATGTACATTGATAAAGCCAGGAGTGGCGACAATGCCACCTTTTTGCTCGGCATCATAAATAAGGTCGACGGTTTTTACATCCAAATGTTTCGACAATTCTTGTTTAGGAAATTGCTCGATAATTATTCCATTTTCGATCAGGAGCGTTTGGTTTGGCAATACCGCTAATTTGTTTTTTTCATCAATTGTTAGTACAAAACGCAATCCATGTACGAGAATTCGTCTGGGCTCAGTGTTTTTATTAAGCCAATTATAACGATTTGATCGGCTAAAATTATTCATATTATTTTTTTGAGAGGCCGCGAATAGTTTGAATCAGTGCTTGGGTGTTTTCCCAGGCTAGATTAATTTTTTGTAGAGTATTTATTTTAATAGTCTCTGGCGTGAATAGCTTCACGACTTCCGTGTGCCAATTTTTTAAACGCACAAGACCTTCAGAATTATTGTTTTCTACAAATTTTAAACAACGACCAAAAGTAAGGATAAAATCGTGATAGATAATAAAAATGTTAGGATTATTTTTAGCAGTATTGAGAAGTTTTTTTGCGGCCCTTTCTAGATCACTTAATTCAGATAACAGCTCTGGTGAAATAATAGTTTTTTCGCCTCGTTGTCTTTTTATAAAATTCATTTTTCCTTCTTGCATAATTAGTGTTTAAAAAATCTCACTCCGGTAAACACCATGGCGATTATTGACTAATTGATCGGCGGCTTCGAAGTGGTGCGGTTACACGAGTTCACACAGCACAAAACTATACTGGTTAGAATTAAGTAGAAATTAATTCTGTATTTAATTTAATTTAATTTAATTTCAACCAGTTGTTTAATAAGAGATGCTTGTGTTTCTACTTGTCTAGTTAGGGCGAGTAGTGCCCTTCTTTTAATTTCTGCATCTATTTTCTTAAGCGCATCTAATATCTCATTTTTTTTCATTGTGGATTGTTTTTCTTTTAATTCTTGTATTCTTTGTCGTAAGCTACTTAGACCGAATGCGGGTCCAAGTTCTGGTATTTCTTTGATAGCAGCTTCTATGCTTTGAAATATATCGTCAAGGTTTTTGTCCGAGGACGAAGTGTCATTTTCTATATTAGAAATGGCTTCTTCTAAACTATGTGCAATTGAATTGAAGTTTCGTGTCATGTAAAGTTCGCTGTGCATTATTTTTGCGGTGTTTGTCAGAAGACTTCTGTCATATTCCGATAACTGTCCACAACCTTCACCGCTTAGTGCAGCGGCAGTTAAACCTGCTAACGCAAAACCTTTTTCTGTTCTCATATTTTTTTTAAAATTAAGTATCGTTCGATTTTTATAACATCTTTTAAGTATTTAAGCAATAAGTGCAGTGTGCTGTAGAAATTAAAATTTGGCGTGCGGTTAATCGGGTCTAGTGTTTAAAACATCTCACTCCGGTAAACACCATGGCGATTCCATGTTCATTGCAGGCATCAATGACTTCTTGGTCTTTGATCGAGCCGCCAGGCTGAATGATGGCGGTGATGCCAGCCTGCCCGTTCGATGGGCGGGTGCTGGCAATTTTATCGATACTATCGCGAAAAGGAAAAAAAGCATCCGACGCGAGAATAGAGTTTTGAATTTTATCACCCGCTTTTTTGAGAGCTGTATCAACTGCGTCGACGCGTGACACCTGACCGGCGCCCACACCAATGGTGGTATTTTCTTTGGCAATCAGAATGGCGTTTGATTTTATATATTTTAATACGTTCCAGGCAAAGAGCATGGTGGTAAGCTGTTCATCGCTTGGAATTTTTGTAGTGACTACTTTTAAGTCAGCTTGAGTGAGGAGATGTACATTGCTGTCTTGGAGTAATAATCCTCCTTCAACATGACGAAATTCTTGATGAGCAGCTGGCTTGTCGATTGTTCCAGTTTCAAGAACACGTAAGTTTTTCTTTTGCGAGAGTATTTCAAGTGCTTTTGGTTCGTAGCAGGGAGCAATCACGATCTCAGCAAATACTGCAGCAATGTGTTCTGCAATGGCTGCGGTACAGATACGATTGAGACAAATTACGCCGCCAAAGGCCGACAGTGTGTCAGCGTTATAGGCACGAGTAAAAACTTCAGATATGTCGTTTCCAATCGCTACGCCACAAGGGTTCGCATGTTTTACTACCACACAAGCTGGCTCATTAAATTCACGCACTAAAGCGAGGGCGCCATCAGCATCATTGATATTGTTGTAAGAAAGCTGCTTGCCTTGGTGAATGGTGGCGTTTAGAATGGTGTGGTTTTGATTGTTGGGTTCTTTGTACACACAGGCAGTTTGGTGTGGGTTTTCGCCGTAGCGCAAATCATAAAATTTATTGTACGTGAGCGTTAAGGCTTCGGGATAGGATTCAGAATTAAAGTAAGTATGAATTATTGCATCATATTGTGCGGTGTGGCCAAACGCTTTTGCAGAGAGTTTTTTTCGTGTCTGAAAAGTGATGCCGTGATGGGTGGTTAGCTCTTCAAGCACCATCGTATAGTCGTTTGGATCAACCACTACCGTTACCCAGCCTACATTTTTGGCCGCACTCCGAATCATGCTTGGGCCGCCGATATCGATGTGTTCAATCGCCTCATCTTCACTCACGTGTGGTTTTTGAATTGTTTTTGAAAAAGGATATAAATTGCAGATCACAAGATCAATCCATTGAATATTTTCTTTTTGAGCGATTTCGCTATGTATATCACGCAAGCCCAAGATGCCACCATGTACTTTTGGATGAAGTGTTTTTACTCGACCGTCCATCATTTCAGGAAAACCAGTAAAGTCAGAAATTTCAATCACTGGAATTCCGGCATCACGGAGTGTTTTGGCGGTGCCGCCGGTGGAAATTATTTCTATCCCGGCCGCCACGAGTGATTGTGCAAACTGAGTCAAATTAGTCTTGTCAGATACAGAAATGAGAGCTCGTTTAATAGGGGTAATAGCAGTATTCATACATCGTAGAAGATGATTAAAAGAGTTAAGAATATTTGAAAGAATAAGGTATATGGAATTATTAAAATAAACAATGTCACTCCCAGTAGGGGCAGATAACTTTCATACTGGGTCAGCTCGCTAGGTTAGATAGCAAATTGATCTACATTAAAGAGATAGTTTTAACATAATTACTATTAGACCAGTAATAGTTGATTGAATGAATCCTAAACCAGCTAGTACTAGGATAGTTTTGAATTTTATTTCAAAAGCACTATATATATGCAGCCAGACTGAGGTCATAAGCACCGTTATTAGGAGATTGATTCTTGCTAGCGACCACACTTCATTGGAGTTAACCGTAAGCAATAACACACAGATAAGTAATCCGCTGAGTATGTCAGCTAATATGTGCCAACCAATTTTTGAAAATATTTTGGGTTGGCTCGAACGTTCAGCACTTTCATCTTTCCATAGCGTAGCTAAAAAATTGTGACGAGTGTGGTTTAGACCATGAATAATAGCATTAAAACCTACCTGGACAAGACAAGCGATAGCTATAGTTAATTCTCTTTCGTATGACATAAAAATTAAATAAATGAATTAAGTGCTTCAACCCAGGCTTCTCTCTCTAGTTTTTGCACTTTCGTTTTTAATGTTTCTGGGGTTTCAACAGGATCAACTGCGCACTTTTTTTGGAGAAGAATATGGCCGGTATCAACCCCGTCGTCCACCAAGTGAATAGTACAGCCCGTTTCTTTAACACCGCTTTTAATAACAGCTTCATGCACCTTCATATCTATTCCGCCAGCAAAATTTGGCAGAAGTGAAGGGTGAACATTTAGAATTTTATTTTTGTACGCGCGGATGAGGGTGGGTGATATGAGGCGCATATAACCAATTAATAAAATCAAATCAATTGGGTATTTTTGTAATTCAGACAGCATATCTTGATCGTATTTCTCACGAGTTTTACCAGCGCTCTCTAGAAAGAGAGTTGGAATATTGTGTAGTCTGGCACGTTCCAAAATGTAGGCATCTTTTTTGTTGCTAATTACAATCTCAATTTTTGCCGTGAGAGTTTTTTGAGCAATTGAGTCAATAACGGCTTGTAAATTTGTGCCGCGGGTGGAGCCGAGGATGGCTAAATGGATTTTTTTCATATTTGGTAAACGTGTGACGAGCAGGGTAGATGCATCTGGATTACGACCAGGGTGAGCTGTGCGGTGAGGGAGTGTCCTGGTGCATAGAAGAGCGGTAAAGTGATTTTTTCGGACAACAGTTTGTACTTCAATGCAAGCTTCTTTGTGTATACAAGAACTTTTTTAATTTCGTATTTTTTTTATTTGCTCAATTTTCTGTTTAATCAATTTCTCCGTGCCAATATCTTCCCGGTGAAATAGTGGGCCTTTAATTTTGTTAATTTCAACCTCGGCTATTTGTTCCGCTTCTGCAATTGTGTTTCCTGTACTGAGCACTGCCACTGTCCGCGAGCCCGTTTCATATAGTTTTCCGTCCTTCACATCAACCCCCGCATAAAATAGGTAATCAGGATTAGTTATTTCAGAAATATCTATGAGTTGATTTTTAATCGGTTTATCTGGGTATCCTTCTGGCACGGCATATTTGCAGACGGTTGCCAGATTTTCCCATTCCACATCTATTTGGTCTAACGTTCCGGCAATAATATGTTCACAAATGGTGACAAGGTTGGTCTTTAATAGTGCCAGCACATTAATGCTTTCCGGATCGCCAAACCGCGCGTTATATTCAATTAATTTCACTCCTTCTTTTGTCGCCATAAAACCGCCGTATAAAATGCCTTTGTAGCGACGATCACCATTTGCACGCAGTGCTGCCAAGGTGAGCTCATTTATTTTTTGTGCCTCCGCGATATCGTGCTCTGTCAAAAAGGGAAGAGAATGATTCGTGTCCGAATAGGTGCCCATGCCGCCGGTGTTTGGACCAGTGTCACCGACATAGGCGCGTTTGTGGTCTTGTACAGCGGGCATATGAGTTAAATGCACTCCATCAGAAAAACTCATCAGCGAAAATTCTTGACCGACAAATTTTTCTTCAATCACAAAAGCACTTTTGGTTTCAGTGATTTCTTGAATAAAAGCGAGGGAATCTTCAAGACTGTGCAAATGCTCGCCATATACTTTCACACCTTTACCACTCATGAGGCCGTCAGCTTTGATGACGTATTTCTCGTTTAATGACTGAATATAGTTAGTAATTGTTTCTGGTGATTCAGAATAATCAAACCGTTTATAATTTGGTAAACCAGGTACATTGTGAAATGAGAGTAGGTCACGGGCAAATGCTTTGCTGGTTTCGATTCGGGCTAGTTCTTTGGTAGGGCCAATGCAGGGAATGTTGTTTGATTGAAGCACGTTGGCGAGCCCTGCAGACAGTGGCAGTTCTGAACCAATAAAAACAAAATCAATAGTATTCGTTTGAGCGCATGTGAGAATAGCTTCCGTATCGTCTAATTTTCCGATTGTGTATTCTTTTGTAAGTTCTTTAATTCCAGGATTAGTACTTGAACCAAAACAAAATAGTTTCGGGTGTTGTGGTGAGCGAGCAAAAGCTTTGGTTAGTGCATGTTCACGAGCACCCGAACCGACAATAAGAATGTTCATAAGATATTTAATTATTTCTTTTTTCTTTTTCCAAATCAGCTAATTTTTTGGTATCAATATCACCCGTCACATACCATCCGTCTAAATAAGGCATCGAAGGTCGATCAATGTGATGATTGCCTTTACGCGTCACTGCCTCAACTAAATCTTCAATGGTTTGGTAAAGTAAAATATCCGCGCCGATAAATTCGCGAATTTCTTCCTCGGTTTTGTTGGCGGCGATGAGCTCTGTTTGAGTTGGCATGTCAATTCCGTAAAAATCTGGATATTTAACCGGTGGGCAGGCAGAGGCAAGGTAGACTTTTTTTGCGCCAGCATCGCGCACCAGCTTTACAACTTCTTGGCTGGTAGTGCCACGTACAATAGAGTCGTCTACCAAGAGTACGTCTTTATTTTTAATTTCAAAAATTTGTGGTGATAATTTTTGTAAAACAGATTTACGACGTTTTGCTTGTCCGGGCATGATAAAGGTGCGTCCTACGAATGGATTTTTATAGAGTCCTTCAGAGTAACGTATTCCCAGTTCATGTGCCATCGATAGGGCTGCGGTGTTTGAAGAAAAAGGGATTGGAATAACAATATCGGGTAATACGTCCGGATATTTTTTCTTCCATTGCAAGGCTAGGTTTTGCCCCATACGTAACCTCGCGCGATACACACTCACATCATTTATCGTGGAGTCGGGTCTTGCCAAGTAGACATATTCAAAAATACAAGGAGTAAATTGTTCGTGGCGGAGGCGACGACGGTGGAGGGTGCCTTGTACATCAACAAAAGCGACTTCGCCGGGTTCAATGTCACCCTTCATAGAAAATCCGAGGGGATAATACATCGTGTTCTCTGATGAAAAAATATAATCGATAGTGCCATCAGCGTTTTTGCGTTCGCCGTATACGAGCGGACGGATACCATGCGGATCGCGAAAAGCAAACATGCCTTTTCCCGCAATAATGCCCACCACTGAGTAGGCTCCTTTCGTGCGGTTAAAAATAGTCTCCACTGCCAGACAAACAGCATCAAAAAAAGAGTTTGTCACGGGCAGTGATTCTAGGGTGGCCGCAAAAATATGGAGCAATACCTCAAGATCAGAACTCGAGTTGCATTGCCGACGATCTTTTTCGGCTAGTTCTTTTTTCAGAGAAGTATAATTAGTGAGGTCGCCATTGTGGGCCATGGCGATGCCGTAGGGTGATGACAGATAAAAAGGTTGGGCGTTTTCAACATCGCTTTTCGATCCTGAGGTGGGGTAGCGCGTGTGTCCAATGCCCCAATTGCCTTCGAGCCGTTCCATATGATCTTGATCAAAGACATCGCGCACGTAGCCTAACCCTTTTTTAAGATGAAAATGATTGTTATAGGTCAGAATGCCGGCAGCGTCTTGGCCACGATGCTGCAAATGGATGAGGCCGTCATAGAGTTCGGTGGCCACGGGTTTATGTTGAAAAATTCCCAAAATTCCGCACATAGATAGTATTCTTTTTTAATTCAGTTTTTTTAAAATAATAGATTAATTTTTCACATCATGGTCGGTGTGTGTCTTTAATGACTCCAAGGTAGGTGTGAGGTGTTAGCTGGAGTAATTTATTTTTTTCTTTTTTAGGAATGTCTAGATCAGAAATAAACTGCTGGATTTTTTCTTTGGTAATTTTTTCGCCACGAGTGAGTTCCTTTAATTTTTCATATGGTTTTGAATAACCCACTTTGCGAAGAATTACTTGGATGGCTTCAGCGAGCACTTCCCAATGATTTTCCAATTCCTCGTTTAATTTTTCTTTATTTACCGTGAGGCGCAACATGCCTGTTAAGATACTTTCATACGCCAGAATAGAATGACCAAGTGGTACACCGAGGTTGCGGAGCACGGTACTATCAGAAAGATCGCGCTGCAAACGAGAAATAGGTAGTTTTTCCGCAAAGTGTTTGAGAAGCGCATTGGCTATTCCTAAATTTCCTTCGGCATTTTCAAAATGAATGGGATTGATTTTGTGCGGCATGGTGCTTGAACCAACTTCACCTTCTTTTTTAGTTTGACCAAGCACGCCACGCATGATGTAGAGCCATATATCACGGGTAAAATCGAGAAGAATTGTGTTGATTCGTTCAATGGTGTGAAAACTTTCAGCCAAAGAATCATGAGGTTCAATTTGGGTCGTGATAAGATTTGGTTCAAGACCCGGGGTAGAGATAAATTTTTTGCTGAACTTAATCCAATCAATGTCTGGATAGCTGAGGCAGTGCGCTGCCCAGGTGCCGGTAGCGCCATTCAATTTACCAAGAAGTTTATGATTTTCAAGCTCGAGTATTTGTCTTTCAAGCCTAGCGATGAAAACACCAAATTCTTTTCCTGTGCTTGTTGGTGTGGCACTTTGGCCATGGGTGAGTGCCAAAAGAGGCTCGTTATGTTTTTTTATAAAAGTCAAAAGAGTATCTCGCACTTTTGAAATCGTGGGCAGAAATATTTTTATAAGCGCTTGTTTCCACATGAGCGAATATGCCAGGTTATTAACATCTTCGGAAGTGAGTGCAAAATGGATGAATTCAGCATATTTTTTACAGGGAAGTTTTTCTATTTTTTTCTTTAAAAAATATTCAACAGCTTTTACGTCGTGTTGGGTTACTTTTTCGATTTGTTTAATTTTTTCACCATCAGTAATAGAAAAATTAAGGTAA
>CAYUHX010000014.1:0-33184 GCA_964444705.1 uncultured Gammaproteobacteria bacterium | reverse complement strand
GGTGGAGCAGCCTGGTAGCTCGTCGGGCTCATAACCCGAAGGTCGTATGTTCAAATCATACCCCCGCATCAAACGAAGAGTCGGTTGGTAGACATGTAGTCTGCAAACCACTAATTCTAAATAATAAAAAACATCCCAACTAAATCGGGATGTTTTTTATTTCATCAACTGGTTATTCCTTCATCAATTTTGTGACAGTTCAGAGCGATAGTATTGTTCGTACATGTCCCAAAATGACATGAAGAGTGAGGCAATAACGGGGCCAATGAGAAAGCCTGAGAGGCCAAACACCGCGATGCCACCCAGGGTAGAGAAAAAGATGAGCAACGCCGGCATTTTAATGTCTTTTCCCACTAAGATGGGGCGAAGCAAGTTGTCTATAGTACTGATCACCACTAGGCCGATGATGAGGAGCATGATGCCCTGCCAAGTGTGTCCGGTAAAAAGCAGAATGAGTGCAGCGGGGAGCCAGACGATTGAAGACCCAACTCCGGGAATAACCGAAAAAAAGACCATGACAATTCCCCAAATAAGGGCTTGAGGAATACCAGCTACCACGAAAGCGAGTCCGCCAATCAGCCCTTGAATACTGCCAATGACAATGGTTCCTTTGATCGTCGCACTGGCCGCTGCGGTGAACTTGGTATAGAGCACCTCCTCGTATTTATCGCCCAGCGGGCAGAGGTACATAAGTTTTTTGAGCATCTTTTCGCCATCGCGGATAAAGAAAAATAGCGAATACAGCATGATAAAGAATAGAGCAATAATTACTAGGGAGTTTTGAGTAAAGTTGGTGATGGTACCAAAAGTGACGCTGAGCACCTGTTGCAAACTGTCGGCCGCCTTATTCAGTAGTTCAGTATCATCAATACCAAGTTTTTTAATGAGCGTATTCTGTTGCACTGCCTCAGCGACATGTTTGGCTGCGTCGGTGAGGAGGCTGCGGTTGCTGGTGAGAGAGGTGTAGATGGTGATAGATTCTTTGACGAGCAGGGTACCAAGGATCGAGAGAGGGATAAGAATGATGAGAACAACAAAAGCAAGAGTGAGCCCGGCGCTGGCATTGGCGTGTTTAATGGTCTGGTTAAGACGTGTGTAGACCGGGCGAACAATGGCGGCAATCACCGCCGCCCAAAAAATGGGGTAGGCAAACGGCTTAAGGAGGAGTAGAAAAAGTACGGTGGCAATGGCGAGCAGGGTCAAGAATAAGTAATTGCGAATTTTGGCAAAGTCCATATGCAATAAGAGGTTAGCAATTTCTTTTAAAAGAAGATGTAAAACAAGGTTATCTTAACAGATAACATTTTTTTAAACAAAAAAACAGTGCATGTGAGCACTGTTTAGCAGGGTTTTAAGCAGTTTTTGGTGTGGGCAAAGCACGTGCTCATTTACCAATGAGAGTGGTCAGGGTCGCTGCCTCAGAATGTTTTCCTTCTCGATGTAACGTTGCGGTGATTCTTTGAATTCTTAGGGTGTTCCTTTCATTTGAAAGAATTTCATGAGCCATTTGGGGTGGTACCACATCAAGCAAAGCTTGAAAAAAAGGAAAAAAATTCGCGAAGTCTGAAGTGGATGCATTCATTTTTAAAACAAAGTCATTTAGTTTTCTTTCAAAACGCGTTTTTGTGGTCGGATCTTTTAAAAACATTTCTTTGGTGTGTGTGGGTAAAAGACCAACAAATTGTTCAAGATTACTAATGGCAATGGTTATTTCGTTGATGTCGCCGTTAATTTCTATTCTGCGAATAAAATCTTGAGCGTGACCAATAAAACGTGTAGAAATTTTTTCTTCACCCGTGATTGCCTGTACAGCTTCGGGTGTGAGTCTTTTAAGAAGGTCTGTGAATTTGGTTAAATTATCTTCGATCACAGCTGGTTTGTCGTAGACACTAAATGCACGCAGTGCATTACCAACTAGCTCTAACCCCATTTTTGCATCTATTGTTGCCTGAGGAAATTCGGTTTTAGCCGGTTCTTTGCCTGCCGCTGCAATTTCTTTTGCTTTTGCTCCTTCTGTTACCATTGCGTTGGTAAGGTCTACCAGGTCTTGGGCTTTTTTTGTTTGCCCACTGCGTTGCAATCGATGGATTACACTTTGAATTTTGTCACGGCGAGAAGCAGAGGTAAGAAGAGTGTGTCTTTGGGCAGGAGAAAGAAGTTCAAGAAAGGTTTTAAATTGAGTTAAAATTTCATTAGCTGAGGTGTCTAGTTGTGAAACAAAGGAATCAGCCATGTTATTAAATTTGGTGGCGAGTTCCTTATTTTCAAAGCAGCGGGCACGCACGGGTTCGGGCATAAGTCCGGCGAGCTTTTTAATAAGAGCGAGTTTGGCATCATTTTCTGTAGGATTTCCTATGCGGACGTGAATGTTGTCAAGCAGCGTACCAATTTTTTCAGCAAGCGTTTGGGCAATTTCAGGAGAGGCAGAGATTGATTTTTTTTCTGGAGGGGTGAGGGCAGCCAAGCCTGTTTCGAGCGCGGCTACAGCTTTTTCGGGATTAGAAAATGAATAAATTTGTTTTACTAAATTAAGTATTCTTTTAGTCGGAACTTGAGCATCAAGAGAGAAAGGGTTTTGGTCTGGGGAGGTGTGCATAAGAGTGATGATAAAATTATATGCCGTATAGTAGCATATTTTTTTCGTTTTGTCAATCATTTTTTTGGCTTAATTTAGCCTTTTTTATTCAAAAAATGGAAAAATGACCCGACGCTTTGTAGGTGAGAAAGAGGAATAACTTTAAGAAGAAGTATAGCTGTGGCATATGAGGCACACCCTAAAAAAATGCTGGCGAGAAGAGGAAGTGATGGGAGAAGTGAGAGTAGTGCTGCCATGCCCACACTGGCGAGAGCAATTTTTAAGAGAGGGAGCAAGTTTGGTTTTGTTTGTGAATACACAATGGCGACAAGCATAAGCCCAATGCCTGCATAAAAATCTGAGAAGATGGTGACGCCGATTGCGCCCCAGACCCCATAGCGTGGAATAAAAAGACCATACCCAATAAGGCTGAGCACGGCGTTGCTCGCAAAAATATACATACCCTCTTTTTGACGATTGATCGCAAGACCAATGTGACCAAACGTCATGCCGAAGCAAATGCCAAAAATAGTGATACTCAGAAATTGTAAAATAGTGCCAGGACTAACATTGCCAGTGCTCACGAAATTTTTTCCGGCAACAAAATGCATGATGGGGTTATGGAGGGCTGCAATACCGGCGATGGTGGGGAATAAAAGCAGCGCGAGTGCGGTGAGACTAAGGTGGTAGTATTTTTTAAAATCGGTTTTGTTGCCTTGT
This sequence comes from uncultured Gammaproteobacteria bacterium, assembly GCA_964444705.1. Lineage (GTDB taxonomy): Bacteria > Patescibacteriota > Patescibacteriia > Magasanikbacterales > GWA2-37-8 > CAYUHX01. The sequence continues at coordinate 29,889 of CAYUHX010000014.1, read as the reverse complement.
GCCCACGCCGCTGTGAGAAGGGGCATCATGATGCCCATAATAATAGCTGCACTTTGAATCACCACATCAAGCACTCGGTAGGCGGCGCCATAATAACCCACGACCGTTTGGGAGACAAAAAAAGGCAGAATCACTCGGTCGCCTTGGAGATAAACCGCATTAAAAATAATCGCAAGAGCTGTTGGCCAGGTGCGTTGCCAGAACGTTTTTACAATAGCGCGGTCGTAGGCAAGTTTTAATCCTGGGGTTTTGATGAAAAAATAAAATGTGTATACGAGTGACGCTGCAGTGATGGTGGCCATCATGAGGAGAAAAGCGGTAGAAAATTGAGCAGATAAAGCAATGCCCAGCACTAAAATAATACGGCCAATAATTTCTCCTATGGTGATGATTGAGGTGTGAAGTGTGGCTTGATAGTAGCCAATGAAGACTTGATTAAGCGTCGCACTGAAATAGGAAAGTGCGATGAGTGCAAAGGTAATTTTTATAATTGAGGGGTAAGGAAGAAAGAAAAAAATCAGCGTGGCCACGCCATAAAGAGCGCAGGCGGTGATGAGGCGGAGAGTGAGGCTGGTGTTTAAAATTTTCTCTTTTGAAAAGGTAGCTGCCGCAATTAAATTTGATACCGTGAGTGTAAAGCCAAAATCGCCAAGGATGCCCACAAATTGAAGAAAGCCGTTGGCTGTGGTGTACCAGCCATAACGCTCAGCGCCTAGTGTGCGAAGTAGTAACATGGTGGCAACAAGCCCCAGCACGGTGCTTATTCCCTTGCCAAGTAATTGAAAAATGGTGTTGTACGCAATTTTGTGGTGGAGGGTCATAGGTAAAGGTGAGTATAGCATTCGCTCCAGTCATTTCGCAATTGGTGCTATACTAAAATGATATGAAAATATCTAACCTAGTACTATGGAGTTTAGTCATTGCTGGCATGTTCTTGTGGCGCCCGACAGCAGCGGCGAGTGAAGCATTGCCGTATCGTGATACACGTTACCAGGGGCAGTATGTGGGTCAGTCAGTGGCTGATCCAATTCGTATGGTTGCGGGAGAAACCAAAAAAATAGAAATTACTTTTAAAAATACTGGAGTGAAAAGCTGGGCAGCGACAGGTAAAGAATATGTGTCGATGTATACTGTTGGTCCTCGCTATCGAGCGAGTGAATTTAAGACAAAAGAGTGGCTGGAAGCAAATCAGCCAGCTCGGGTGAAGCAGACGGTTTCTCCTCGAGGAAAGACTGTGTTCACGTTAATTCTTAATGCACCACAAAAACCAGGAAATTACCGAGAGGAGTTTGCGCTTGTTGCCGAAAATAAAACATGGATAAAAGGAACTCGCTTTTATCTACTCATCAATGTAGTTGACGCAACGGTGTCACAAGTTGTGGTGCCGAAAGATTTTGCCGCGGTCACCTCTTCGGCGAATGGTGTGCCTGTTTTTTTATCTACAGCGAGTTCTTCTTTTGTCAGCACGTCTTCTTTTTTAAGAGAAGCAACATCCACCAGTGGTTTGTCTTCTGGGGAGGAGGTTGTTTTTCGTGATTCAGCAATAGTTAGCACGCGGGCGCTCATCGCTGAGCCTGTGGTGCGAGTGGGGCTTTATAGTACCACCGATGACGTGAGAGTGTTGTCAGAATTTCCGTATCAGGTTTTTCAAGGTGATGTAGTTAAAGGCGTCTTGTCCGCTGGAAGCGAAGGGCGACTACGCTACGCAACGGGAACATATCATTTCCAGAGTGAAGCGTTGGATGTTTCCGGACCGGAACCTGTGCGACTTTTACCATTTGACCCAGCGCACTATTTTACCTTAGTAAATTATCAGCGTTTTTTTTCTGGACGAGCTAAAAATTTTAATATCTATCGCGGCACGTTAGAATTTCGTTTTTCAGCTAAGGAAGGTGCTTCGTATGTGATTAATGAATTACCGCTTGATGAATATGTAGCTGGTGTTGCTGAAACAAGCGATGATGCACCGTTTGAATACAACAAAGCACTACAAATCGCGGTGCGTTCATATGCGTATTATCATGTTCGTCGCGGTGAGGGGGTGAGTCGGGCCGTGCGTCTGTTTGACGTCTTCCCCACAACTGCCAGTCAGTTGTACCTTGGGTATGTAGCTGAAGCCTATTTACCCCACGTGGTGGCAGCTTCAGAGGCCACTCGTGGGATGATGGTTACGTATGAGAGCGCGCCGGTGGTGACACCATATTTTACTCGTTCGGATGGACGCACTCGAAGTTGGCAAGAGGTGTGGCAAGGTACTTTATTCCCTTGGCTGCAAAGCGTTGAAGCGGTGTATGATAAAGGAAAAACTAAATTAGGTCATGGGGTGGGGATGAGCGGCTCTGATGCCAAAGCTCGCGCAGAAAAAGACGGTTGGACATTTGAACAGATTCTCACTTATTATTATCAAGGTACGGCCGTTGAAAAAATATATTAAAAATAAAAATTTTTATCAAAATATGAACGTATTGTACGTTCGACGAGGAGTAAATTTTTGCAGGTGAAGTATGAGACACTCAGATGACCAGCGCGTTTTGTCAGAACTGTTTTATTTTTTTGGCCGTTGGTCTTCGTTGCTCATGTCAATGATAATTCCGCGAACAGTGTTGGGGTGGGGAACGTTTTTGAGCACAAATTCTTCGACGGCACCTGCGCTTTGAATTCTGATTGTGCCGTAATTAAAAAGTGAAGGAAAAAAGCCGCTGACTTCAGAGGTAACATCTTGAAGTTTGGTAAGATCCATTTCTGAAATACTGCGCGAAAAGAGACTTTTTTGTTCTATGTGCACTAGTCGGTCGTTGGTAATAATAAGGGTATCGAGGTAGTAATCGATAAATGAAGAATAGAAAAATACACAGAGCGCCAAATAATAAAGACTGATCCCAAGTACTGTGATGCTGTAGCCAGTAGTTTGTAGGGCAAAGTTTGGGAAAAGAAGTTGACTGAGAAAAATAAAAATGAGTGGCAGGCTGCCGCAAAAAAGAGTGATAAGCAAAATAGGAAAAAAAGAAAACAGATGGCGGCGGCCTTGGTAGGCAATTTTTTCAGCGGCTTTCGGAACAATGAAAGGAGGAAGCATAGCAAAAGTGTTGAGAAGATAATAAAGAAGTTATTCAATGCCAGGAGCCGTTTCTTGACTGCCACCACCGATGGTGAAAGTTTGATTCCAGTTCACATCTTTTTCAATGTTCCAGGTAAACCAAAGAGTGAGAGACATGCTGCTTGCCACCACACAGGTGACGAGAAAACTTGTTAGAGTGAGGGCGTGTGCGTGCCACAAGTGCACCAGTTCAATTAAAAATACAAAACCAAAAATGAGAATGGCGATGAGGTAGGCGATGAAAAAGGGGTAAAGAGGAATTTCCATGTGATGAAGTTAGTGTGAGTTTGGAGCTTGTAGCTTTTAGTCTGTAGCTTGTGGTTGTTGAACATTCCTATAAGCTAGCACCTAATTCCTACCAGCTACAGTAGGGTGGGTGGCTCAGGTGGTAGAGTGAATCCCAAATGTGCATAGGCTCGACGTGTGGCTTTGCGCCCACGAGGGGTTCGTTCAAGAAAACCGGTTTGGAGAAGAAATGGTTCATATACGGTTTCAATGGTTTCAGTTTCTTCTGCAATGGCTGCTGCGAGTGTAGATAGACCGGTTGGTCCGCCGTTGAATTTTTCGATGAGTGCGGTAAGAAGCCGTCGATCAATCTCATCTAAGCCGTATTCATCGATAGCCAATAATTCAAGGGCTCGTTTAGCCAGCGCTGTGGTGATTATACCATTTCCTTCAATTTCTGCCAGGTCACGAATACGTTTGAGTAAGCGATTTGCAATGCGGGGAGTGCGTCTTGCTCGACCAGAAACCAGGTGTGTAGCGTCGTCTTCAATACGCACATTCAGAATTCGAGCGTTGCGTTCGAGAATGGTTTTGATATCTGCCTCTTCGTAAAAATTAAGGTGATAGGTATGACCAAAGCGATCACGGAGTGGTGACGAGAGCAGGCTGAGTTTGGTGGTGGCGCCAATAAGTGTAAAGTGATTAAGCGGCATGCGCAAGGTGCGTGCAGCTGGGCCTTTGCCAATAATAATGTCGAGTGAATAATCTTCGAGGGCAGGATAGAGGACTTCTTCAATGGTTTTATTGAGACGATGGATTTCGTCAACAAAGAGGATTTCACCTTCCTGCAAATTAGATAAAATAGCGGCGAGGTCACCAACTTTTTCAAGCGCCGGACCGGAGGTAACTTTTACGTTCGTGTTCATTTCTTTGCCAATGATGTGCGAGAGAGTGGTTTTGCCAAGGCCTGGGTTACCATAAAGCAAAATATGTTCCAGTGCTTCGCCACGTTTTTTGGCGGCTTGAATGGCGATGGTGAGATTTGTTTTTAAATGTTCTTGACCGACAAAATCACTGAGTTTTTGCGGACGGAGTGAGACTTCGAGTACGACCTCTTCGGCATCATCGTTTGCGGGAGAAACCAGTCGAGTGTCGGTTTTATTTTGATTTTTTTGAACCATAATGATACCATTTTAACATGAAAAAACTGTTACGTCTACCTTAATTTTTACCTATGTCATTTGAACAACAGGCTGAAAATGTGGCACGTTCGCGTGCTGAGAGCAGAGAATCGGGGGCCGAATCTGATCGCGAGAAAGCAATGGAGCAGCTCGAGAAAAAAATGGGTGCGAAAGAACGAGCTGAAAAAATGCTTGGTGAAGTAAAAAGCACTCAAAAACAGATGCAGAATATTTCAGCCAATATGCAGCAGGTGGTGAAAGCTGTGCAGCTTATTCGTCAGCAACTCCAGCTCGCCAATGCCAACAGTGACGACGATATTCCATCGGTGGGGCAAGATCAAAAGGTGCTCGCTGCTTTGCAGAAGAAAATGTTTGACTTTAAAAGTCAGCTCACTGATTTGCGCACGGCGCTGCTTCAAGAAGAACTCAAAGCCGTGCGAGAAGAACACTCTGATTGGACGGGCGAAGCGGTGCAGCAAGAAGCTGAGCGGCGGGTGGAAGAAGTGCTTAAGCGATTGGAGTCTGTACCTGAGTCTAAAGATTAAAATTCTAAAATCATGGGCAGGTGGTCAGAAATAGGCATGTCAGGAACGGTAAACGCCACCACGTTAATTCCGGGTGATATAAAAGTGTAATCAGCAAAATCTTGAAAACCTTGGTCAGTGAAGGCGTATTCGGGATGGAGTTTTCGGAGCAGGCTGCCGCGAGTGTTTTTGATGTTGTGGGTTTTGATGAGGTTGGTGAGACCAAAGTCTTCGAACAAACGAATGCTTTTAGTGTCGGGTAATAAATTAAAATCACCCATTACCACAATTTCTCCGGGTGATTTTTTTATGTGATCAATAATTTTGTGTGATTGAATGAGTCGGGAGGGTGTGTCGAGTTTATTTCCTGGCCACGCGGTGCCGTGCACGTTAAAAATGGTGAGTGGTCGCTCACCAGCGAGTGAGATATACTGCGCGTTGGCACCAAGTGTTGACCAATCGGCGGGCGGGGTGAGGGTGTTAAAACCTTGGTGGATGAAAAAGTCGCCACTGCGGATAACGGAAATTGTTTTCTTTACAAATGTCGCGACCCCTTCGGTGACTTCAAAGTCCACCAAGGTGGTGAGATCATACTGCTCTTGAGCGGCAGCAAAAAAGGGTTGGAAATCAGATAGTATATTTGAAATCGCAGTAAAAATTTGTGTGTAAGAACCGTTGCTCACTCGAGCGGGTTCACTGCTCGTGAGCATTTCTTGAAAACAAAACACATCAGTGGTTGGTGCTTCGGTGCGGATAAAATCGAGAAGTGGTTCAAGGAATTGGCCACCGAAGATGTTGAGGGAGATAATTTTCATAGATTGCATGATTGACAATCGTTAAGAAATGTGCTATTTTAGTTAGCTTTCTAAGTTTAGAAAAGTAATCGGTGCAAGCTCTTTGAGGATCTTTAAAAGGTCTTTCAAGAGCGCCCACCGAGTCGGGCCACATGGAGCACACATGAAGACGCTGAATCAGTCGCCCAAGTTCTTCGACACTCTCTTCGGGACCCTTGTCGCGCTCATTCTTTTCGTTCCTGGAGCAGGCTTCGCCGTCTGGGGTGCCGCCCTCGGGCTGATGAAGTTCGGCGTCCTCGACTGGACCCGTAACGGCTGCCGCGACTTCGCATTGCTCATGGCGATTATCGGGCTCTGTGTCTTCCTCGTCTTCTTCAAGAAGGACGACGACGAGAGCAACGACCTGAAGTTCAACTAGTCGGCGAGAAGCTGTCAGGGGGGGCGCAAGGGCCTGGTGCGAGGAGACATCCGTCTCCATGTGCGCCGGGCCCGCCAATGAATATTTTAAAAAATCGTTTCCTTTGGTGAGGAGCGATTTTTTTGTTTTTTTATTAAAGATCGTTTTTAAGCCAACAGGTAGTTAGCTGAGAAGTGTTTTTAGGCGATTTTCGTAAGAATCAAAATCAGAATACACTTCGGCCATAAAACCAAAATTTTTGGCTGATTCAATATTTTCATGGTCATCATCCCAGACGAGAATTTCGTTTTTGTCTGGCGTTCCTATGCGTGCATATACACTGGCCCAAAATTCTGGCTGTGGTTTTTTATATCCAATGTGAGCAGAAGAAAAAGCGCCGTCAAAATATGAGTTGAGACCAACGGTTTCAAGCAGGTACTCCACGCGGTACTTTTCATTGTTGGTATGAAGGAAACACTTGATACCATTATTTCGCAGTTTTTTTATGTCTTCAAGTAATTTCTCGTCAGTTTTGCTTTCGTGGGCAAACCAGTAGGCGAGTAGGTCATCAACGGACTTTGTCCAGCCCCATTCTTTAGTGTATTTACTCAACTCTGTTTTTATGTCCGCCTCCCCCACGAGGCATGATTGAAATTCATTTTTGAAAAAGGGAAGTATTTTTTCCATGGGGATGCCAAACTCATCCGAAAAACGCTGACTAAAATACCTATCGCCACGGATGAGTACGCCGTCGACATCAAAAACGATTGTTTTTATCATACGAAAGAGATGTGTGCCCGGGGCGGGAATCGAACCCGCATGCCTTGCGACGAGGGATTTTAAGTCCCTTGTGTCTACCAATTTCACCACCCGGGCAAAAGGGTGCAGAATTAAGTGCGCCCATTATAACAAAAATCGTTTAGGTGTCAAAGAGTGGTGTACGATAGGTTTTTAATGAAGATTCTGTGGTATACTGCCGAGCATGAAGAAATATATTTTTTATTCGGGCTTTACCTTGATTGAAGTACTCGTCAGCGTGGGGGTGTTTATGATTTTTGCTCTCGGCGTGTATAGTTGCGCTCAATTGGCTTTTAAATTAGTTTCATACTCACGTGTGCGTATTTTGGAAACAGAAGTATTGACCGAAGAACTCGAAGCGGCGCGCACTATTTCTTATAATAGTGTGGGTGTTAAAAATGGTTTTCCGGCAGGAGTACTCGAAGGAGTAAAAACAATCACGCGGAACGGCATGACGTTTTCGGTAGTCACCACAGTGCGTAATGTGGATGACCCGTTTGATGGCACGGTGACGGGCACACCTCATGACAGCGCCCCAGCAGATTATAAATTAGTAGAAATGCAAATAACGTGTAGTAGTTGCAGCCAGCAAAATATAGTTGCTATGAGTACACGCATTGCGCCGAAATTGCTTGAGACCGCAACCAACAATGGGTCATTATTTCTCACCGTGTTTGGAGCGAATGGGTTGCCTGTTTCGGGGGCAAATGTCACTGTGTCGAATCCATCATCTGTTCCACCGATTGTAATTAATGATGTAACTGACAGCCAAGGAAACTTAAATCTAATCGACGTGCCAACCGGCACCCTCGCCTACAGTGTGCTTGTTAACAAAATTGGATACGCATCTGATTACACTGTTTCCGCTTCAGTGCAAAACCCCAATCCCAGTCGTCCGCCGGCTACTGTGGCGAGTCAAAATGTGACACAGCTAAGTTTCGAAATAGATCGATTGGGAAGTTTGTTTCTTCATATTTTAAAAGAAAGCTGTGTGCCACAAACTAGTTTTCCTTTTTCGGTGCACGGCGCTAAGTTAATTGGGTCCAATCCCACGGTATACAAGTTTAATCAGGCCTACACGTCCGACGCCGTTGGTGCTGTCATGCTGCCACACATGGAAGAAGATGGTTACACGGTAAGTGCTTCTGGCTCGCCATACGATGTCATGGGTACGATCCCACAATCGCCACTTCGGGTTGATCCTGGTGTTGCGCAAGAAGCCACAGTTATTTTGAAAAATCATACCGCTAATTCGCTTTTGGTGCGCGTAAAAGATGCGGGCACGGGTCTGCCGCTCGCAGGTGCAAACGTAAATCTTCTGAATGGTGGTTATAACAAGGTGCTTGGCACTGATCTTGGGTATGTACGGCAGACAGATTGGTCGGGTGGTGGTGGTCAGGTTGATATGGTAAATGATACCCAATATTTTGTTGATGATTTTGGTGTAAGTAATTTTTTTCCAGCTGGCGACCTTAAACTTAGAAGAATTTTAGGTTCCCCGCGAGGATCTCCCACACACTATCTTTCGAGTGGATGGCTAGAATCGTCAACATTTGATCTTGGTTCGGGGGTAACATATCGTAATATCATATGGGAACCAACGGCGCAGCCTATTCAGACGGGCGCGACTCCGCTATTGTTTCAAATTGCCTCCAGTAATAGCAGTACTCCATCGAGCTGGAATTTTTTGGGACCTGATGGTTCGACGACGACTTATTACAGCGTTTCAAATAGTGTTATGTATCCAGGGCATAATGGCAATCGGTATTTGCGTTATCGGGTTTTTTTGAGTACCGAAGATATTTTTTTTACTCCACAACTCTCTGAACTTTCATTTACCTATAGCAATAGCTGCACGCCACCAGGCCAGGTATTTTTTAGCGGTTTATCAGAAGGTACCTTTACGCTTATTGTGACGAGTTCAGGATATTTGACTGAAAGTGAGTCTGTGGATGTGCACGGCAATAATGAAACGACCGTGAATATGTCTAAAAATTAGTTTTGACGAACCTATGCAAGTGTTTAGTGGGCGTGGATTTACTTTGCTTGAGGTGGTGGTGAGTATAGCGATTTTTTCGCTACTGACACTCGCTATTACAGAAATTTTTCTAGTTAATTTTCGCTATAAAAATACTATTTATGATCAATTATCAACGCAGGCAGAAGGCAGAGCAGTGTTAAATACAATGGTGAATGAGCTTAGGGTGGCTAATTATTCAAGCTTGGGTGCGTATCCGATTGAGTCGGCTGATCAAAGTCAGCTTACCTTTTTTGCTAATCTAGATGCTGATCAGTCAATGGAGCGGGTGCGTTATTTTATTACCACAAGTACGCTCCGAAAAGGAATAATCAAGCCAGCCGGCAGTCCACTTATGTATGATCAGACAAATGAGATAATTACGGACGTGCTCCACAATGTAATTCTTGTTACTTCAACGCCATTTTTTTCCTATTACGACGACACGTATTCCGGCCCCAGTTCAACACCGCTCGCAGATACTCCCAACATCACACTGGTGCGTTTGGTTGGCATTAAGTTTATACTTGATAAAAATCCGAGCTCCTCACCGACATCGTTAACACTTGAAACTAAAGTAGCAATTCGTAATTTGAAAAGTAATTAGGAATGGCATATGGTGTTTGTGACATAAAAGAAAAGATTTTTGAGAAATATATGTGGTTTAATCATTTTTTTTCTGAGATTCGGGAAAGCGGGCGACTCCACAGAGGAAGCATGCTCCTCTATGTGCTGGTATTCGGGTCGCTTGCCTTTACTATCATGGTGCTTGGAGTAGTGAGTTATGGGTTGCTCGAAAATCAGGCGACTTTAAGTAAATACAATCGCGAAATGGCCTATGAGATAGCAGAAGCAGGTATTAATTATTATCGTTGGCATCTGGCGCATAATAGCACTGACTATCAAGATGGTACGGGCGCGGCTGGTCCTTATGTGCATCCCTATCAAGACAAAGACGGCACGACTGTTGGGCACTACTCCCTCGAAGTTGGCGCGCCTCCTCTTGGTTCAACCATTGTCACTATCACCTCAACGGGTTGGCTCGACAGCGCACCCGCGAGTCAACGGGTATTAAAAGCCAGGGTCGGTTTTCCTGCATATAGTGATTATGCGTTTTTAACGAATTCTGACGTGTGGATTTTGAGTAATCAAGTGGTGCATGGCAAGTTGCACTCCAATAGCGGTATTCGTTTTGATGGCATGGCTGATGCGCCAATCGCGAGTGCTGCTCCAACGTATGTGTGTGGTGTGTATAGTGGTTGTTTTAACGAAGTAAAACCAGGGGTGTGGGGTTCGGGTGGACCCACTACCACGTTGTGGAAATTTCCAGTACCGGCTAAAGATTTTGAAATTGTTACCACGAACTTGGCTCAGATTAAAGCCGAGGCCCAGAGCGCGGGAATATATTTGTCGTCTTCTGGTAATTATGGGTGGCGACTTGAATTTACCGCGGATGGTCAAATAAAAGCATATAAAGTGAACACGGCTTTTTGTTATCGTGGACTGGAAGACTGGACGAGTAGTTGGGTGGTGTATTGTTTGGATGCGCGCACTTTCGACACCCCACTCGTGTACAATCTGCCAGCTAATGGCTATGTCTATGTGGAAGACAATGTGTGGGTTGATGGCGTGGTAAATGGTCGAGTGACCGTAGGTGTTGCGACGGGTAAGTCTATTATTTTTAATGGCAACATCACCTATGCTGCAAAAGACGGCTGTTGTGTGCTCGGCCTTATTGCGGAGCAAAATATTTTGATTCCTCGTGATTCGCCCGACACGCTCGAGATTAATGCGGCCATGCTCGCGCAACACGGCGGGGTGAAGCGTTATTATTATCTAGGAAGTTATAAAAGCAATTTGATTACGTACGGCTCGGTGATTTCAGCCAAGCGTTGGATGTGGAATTGGGTGCCTTCTGGCACTGATATTACTTCTGGGTATCGTACGGTGACCTCTACGTATGATGCTAATTTAATCTTTAGTCCACCGCCGGGTTTTCCGGTTGGGGTGGAGTATTCACTCATTAGTTGGGAAGAAATAAAGAAATAAGCAACCATTGCTTGGTTTTGTTTCCTTTGTTACACTTATAGACGTTTAGTGAAATCATCTTTTTATATGCAAAAAATACGTAAAGCAGTTATTCCCGTTGCAGGATTCGGCACTCGTTTCTTGCCGGCTACCAAAGCCATGCCGAAAGAAATGCTACCGGTTGTCGACAAGCCCATTATTCAATATGTCGTAGAAGAAGCGGTGGCTTCGGGTATTACTGAAATTATTTTGGTTACGGGTACGAGCAAACGAGCTGTCGAAGATCATTTTGATTATAATTACGAGATGGAAGCCTGGCTCAAAAAGCAAGGCAAAGAGGAGCAGCTGGCTGAAATTAGGCACATTGCCGAAATGGCTAATTTTATTTATGTCCGCCAAAAAGGACCATATGGTAATGGCACACCGGTGTTAAGTGCGCAAGAGGTTGTTGGTGACGAGCCATTTGTCGTTTTGTGGGGTGATGAATTTATTTATTCTAACCCGCCACGCGCAAAGCAATGCATTGATGTGTATGAGAAATATGGTACGCCGGTAATTTCAGCCATTGAAGTCGCCCGTGAGGATGTCTCTAAATATGGTATTGCCGATGTAGAAGCAGTGGAGGATAATGTGTATCGGATTAAATCATTGGTAGAAAAACCCGATCCGGCCGATGCGCCTTCAACTCTTGCTACCCATGGTTGTTATTTACTCACGCCGGACATTTTTGACGAATTAAAACAATTGAAGCCTGGCAAGGGTGGAGAAATTTGGTTGCCAGAAGCGGTGCAAGCGCTCGCCAAAAAACGGCCAGTATACGCCTGTAAAGTGAAAGATGCCATTTATTATGACACTGGTTCAAAGTTGGGTTATCTCAAAGCGAATGTTGATTTTGCGCTTCGTGATCCAAAGCTGAGCGTTGAGTTTAGAAAATATTTGCAAAGTGTGGTATAGTGCTCGAAAGAATAAATACACGTGATCTCATTTTTAAAAAGAGCCATGGTATGGCCAATCATTCCCTTCAAAAAATTATTACCGTTGCGATAACGGCGATTTTAGTATGCTCAGGGTTTGGGTGCAAAGCGGTGTCAACTGATCTGCAAAATGCTACTCGGCCGGTTAGTCTTGAAATGTGGACGGTGTATGACGACACTGCAGCGTTGAATAGTCTTATCGCTAAATATCGTGCCGATCATCCCTATATCTCCATCACAGTGCGTCAGCTTCGGGCTGATGAAATGTACCCACGTCTGGTAGAGGCTCTGGCTGAGGATAAAGGGCCGGATATTGTTTCTGTACGCAACCGCTCAATTCGTGGGATGCGCACCAAACTTGCGCCTATGCCCGACACCGTGCGTGATGCAACTGTGCAAGAGGTAAAAGCCACAATTGGGACCAACACCGTCATCACGCCTGTGGTTAGAAAAATGCTTAATCCGCTCCAGCTCGATCGTGAGTATGTCCAAGCAGTGAAAAATGATGTGGTGGTTGATGGGAAAATTTATGGCTTGCCACTGTCTCTTGATACCATGGCGTTGTTTTATAACAAAGATTTACTTGACCGAGCGGGTATCCCTGTTCCGCCCAAAAATTGGGATGAGTTTCAGGCAGCGGTAAAAAAATTAACTAAATACGATAAAAAAGCTAACACGATTATTCAGTCCGGCACGGCGCTTGGCACGGGTAATAATGTGACTGGTAGCGACGATTTACTCTACGTACTCTTTAAGCAGAGCGGTCTTGATTTTGTGGCACGTGATGGCAGACCAGTGTTTAATTTCATTTCTCGTGACCAAGAAGCTGGCGAAACTCCTTCAATGGGAGTGATGAATTTTTATACTGATTATGCAAACCCTAATCGCGACACCTATACGTGGAATAGTACTCTTGGTTCGTCGCTTGATCGTTTTGTTGATGGATCTCTAGCTTTCTTTTTTGGCTATAGTTATCATGTGCCGGTGGTAAAATCACGGGCGCCACAGCTCAACCTCGGAATTCTGCCGCTTTTGCAGCTCAACCCCGAACAGCCAGTTAACGTGGCTGATTATTGGGTGCAGTCGGTGGTGGCCAAATCAAAACATTCCGAAGCCGCCTGGGGATTCATTGATTATTTAGCTCATTCAGGTGCTACTAAAGAATATCTTGATCGTACAGGTCGTCCAACCGCGATGCGAGCTTTTATTGCGAGTCAGTCAGAAAAACCAGAACTTGCGCCCTTTATCTCGCAGGTGCTTATCGCGAGCAATTGGTATCATGGCTCAAATTATGAAGCAGCTCGTCAGGTGATTGTTGACATGCTTGGCGAATGGCTGAAAGATCCGCCTGACCCAGAACGAATTGTCGAATGGCGACAAGAGATTTTAAACCGAGCTGCATCTAAAATTGATCAAACCTTCTAGCTATTAATTTTGAATTTTATGCGCAGGCGCTGGATTGAAAAAATGAGTGTTTTTCTTCTCAATATATTTTTGCTTTTGGGGAGTGCGTCATTTTTCGGAGTGTTACCGGCGCATGCAGCCGACGTCTATTGTTTTTGCGCCTCGCCACTCGATGGCACTGTTCCCCTTAGTGACGCCACTCGTCAATGCACCCCTCTCTCTTCTAAAGCGCTTATCTGCGCTGAAATGAATCAAGGTAGTTTATCGTGCGCCGAAGATGTTGCAGGATGTGGCACAAAACTGAGTGAGTGGGATGATAAAAAAGCCGCTCTTCTCAAGAGCCAGGCGGCCGACAATACGAAAGCAAAAACCAAAGCAAATAGTAGTGGGTTGATTTATCGCGCACTGCCTCCTTGTGTGTTTGATGCAGATATAAAAGGGGAATGTCGTAGTATTGGCATTTTTGTCAAAACAGCCATTTCGCTCACCAATGCTCTTCTCTCAATTGTGGGGTCGCTCGCATTACTCGCCTTTTTATATGGGGGTTTTATCTTAATTATTTCAGAGGGAAAACAAGAAAGTATAAAACAGGGCACTGGTGCTATGACCGCGGCAGTGATTGGACTCCTTATTGCGTTTGGGGGGTATTTGTTGGTAAAGTACTTGGGTGCAGTTTTGGGTGTGCAGAGCGGGTTTAATTTATTGTAAGGTATGGCTACTATATTTTCTCGTTGGCAGCTGCGAGGGGCGATCATGATTGCTGCCTTTGTTTTTTTGTTTCCACCAGCAGCTTTTGCTGAAGATATTGGAAATTGTGTGTGTACCGGAATGGATGGATCAAAAGTTTTAAATATAGCTGTCAGTAAAACTGACTGTTTGGGAGTATTTAAAAAATCGTGTGCCGATACTCCTCTTTTTACCGCATATCGTACAAACGTGAGTGGTAATTGCTCATGCGCACTTAATGATGGTAGTACTGTCGAGTCAAAAGGAGTAACAGAATATGATTGCTTTACAAAATATAAAAATTCATGCAAAAACACTCCTCAGTTTACCGCGGTGTATTCAAATGATGTAGGTGATTGTTCTTGTACCATTGCGAACGGAGATAAGATCGTCACAAAGGGGGTAACCCGAGAAACATGCATGACAACAAAGAGTTGTGTTGATACACCCGTTTTTGGAGTCAGTCGTACTCGAGTTGATTATTGTTGTTGTCGAAATGTAGATAAGAATACTAAGTGTGTTAAGTTGTCTAATTTTTCAGACAATCGTCAATGTGGTGTGAACAATTTTGATGACAAAGCGAGTGCACCCAACAATGCGTTTGAGGTATTGGACATTCCTCAAAGTGGTAGTTGTGCGCAGTATGTTCAAGATGAGACAAAACCCTCTAAAAAAAGCAATTCCTCGTCAGGGTCTTCTGCGAGCGGTGACGACCTTTCGGTTGATAAACTCCAAAAACAGGCTGCGGGTCTTAATCAATTTACCCAATTTGCGAACACCGACCCTGCGCAGCTTGGTGCGGCGTTTATTGGTGTTGGAGTGAAAATATTGCTTTCATTCATTGGAGCTCTTTCTTTGCTACTCTATGTAATTGCGGGTGTACTTTGGATGACTGCGCAAGGCAAAAGTGAACAGATCCAAAAATCAAAAACTATTCTATTGTGGACCACACTTGGCATCGTGGCAATGCTTTCGAGTTATTTGGTGGTATCTGGTTTCTTTGGTTTATTTAGAAAACCTTAAGTGTATGATGAAACGATTGGCAATAGCATTTTTGTTGCTTACTGGCGTGCTTCTCGTGCCGTATAATCAGGCTTTTGCCGCGCCTAAAGCTGACAAAAGCGGTGCGGTGCCTTGCCCCAATGATCCCAAGAGCAAGTGTTATAGTCTCGGTAACCCGCTTCAAAACAACACCACTGATGTCACAGTAATCATTGGAATTATTATTAAAGGGGTGCTTGGGGTGATTGGTTCGGTCGCATTATTTATGATGGTGTGGGGTGGGTTTCAATGGTTTGTTTCTGCGGGTAATCAAGAGAAAATTAAATCAGGCACCAATACAATGGTCTGGGCAGCAATTGGTGTTGTCTTGGTATTTTCAAGTTATTTATTGCTTACCACCTATATTGATTATCTGACTGGCAATAAATGAAAAAGTGTGCTATTCTGAAACCAACCTTTTATCTAAAAGGTGAAAAATAAATTCTCTTAATAGAAAGGGGGTGAAGATATGACCAAAATCCAAAAACTTATCACCACGCTTACCACAGGCGCAATGCTTTTCGGCGGACTCGTTTTAGGGTTGACTCCTGCACATGCAGCGATCACCGAAGACACCGTTGGTTTGCCAGCTGTTGGAAAAGCCAGTGGTTTAAACACCAACAAGTCATTACAGGAAACTGCTGGAGGTTTGATTAACGCTTCGCTCGCAATTTTAGGCACTATCATTGTCGGCATGCTTGTGTACGCTGGTTTCTTGTATGTAACCGCCGCAGGTAAAGAAGAACAAATCGGCACTGCGAAGAAAATTATCGTCGCGTGTATCATCGGCGTAATTCTCATTTTTGCAGCGTTTGCAATTGCTAAATTCGTTATTTCAACTGCCTTAAAGGCAACAGGTAGCGACGTGGCCGGAGCAAATCCATAAACACTCACAGGGCTCTACTCCAGCAAGGAAGATTTTCTTCCTTGCTGGAGGCAGCCAGTTTGAAATCATAAGTCTAAGAAATAATCATTTTTAAACTTCTGTTTTTAAACACTCTATGAGTAAACGACTCTCCATCATTTTTTGCAGTCTCTTATTCATTGGCGTTGCAATATTTCCGCTTCGTCTTCTTGCTGCCAACTATTACGGCATTGAATCAACTGTTGATGCGGTTAATGGTAAAGAAAATCTCTTGCCACGCAAAGTTGCTGGAGCAGGGTCAGTGCCGCAACTTATTGGTAAAGGTGTCACATTAATTTTATCAGTGCTGGCGATTGTGTTCTTTTTGCTTATTTTTTACAGTGGTATTATTTGGATGACCGCTCGTGGTAATAACGAGCTTGTAAATCAGGCTAAAGCTGGACTCGAGTCAGCGGTGGTGGGTGTAATCATCGTTGTGTTTGCCTATGCTATTTCTTCGTTTGTGTTTAAGCAGCTGGCAGGTGGTAATTCACCGGGTGCAAGCTGTAAGTCAGATAGTGATTGTGCGGCTGGTGAAACATGTGATGCGACGTATAGTGCCTGTTTAAAAAAGGCGGGAAGTGGTTTTGTACCCGCGACTGGTAAGACATGTCAATCTCAGAGTGATTGTGCTGCCGGGCAAGCGTGTGACCCTGCCACTAGCCAGTGTCGACAAGGCCGTTCAGTGCACCGTTGTGTGGTGCAATCAAATAGGCAAGTACTCACTGTAGCTGGTGTTATAAGCGATACATGTATGACTGACGGACAATGCCAAGAAGGTGAAAAATGTGAGTTAATTACAGAATAATTTTCTAGATTTTTTATACTATGCTCTCTCGATTTTTGGTAGGTCTCATGTTTGTCTTCTTGTTAGTGCCTTTTCAAGTTCAGGCACAGGCAACCGGCCTTAAAGGTGCAAGCACGCTCCTCGACAGCACCGTTGGTAAAGATAGTGGTACTGGTCTTGAGGGAGATTTGAAAACATCGGTAGGTACTATTGTAAGTGGAGTGCTTTCGATTTTGGGTACTATTTTTTTACTTCTCATGGTGTATGCAGGTGTGCTCTGGATGACGGCACAAGGAGAGGAATCAAAAGTGGCGACTGCAAAAAAGATAATTACAGCGGCTATTACTGGTTTGTTTATCGTTCTTTCGGCCTATGCCATCACTGCTTTTGTCACAGGAAAATTGAGCGGTTCAAACAACTCTTCGCCTTCAGCCGATCAAGGTGGTTGCTGTTACGCAGATGCCACTCATTGTATGCCAACTCTTAAGTCTGGTTGCGCTGCTCAATGGAATCCTGGTTCATGCCCAGGAACCGATGTCTGTAAGCCTTAATTTATTTTTATGCGAGGTTTCCTTTTCGTACTTTTTTTCATGGCGTCAATGGTGGTGGTGAGCCCTGCGTGGGCTGGCCCAAATATTAATGAATACACCGAAGGGGTGGCCCAAAAATCTGGCTACGATGTGCAGGGTGTCACGGTAACCTCTTTTTCTCAAAGAATTGGTAATGCTATTCGAGGAGTAATTTCGTTTTTGGGAACGATATTTTTTGCGCTCACTGTGTATGCGGGTTACCTGTGGATGACTGCACAGGGTGAAGAAGAAAAAGTGACGAAGGCTAAGAAGATTTTGAAGACATCGGCTATAGGAATGATGATTGTTTTGGGTGCTTTTAGTATTACTACTTTTTTCTTAAATGGTTTTGGTGGACCCGTGGGTCCTATGATGGGTGCTCCGCAACAAACTTGGGGGCAAGCATTTAAACAACGTCTTGGGCTTTAATACAAATTTTATATGCGTTTTTTGCATTCCATCGTTTTGAGTTTTATTCTATTTTTTAGTTCTTTGTCGCTTGTCTCTGTGGTTCAAGCGCAAATTACTGGTGGTTTGGGTGCAGAAATGGGTGGTCAGCTTGGCGCAGCAGCGCAGCAGGGAGCGGGGTATTCAGCACCGGTTGATCCGCGAGTAACTGTGGGGCTCATCATTAGTTCGGTATTGCGGTTGCTCGGAACTATTGTGCTTGGTTTAATTGTATACGCTGGGTTTTTATGGGTAACGGCAGCTGGTAAAGAAGAACAGGTCGGCACCGCAAAAAAGATTTTAAAAAACGCAGTTATTGGGTTAGTAATTATTTTTTCTTCCTACACGATCACCATTTTTGTGGTGAGCACCGCACTTGGTGGACAAGGTGGTTTTGTGCAACTCTTTTTGGGACAAGCTGCGCCCAATCTTCCTTATTACCAATCAAGCGGTAATTATTAATTACACTCTTTAGTTTTGTTGTGCCTCAGAAATAAAGGATTGGATTGTATGAAGGTAGCTATTTTGACTGACGCATTTCCACCCTATATTTCTGGTGTCACTACTCATTGTCTTGAATTAGCTCGGTGGCTTATTGCAAGTGGTCACGAGGTGCTTTTCATTGTCTCCAAATCGAAAAAAAAACGTGGCCCTTTGCCAGGGCTTGAACGGGCCAAGATTATTGAATTGCCTTCATGCCCGACACCGTATCCGGGTTTCCGTATGTCGTTGCCGTTACTCGGTCGTGTGCTTAGTGAATTAAAACGATTTAAAGCCGATATTATTGATTCTCAAACTCCTACTTTTTTGGGAGTCGATGGTATTATTGCATCGAAATTTTTGAAAATCCCTTGCGTAGGAACTTTTCATACTCTCATCACCTCACGTGAATATTTGCAGATGCTTTTCCGTATGCGGCATGTAGGGCTTTTCGAGCATACGAGTTGGGCATACCATCGTTGGTTTTATAATTCTGGTGACCGAGTTCTGGTCGCTACCGAAGGAATGCGGACTCTTTTGACTGAACATGGTGTTAAAAAAGAAAAAATTGACCTGATCCCCATTTTGTTTGATAGCGATCGGGTGCGTGTGTTAGATGCAGCAGAAAAAGAAGTGCTTAAACAAAAATATGGGTTAGAAAAATCAGTTGCAGTGTTTGTGGGTAGGCTTAGTGCAGAGAAAGGACTTGATTTTTTACTCAAGGCCTGGAAAGAGGTGGTAAAAAAGATAGGAGATACAACGCTATTGGTTGTTGGCGATGGTAAAGAAATGGCGAATTTAAAAAAAATAGCACAGGCATATGGCATAGAAAAAAAGGTTGTTTTTACAGGTGCGATTCCACACGCCACGCTTATGTCGAGTGGCCTTTTAAGTGTGGCGGATGTGTTTGTGTCAGCGAGCATCACTGAAACATTTGGTTTAAGTGGACTTGAAACCATGGCACATGGTGTGCCGGTCATGTTGCCCCGCACTCAGGGGTTGTGTGAGATGGCGGGTGAAGGTGGCGCACTTTATGAGCCAGGTGATTTGGCCTCATTTATTGAAACTATTGTGCCTTTTTTTAAAAATAGTGAATTAAAAAAAGAGCGTGCACATGCCGCTCAGAAGTGCGCTCTTCAATTTGGGGGTAGTGTGGGTATTAAAAAAATTATCGCCTGCTATGAGCGGGCAATTGCCGAGCACGCTTTGCTCGGTTAAAAAATTCGGGGTGGCCAACGGGAATTGAACCCGTATTGAGAGGACCACAACCTCCCGTAATAACCATTATACCATGGCCACCACATCGTATGTTTGGCGCTTCTTTTTAAGAAACACGCCAAGCAACAGGCTGATTATAGCAAAGATGGAGATTTTGACAACCCCATCCGCCGGCCTGGTGTCCCTGCTAGGAATCGAACCTAGATCTAGAGCTTAGAAGGCTCTCGTTCTATCCATTGAACTACAAGGACGCAGTCAATATAAGCGCCGTTATCGTACCTGGCTTTTACACAAAAATCAAGATGTGTTAGAATAAAATTTCTTAGGTTTTTTATTTTATGTTTCGTTACCCTTCATTCATTATCGTCGGCGTGCTGTCTTTTCTTTGTTTTTTTGCAAATAGTGCTGTCACCAACGCGCAGGGGTATGGTCTTAGTGAAGCAGGAAAAGATACGGGATATAATACAAGTGAAGACGTATTTTCGGTTACCACTCGGGTGGTTTCTGTCACGTTGTATGTGCTTGGTTTGGTTTTTTTGACAATGACCTTTTATGCCGGCTTGCGCTGGATGACTGCCCAAGGTAATGAGGAATATGTTAAAAAATCTAAACAAATCTTGATTGCGGCGGTTATCGGGTTTGGAGTTATAAGTGTTTCGTATGCAATTAGTCGGTTTGTGTTTCAGCGTCTTACACAGGCACCAAACCAAAACAAAACTCCTGTTGCTACCTCGACTTAAGATGTGAGATTGGTGATTAAACTTGACTTTTTTAGGTTGAGATCGTATAATCCAGCTACTTATTTATTCTTTCCTTTTGCTTTATTAGGGCAAAAAGAAAGCCGGACACTGTGGAACATACTCTGCAGCCTGCTCGGTGTTATATCTTAAAAGACGTATGTTAGACCCTGTCAAAAAGCAGTCCATCATCAACAAATTTCAAACTCACAAGGGAGACACCGGTTCAAGTGAGGTGCAAATCGCGCTTCTCACCGCCGAAATTGACGAACTTATCGAACATCTCAAACTCCACCCAAAAGATCATTCTTCTCGTCGTGGATTACTCCGCAAAGTTGGAGCTCGTCGCACACTACTCCGCTACCTCAAAAAAGAAAATCCTGCCAGTCATGAGCTCCTCGTAAAAAAGCTCAAGATTAAACAACCGAAACTGATCACTAAGGTCGGCGCTAAAGAAGCTGTCTCCGAAGAAGATATTCTGGAAGAAGAGATTGACATTAAAGAAAATGAGTCTCACTCCTAAAAAAACACATCCTCTTAAACACCCCGACCAACGCGTAGGGGTGTTTATTGATGTGCAGAATATGTATTATAGCGCCAAAAATTTATTTGGCGCTAAAGTGAATTTTGGAACCATTGTCAAAGAAGCCACTGCTGGCCGTAAGCTCATTCGGGCGATTGCCTATGTGGTAAGTACTGAAGGCAAGGAGGAACAGCCTTTTTTTGACGCTTTATATAATTTAGGAATTGAAACCAAAGAAAAACCGCTTCAAATTTTTTATGGTGGCGAAAAGAAAGCCGATTGGGATGTAGGAATTGCGGTTGATGCGATTCGTTTTTCGTCGAGCCTTGATGCAATTGTGCTTGTGAGCGGAGATGGGGATTATATTCCCCTTATTGAGTATTTGCGCAACCAAGGCAAACAGGTGGAAGTGATGGCATTTGGTAATACCACTTCTGGGCGCTTGCTTGATGCAGCCGATGATTATATCGATCTTAGCATGGATAAAGCGCGATTTTTGATTCAGTCACATCATCCGGCTCCGGGATTACCACAACGAAAAAACGATCGAACACCTTTTCGGCCGGGACGAGTCAAAAATGACACAGTAGCGTAAAATATATTTTATTTAATGCTGGTGCAGACACGGCGAGACCTTCATGTTTGAGGTCTTATGTCTCTGCAGCAGCCATAAACAAGGAACATATGAACTTGAGTCCAAAACAGTGGTCAATGGAATGGGGGGGGAGAACGCTCAGCGTTGAAGTTGGGCGTTTGTCGCTTCAGGCAAATGCATCGTGCACCGTTCGTTATGGTGATACGGTGGTGCTTGCAACTGCAGTCATGAGCAGTAATACCCGTGATGGAATTGATTTTTTTCCACTCATGGTTAATTTTGAAGAAAAATTATATGCGGCGGGTAAAATAAAAGGAAGTCGTTTTATTAAACGCGAAGGTCGGCCAAGCGATGAGGCGATCTTGTCTGCCCGTTTGATAGATCGGACAGTGCGGCCGCTTTTTAATGAAAAAATGCGCAATGACATACAAGTCATTGTAACTGCTTTGTCGGTTGATGGTGAAAATGATTCGCAAATTCCAGGACTCCTCGGTGCGGCAGTGGTTTTGTCGCTTTCGTCTATTCCTTGGGATGGGCCAGTCGCAGGTGTGCGGGTGGGGCGTGTGAATGGTGCGTGGAAAATGAATCCTAATTTTGTTGAACGCGAACAGGGCGGTGTTGATATTGTGGTGGCTGGTACTACAGAAAAAGTAATCATGGTTGAAGCGGGCTGTAATGAGTTGCCAGAAACCGAAGTGATTGACGCTATTCAATATGGATGTAGTCAATTAACACCAGTGCTTGATTTTATTAAAAAAATTACTGCTGAAGCTGGTGTTGCAAAAATTGATGTAGCTGCTCTTTTAGAACAAAAAGAAAAAGAGTTGGTTGTTCTTGAAAAAGAGGTTGAGGCCCTGGTTGCGAGTCATGTTGAAGATTGGATTTTTGATACAGTAAAAAAGGGCCGCACTGAGCGTGTTGCGATGGTTGATAAATTCTCTGCGGCAATTAAAGAATTCTTGGAAGCCAAAGAAGCTCCGGAAAATGTGATCAAAATTTTAGTTGGGCGCGTAAAAATCTATGTCGAAAAATATATTACTGCTCGTGTCTTAGAGAAGGGTCAGCGTCTGGACGGCAGGTCGCTCACTGATATTCGTGATTTAAATATTGCTGTTGGTCTTCTGCCGCGCACTCATGGTTCGGGTATGTTTATGCGTGGTGACACACAAGTGTTGTCGCTCGTGACTCTTGGTGCTCCTGGTGATGTGCAAACTCTTGATACGATGGAAGAAGAGGGAACAAAGCGCTATATGCATCACTATAGTGACACTCCTGCCACATATGGTGAAACAGGGCCTCTTCGCGGACCAGGTAACCGTGCGATTGGTCATGGTGCGCTTGCGGAGCGTGCCTTAAAACCCGTTTTACCTACAGAAACAGATTTTCCATACGCTATCCGGGTTGTGTCAGAGGTGCTCGGTTCAAATGGTTCGAGTTCAATGGCTTCGACATGTGGTTCAACCTTAGCACTTATGGATGCAGGTGTACCACTCAAAAAACCGGTAGCAGGTATTGCGATGGGTCTGGCAAGTGATGACACTGGCGCATGGAAAGTATTGACTGATTTACAAGATATTGAGGATGGTCCAGGTGGTATGGATTTTAAAATCACCGGTACTAGAGAGGGAGTCACCGCAATTCAGATGGATACCAAAACGACTGGTTTGAATTTTGAAATCGTCAAACAAACTTTTGTGCAAGCGAGAGAAGCTCGGGTTAAAATTTTGGATGCAATGGCAGCGGTGTTGCCAGCACCACGCGCTGAGTTATCATCGTTCGCTCCACGAATTGAAACCGTTCTCATTAATCCTGATAAAATACGTGACGTGATTGGTCCTGGTGGTAAGATGATCAATAAAATTATTGCAGAAACAGGTGTGTCTATTGATATTGAAGATGACGGTCGAGTATATGTGACATCGCCAGATGCGACTCAAATGGCCAAAGCAGTAAAATGGATTAAAGAGCTTACACATGAAGTGGCGGCTGGAGAAACCTACGAAGGCACAGTGGTGCGCCTTGAAGATTTTGGTGCTTTTGTGCAAATTCTTCCTGGTCAAGATGGTTTGGTGCATGTAAGTGAAATTGCGTGGGAGCGCACCAACAAGCCAAGTGATGTCTTGAAAATTGGTGATAAAGTGACTGTTCAGGTGAAAGAAATTGACAACTTGGGTAGAATAAATTTAAGTCGGCGCGCACTGCTTCCTAAACCAGAAGGATATCAACCCCCACCAAGCTTTGATCGGGCACCGCGCGGTCCTCGTCCTGCCGGTGGCGGTTTTCGTCAACGTTAAACACCTAAGTTCTATATCTTTAAAAAGATCCGGATTTCCGGATCTTTTTAGTAAAAAGAGTGTACACAGAAATCCCTTGACAGTTTCCTTTATTTTATGCAAGCTACCCTTCTATTTGAATAGAAGGAGGGGGAAGAAAGAGAGGGGTATGAATTTTTTGTATAATCGTCTAAAAATTTTTTTAATTGGCATCGCCATTCTGAGCGGGTATTTTTTGTTATGGGGAGAAGGGCCTACTCCCACACATGCAGCTGGCGCTACGTGGTATGAGAGTACATGGTCGTATCGTAAGGTTATTACTGTTGATCATACTCAGGTAGGCGGTGATTTTACTTCTTTTCCTCTTTTAATTTCTCTTACTGATCTTGATTTGACCAAAGCGCAGGCTTCTGGTGATGATTTTGTTTTTACTGCTGCTGATGGGGTCACCAAGCTTGATCATGAAATTGAATCATGGAATAGTGGCACGGGCGAGCTGGTTGCATGGGTAAAAATTCCCACTCTTTTTCGCGCTGCTGACAGTCTCTTATATCTATACTACGGTAATAATGCCGCAGCTCCGCAGCAACACAAAACCGCGGTTTGGTCTGATGGTTTTGGTGTGGTGCAGCATTTAAATGACACCTCGTACGTTGATGCGACGGCAAATATGAATAACGGAACTGTGGGCGGTTCCCCTGCGGTGGCAGTAGGGAAAATTGCCGGTGCCACAGCGTTCAATGGGAGCAGTGATTATGTGACTATTCCCTCGAGTGATAGCTTGAACGCCACTAGTACGTTCACCATTTCTTTTTGGCTAAAGGGAGCGCCTGGCTCTATGTTATACGATGGTGTTCTTGGCAAACCAAATCCTTGGTGGACTGATAATTATGGTTTTTTTTATGCCGACGCCACACATCTCACTTTTTTTATCAATGATTATGCAGCGGGTGCTGCCACTGCTGCCTTAAATCCCGCGGTGTGGAATTATGTCGTAGGTACTTTTGACGGAATGACGGTGCGACTTTATATTAATGGCACCCTTCAGGCGACGAAATCATATGTCGGATCAATCACACCTAACACTTATCCATTTAATATTGGGCGTTTAAATACCAACGATTATAATATTGAAGGAACATTAGATGAAGTTCGGATGGGATCTTCTTTGCATTCGCCAGAATTGATTGCAACGGAATATCAAAATCAGTTCGCACCACAGGCATTCATCCACGCGGGAATTGAGGAGGCTGATGAAAGTGCTATGTATTTTACCTTATCGGGTTCATCAACGTTATTTGCTGGACAGAGTCAGCCGGTGAATGTAGAGCTTCATTTGGGTTCGGGAGCACTTCGTACGACGTATAACGGAGATCATGATGTCGTTTTTTCTGGTGCGTCGGCTGCTCCTTTGGGGCTTACCCCACTAAGTACTGATAAAAATAACGTGCCGATTCCATTTGGTGTCACTACCACACTCATGTTTGTGAATGGTGTGGCGTCGACGAGTCTTACACTGTATCGTTCAGGTTCTTCTACCATTGAAACAAGTGGTGAGGTGTATTCTACTTTAAACAATAATATTGATCATGGACTTTCAGTACACGTTGTATCAGCAGCGCCAGATGCGTTTTCTTTGGTTGCACCGGCAACAGTAAATGTGAGTGTGCCTTTTTTGGTGAGTTCCACTGTATTTGATGTTTATGGAAATTTGGCGACGACGTTTCTCAGCACTACCACAATCACAGTTTCAAATGGCACTATTACCCCTAGTGAGTTAGCGTCCCTTGAGTATCAGGGAAGCGGTTTTGCCCTCACCGCGTTTACGCTTGATGCTTTTTCTGGCAGCGGGCTTGCTACTTTGCGTTTTCAAAATAACACAGCTTCTGGAACAGCTTTTTTACAAGTTGTTGCTTCGGTCGCATCTTCAACACCAACTTCTTCGCCCGATGTTTCTGCACCACCAAATATTGGGTTTAGTCCTCTGTCATCGGGGGTGGGAGTGTCTGTTCCACAGACTGTTCCGCTCGTTTTTTCGGCTCCGTCATCTTCTACATCATCGGTTAAAGAGGCTTTTGTGGTTTCGTCTTCAAGCGCTTTTGTGCAACCACTGCCATCCTCCACTTCGACTCGTCAAGTGGTTTTGACAAAAACTTCTACAGCATTGCCGCAGAACGTTTCTCGTCCTTCGATTCGTCCATCTGTGTCGAAAGAAAAAATAAATCGTCCTACAAGCACAGAAAGAACGTTTAAAACACTTCCTACCATCTCCTCTTTGCGTACGGGGCGATTGGTGTCTGTGCCAAACGCAGAACCGTTTGTTGATCTCTCGTCTTTGTCTCGAGCTCAATGGGAATTTTTTCCGTCGGATATTTTGTATGCTCGCATACCAGATTTAAAGCAAGAGGTCATTCTTTCATATGACACATCAGTGTCATCATTATATCGAAATTATGATGCTGATATATCGAGCGATCATCCGCTTCAATTAGTGGTTAAAAATACTCAAGTGCAGGCAATTCGTGGTTATATTATTACTTCAGACACTCCGCTTTCTTTGGCAGATGAATTAGAAAAAGACGTGCGGGCATTAGCTGGTTTGGGTAAAGTGGAGTTGCTGACATCCACACTCGATAGCGCTGCAGAGGGTCAAGCGTTTCAGATTTTTTCATTCGTGTATGCCTCCTCAAGTGATGGAATATTCACCGCTCAGATTCAATCTAAAAACCTCAAAGCGCATAGTCGCATTTTTAGTATTACTGAATCCAATGATAGTTCTTCTTCACAAAGAAAAGTGTTAAGCCTTAGACTTACTAACCATCCTTTTGGACTTGTCACAGGTAAAGATCATCCAGAAAAAGGCCTTTCGGGTGCCCGGGTTAGGTTGTATTGGTTTAACCCTGTGCATAAAAAATTCGAATTGTGGAATGAAGACAACACGAATAAAAAACTATACCTTACCAATGATCGGGGAGAATTTTTTCTCTCTCCTTCGGCTGGCTATTATTATATTGCTATTTCTCACCCCGGCTACACGAGTGTACAGTCTGAAGTTTTTGAGGTGTCTCCTGGCAAAGTGGATACCCGTCGTTTTGTGTTGACTAAAGAATCGTTTTGGTGGGATAAGGTGAGTACATTTTTTGCGCAACATCTCTCAAAGTCGCTTGTAGGCTCGACAGCGGCACTTCTTTAGGTTACACTAAGCCCTGTGTTTACGTAGGGGCAAGTGGTGGAATTGGTATACACGCGTGCCTTAGGAGCACGTTCCGTAAGGATTGAGGGTTCGAGTCCCTCCTTGCCCACCATTCCCTTCAGTAAAAATGTACACTATGCGTCAGCACAAAAATTTTATTGCTGCGATGACGTTGGGACAGGGTTCAAAAATGGAACGAGGGTATGTAACGCTTGATTTGCATGGCGTGCGCGCGATTGAGATTCGAGAAAAAGTTATTCGATTTTTAGATGCGGCTGTCGCGGGTGCGGTGGGCAATTGCCGAATAGTGTATGGTGTGGGCACGGGCACCGCACGAAGCATTGTTCTTGAAACTCTAGAGGAGTTAAAAAAACAAAATTCGCCCTATCTCACCGATTATATTTTTTCAGAAACAGAGTGTGTGGTGTATAACGAGGGAAAAATATTTTAAAAAAGAGCCTGATTTGTTGGGGTTTTAAAGAGAAAGGAATTTTTTCTAGTTTATCCCCACCCCAAACTCTTGACACTATTTTTAGGAATGCTATAATCCGACCTACGATAAATCTCGAGTCTATCGAGACCACGTCCAACTAAACTTGGATACACTCGTATCCGTTTGGACCTCTGGGTAAGTAAGCGCTTAGTAAGAAAGCAAAGGACGGTATTTAAAGAATTTTCATTAAATATCAATTTGCAATGTTAACTAAGAATTTCAAATCTTACTCGGATCATCCAAGCGGTTTCATCAGATAAATTCTGATTTTGAAGGCCGCTTGCAAAAGCGGTTCTTTTAATTTCAATCTGCCTAGCACATCTTCAACACGAAGTGAGAAATCTTTTCTCCACAAAGAAAAAAGATAATTCACTTTGGTTGAATGATAAAAACGACACTACGATTGAACGTTGACAATCTAAAGCTAGTAAATAGGGTAGTAAGTAAGCATGAAAGCACAATTGAGTGTTTTCGTAGTACGCAATTTCATAAGGGCGTACGGTGGATGCCTTGACACTACACGACGAAGAAGGACGTGGCAGGGAGCGAAATGCCTCGGGGAGGTCCCAAGCAACCTTTGATCCGGGGGTATCCGAATGGGGTAACCCATCCTGAGCAATCAGGAAATTGCATGTTGAATACATAGATATGCAAAGAAGACCTGGCGAAGTGAAACATCTCAGTAGCCAGAGGAAAATAAATCGCATGAGATTCCCTTAGTAGTGGCGAGCGAAACGGGAAGAGCCTAAACCGCAGGCATGTTTTTATGGTAATGGGTTGGTCTCACGATTAACTTTGAACCATGATTTAAAGGACAGGCCGTTGTGCCGGCGGTGTTGTAAGAGGTATATGCTGGATTCCTGTAATTCCAGGTAAAAGATTTCTTGTTTAGCAAAATGTTTTGGAAAGAACAACCACAGACGGTAAAAGTCCGGTATGCGAAAAGCAAGTTACTTTTATAGTGTACATTCTTGAGTAGGACGGAACTCGTGAAATTCCGTCTGAATCTGGGCCGACTATGGTCTAAGGCTAAATACGTGTAGTGATCGATAGTGAACAAGTACCGTGAGGGAAAGGTGAAAAGCAGCCCGGGAGGGCGATGAAATAGTATCTGAAACCGTGCGCTTACAAAGAGCGGGAGCCCGCAAGGGTGACCGTGTTCCTATTGAAGAATGAGCCTGCGAGTGCGATGTGTGTCGCTGCTTAAACCACTCTGTGGTGGAGGCAAAGCGAAAGCGAGTCTTAACGGGCGTATATAGTGGTACACACGCAACCCGAAACCGGGTGAGCTATCCATGACCAGGATGAACTTCGATGAAAATCGAAGGGAGGTCCGAACACACGAGCCGTGCAACACTCGGTGATGAGTTGTGGATAGGAGAGAAATTCTAATCGAACTCGGTGATAGCTGGTTTTCCTCGAAATATATCTAGGTATAGCCTCATATGATCCTCTTGGTGGTAGAGCACTGGATGAAAATCGGGTCCTTCGGGATACCATTTTCAATCAAACTCCGAATGCCAAGAATTACAATATGGGAGTCAGACAGTGACGGCTAAGCGCCATTGTCAAAAGGGGAACAGCCCAGATCGCTAGTTAAGGTCCCTAAATCCATGTTAAGTGTAAAAGGTGGTTTTAATTCTCATACAACCAGGAGGTTGGCTTAGAAGCAGCCATCCTTTAAAGAAAGCGTAACAGCTCACTGGTCAAGAGTTTTAGCGCCGAAAATGTACCGGGGCTCAAACATGGTACCGAAACTGCGAACTAATATAATTTATTATATTATTGGTAGAGGAACATTCTCTATGCGCTGAAGTCGTAGCCGTGAGGCGCGATGGAGTGTAGAGAAGCGAGAATGCAGGCATGAGTAGCAAAAAGGCAGGTGAGAATCCTGCCCGCCGAAAATCCAAGGTTTCCTGGGCAACGAGACTCGTCCCAGGGTTAGTCGATCCTAAGGCCAGGCCGAAAGGCGTAACCGATGGAAGACCAGGTTAATATTCCTGGACTGCCTATAGTTTGATTCCATGTGCACATTTTTGAGCTTTACACGTGTTTTGAATATACACGTTTCGCAAGATAGAGACAAAGCCTTCGGGTAGCGTCAATGTAAGGTGACGGAGTGTCTAGAAAAGCATGGCGTCGTTAAGCTATAGGTACCCGTACCGTAAACCGACACAGGTGGATAGGTCGAGAAGACTAAGGCGTACGAGAGAAACTTCGTTAAGGAACTCTGCAATACAGCGGCCGTAAGTTAGCAATAAGGCCTGCCCCACGCAAGTGGGGTTACAACAAAAGACGCTCTGCGACTGTTTACCAAAAACACAGCCCCCTGCAAAAGCGTAAGCTGAAGTATAGGGAGTGATGCCTGGCCAGTGTCAGAACGTTAAGGGGAGAGGTGCAAGCCTTGAACCGAAGCGCTGATGAACGCCGGCGGTAACTATAACCGTCCTAAGGTAGCGAAATT
>CAYUHX010000013.1:0-34736 GCA_964444705.1 uncultured Gammaproteobacteria bacterium | reverse complement strand
CGACCTCGGGGTTATGAATCCCGTGCTCTAACCAACTGAGCTACCCTGACATGTAGGTAGCAACATGGTATCTTTTTTTGAAAAAAGTGTCAATTATCCAGCCCATTCTCCAATGATGAATTTACGTAGATTGATGAGTAAAAGAGGTAGGGCAACAAGCAGATAAAAGAAGAGGCGGGAAGGTTTTTTGGCCATAATTCCTCCACAGGCAGCAAAAACAGGCAGAATAGCGAGTGCCAGGCGTTGGAGACTCAGGAGGCTGTTACCGAACAAGAGTGGGGCAAGATTAAGAAATACAAAAAAAACATAGCTTTTACGCAAATGCCAGATGGTGGGTAAAAGAGCGAGAATAAATAAAAGTACGCTGAGCTCAAAGGCATGCAAATGCCAAAGTTCGCCATGAATGAGAAAAATATCTTTAAAATAACTAAGAATAAGGTTGTGTGGATATGAAAATGTTCGTCCCCAGTCTTTTTGAGCCGCGAGCCAGGCGAGAGGGTTTCCAACTGTATATTTTAAATAGATACTAAAAAGAATAAGTCCGATAGGCGGCAAGAAACCAAGTGCCAAAAAATCTCGCCAGCGGAAGCGTTTTATTCCTTCGGGTAACCAAAGTAGAAACAACGTTGGCCAGAGCAAAATGCCCACCGGCCGTGCCGCACTGGCTATTCCTGCAATAAAAGCTGCGAGGAGCCATTGTTTTTTTTCACTGCTGAGAAAGGCGAGGACGAGGAGTAGTAAAAAAGTAGATTCACTATACGCGCTTACAAGAAAAAAGGAGGTGGGAAAAAATAAAAGGGCTAAAAGAGAAAAAAGGGCAATTTTTTTTCCACGGAGACGAACTATCCAGGCATAAAACACCAGAGTAAAAAGAAACGCATTGATATTCGCCACGATCAGACCAGGAATGAAGCCGTGCCACCACGGAAGAAATGATAGTACTTTCCAGAGTATCGGATATAGTGGAAAAAATGCGAGGCTGGAATAGCGTGAGGTTGAGATCGTGTAGCCATGGTGCACTATTTCGTAATACCAAGCACTATCCCAGCGGGCGAGAAGCGGTGGGTTTGGTTCATCTTTCCAGTTTGATGGCAAAATAATAGAATGGTGGGCGAGAAAAATAGTGAGAAGATAGAGCCCGACTCGCCAGATAATGAAAATAACAACGGGTGTCAACCAAGGGTAGCGAGAAAAAAATAGAGAGATATTTTTAAAAACGAAGCGAAGAAAAGTCATTTAGATAGAGTGCTAAATGTGGTTGATTAGAATGACAGTGATTGAAATGGGTAATAAAGTGTAGTGCCTGCCTTAGTATACCATTTCAATAAGAAAAGTTTTAAATTTGAAAGAGATCGACGATCGAGGGGTGGATGCCCTCGATCGTCTTTGCTACCATGCGCGCCACCAGCCGCGGAGTCCGCGGCCGATCTGGGTGAGGGGTGCTGTCCCCTTCACCACTTCATCCTCCTCCCGCGTGCGAAAGAGGGTGTCGCCCGTCGAACTGGTCACGCCGAACAGCTTGTGGGCGAGCCCGTGGTGGTGCAGTAGGTGGCGGTGGTGCTGGCGCCTCTCCGTCAGATCCTCGGGCATCCAGCCCGAGTGGAACGCAGCGTGGGCCCGCTCGTACCTGAAGGCGAGGAGTCCCCAGGCGATGACGAACGTGAGCCATGCCGGCAGGGGCAGGGCGAGGAGCCATAGTCCCAGCCACACCGGCACGATGACGGCGAGGTGGATGGGTGTGAAGAAGAACCTCACTTCTCGAGTCTTCCGGTGGTGCATTTTGTGCCACCCCGGAAGCCAGCCATGGAGGAGGAAGGTGTGAATCACCCACTCCTCCAGCCCCCAGGTGGTGGCGAGGGCGAGGACGATTATCCACTCGAGGAGGCCGGGGGCAAGCCCTGCGAGGAAGAGTGCCCCGCGCCAGCCGATGGCTACGAGGAGAGTCGCGACCAGCACCCAGCAATTGGGGTGCTTGTAGAACAGTGCCTTGGCCTCCCGCTCGGACAGGCCGGGGTGGCGGGTATGCCGCTGTACGAGTTCTTCATACGACAAGCTCGTCATGATGGCCTCCTTTTCTCAAAAGATGTGGAAATTTGCTATCGATCAAAAGGAACAAAAGGTTTATTCGCTTTGGCGCGAGCAAATTAGTATAAAAGAGCCGTGTGTGTACTTAAGCAATTCATTTCTTCTTTGTCAATGCAAAAAACTTGGCTGTTAATTTATTTTTCATTTTGCAAAATTCTTTTGGTTTCTATTTTGTAACTTTCTACATTTGGTTGGTCAAACGCATTCACTTCTAAAAGGTAGCCCGCGCACATGATCTCAATCATTTTAAATTGGAGATATTCACCAATTGAATATTCAGATAGATCGTCGAGTAGTATTTCTACAAATGGTAACTCATTGTGAGCGTAGGCGATTTTAACGCCACTTAAAATAGCGTTCATTAGGTCGGCCAAGGTTTTTCCTTCAAGACCACTGATAACGTCGGAAAAATGGAGCTTGGTGGGCAATTGAAAAGACTTTGTTTTTTGGCTGCTCACAAAACAAGTAAATTTATTTTTTGGTCCGCCGAGGTAAAGCTGGCCAACTGAATGAAGGTCGGTCGAACCAACGGACACCGTGGGTGTGGGGCCAGTGTGCACCGTATCTCCGTGAATATTTTTTTCTTTGCCAATACTTTCACCCATGAGTTGTCGATACCATTTGCCGAGTGATTCTAGCTCGGGATGAAAAACAAAGGTATCGTTTATTACCATTCCTTTTTGAAATAAATGCACAATCAAGGCCGCAGAGAGTGCGGCGAGTTCGCTGGCTGACGCGAGACAGCGCGTGCGCATGTCGGCTGCCCCTTGGCGCAAAGCTGTCACATCAAACCCCGCAAGTGCTAAAGGAAATAAGCCTACGGCAGATAAAACTGAATAACGCCCACCGACTTTGGCAGGAATTGAAAGAGTGCTCGCGCCTTTATTTTTAGCTACGTGCCAAAGTTTTGATTCATAGTCAGTGGTGACCACAATACGATCCCAGAGTGGTCCCCATTTTTTTTCGAGCAGAGAGAGGAGGACTTCTGTGTTAGCAATGGTTTCTGTGGTGCCGCCTGATTTGCTGATGATATTGATAAGAACTTCTTCTTTTTGCGCGAGTGAATTTTTTAAAAAATGTACCATCCGTTCCATGTAGTCTGAATCAACGGTGTCGGCAAAAATTAGTTTAGGAAAAAGCGTTGGTAGAAAGAGATCAAACGATCCACGAAGAGCGTCGTACACCGCCTTGGTGCCGAGGTTTGACCCGCCAATACCGATGACAATGATATATTTGAGGGCAGGATGTTTTTTTTCAGTGACCGTGCGGAGTACTTCATTTAAAAGAGCATCATCCGTGGGCAAATTAAGCGAACTTTCATTGTGTGTGTAGGTTCCTTCTGCAACTATGAGGCGAAGTTTTTCCAAATAATTTTGAAGCGAAACGCACAGTTCGGCAATGTTTTTTTCTGAAATGGTAGAAGTAGATGATGAAAGAAATTGCATAAGTGATTAGTGTGTGAGTAAGGCATTCCAATCGGCAGCAAATCGTTCCAATCCTTTTTCGGTTAGTGGGTGGGCAATATCAAATGAATCAAAAGGTTGTTCGAGATCAAAAAATTCATAAGGAATGGGCGTAAGAGTGTTGGGTGTGTATGCAAAATCACTTGAAGGTAGGGCTTGATTGTTGTGGGCCCATTCTAGAAGCAGTGTCTTTGGTGCTGTGATAATGTCAACGCCGAGCTCGAGGGCACGATTGAAGTGCGATTGAGTTCGGACACTGGCAACCAGAATTTCCACATGGTGATCGCTGTGTTTAAAAAGTTGTATAAGATTTTCAATTAAGCTAAAACCATTTTGACCAACATCATCAAGTCGACCAACAAATGGAGAAAGAAATACCTGTCCTTTTGCCGCTCCTTTTGTGGCTGAGTAGACTGCTGCGGCTTGGGCCAGAGAAAAGCAAAGTGTCATGTTGACACGAATTCCTTCCGCTACGAGCTCATGGGCAGCTGCAAGCCCAGATTTTGTGATAGGAAGTTTGATGTGTGCATTTGGAATCCATTCATACATT
Organism: uncultured Gammaproteobacteria bacterium; assembly: GCA_964444705.1. Classification (GTDB taxonomy): domain Bacteria; phylum Patescibacteriota; class Patescibacteriia; order Magasanikbacterales; family GWA2-37-8; genus CAYUHX01. Next base: position 30,638 of record CAYUHX010000013.1, on the reverse strand, counting down.
TTTTTGCCTTGTGTCACCATTTCTTCGGTCGTCGTTTTTTTATCAGCATAGACTTCAATTGAAACTGATCCATGCGGAATAAGTGTGGAAATTTTTTCAATCACGCCACGATAAAAATCAAAAATTTCAGCAGGAGAAAATAAAGTACCAGCCGCAATTCTTTTTTGAGCATCTGGATTTTTAGCAATGAGAGTGGGGTTAGTGGTCTGCCCATCAAGCCAACCAAGTGCTGCAAAAACCTCCTTGGTTTCTTCAGGATCGCCACCGTCAAGAAATATGCGAGTTGTGCGAGGAGAAGTGTTCATAAAATATCATTAAGAGTGAATAGGCGAGCATGTTATTAGTATACCACTGCGGTAGTTTTCGTTATAGCGTTTTATATTTTTGAAATATCTCGTGGTGCAAAAAGATTGATAGTCCAGTCAACAGCCACTCGAATTTTTTTAGAAGGAGAAATTAATTTGGAAAGATAAATAGTGCGCCACAACCACCAAGCAAGGTGTCCCCACAAAGTCATGCTGCCAATTTCACCAATTGCCATCCATTGGCCAAGCGAAACCAATGTGCCGCGTGATCGATAGAAAAAGGAACGCACCGGTTTTTGATGAAGCAGCGCGTAGATGTTATGGGCGACAGTTTCTGCTTCTTGAACAGCCACCTGTGCCAACCCAGGAAGAAAGGTGCCGTCTACTTCTTTTTTTGCGGCTCGATCGCCGAGCACAAATATTTCGGGATATTGTTCAAGTTGTAACGAGTTGGTGACATATAATTTATTATTCTGGTCTTGTGCTACGCCTTCCAATCCAGAGATGAGGGTTGGTTTTACGCCTGCCACCCAAATGACTGAGTGTGTGGCGAGTGTTTCGCCGTTTCCAAGGCACACCTCTTCTCCGTTCACTGCGGTAATTGCGGTGTTGAGACGAACATTTATTTTTTTGTGGCGCAAGGTGGTAAGACTTTTTTCCCGCAAGGGTAGGGGAAATTGAGGAAGTAATTCTTTTCCTCGTTGCACCAGATTTATTTCTAGGTGTTCAAGTAATTTTGGTGAGTAATAGTGGCGGCTCGTTTCATAAAATAACTCTGCCATTTCGGCAGCCAATTCTACTCCGGTGGGGCCGCCACCTACTATGACGAAGCGTAATTTTTTTTCGATTTCTTTGGTAGAAGAAAGGTGTGAGGCTTCTTCGAGCTTGGAAATAAAATTATTTTTAAGACGAATAGCATCAGGCAGAGTTTTAAGAGTATAGCAATGTTCGGCTGCACCAGGTGTATCAAAAAAATTAGTTTCGGAGCCGCTGCCAATCACTACATAGTCATAGGAAACGACGGAACCCAAACTCGTTTTTACCCAGTGTTCTTTAGGATTAATTTCAATGGCAGTATCGAGAAAAAAAGTGCTCACACAACAGCCGAGTATTTTGCGAAGTGGTTCAACGATGTTGGTGGGGTTAATGCTGCCGGTGGCTACTTCGTGAAGAAGAGGAGTAAAAAGAAAATAATTTTCTGGTGTGATGACGGTGATTTCAACTGTGGGGTCGTGACGGAGCAGGGTATGTAATTTTTTTAAAACATAGGTGCCACCAAAACCACTGCCGATGAGGACGATACGCGTTGGGTTCATATAACGCAACTTAGAAAATCAAAACGGTTATTCTTAGGAAAGAGTGTTTTTTGAATAAGTACCTGCGCGGAGCGCGTTTAAAATTACTGCGACATCGATGCCTTCTTGTAACAAGGCGCCAAAGAGCGGCGGTACAAAACCAAGAGCGGCAAAAATCATTAGTATGAGGCTGAGACCAATACCACACCAAATACTTTGTAAGGCAATATGCCTGGTGTGTTTGGCAAGAGAGATAATAAATGTCAGCGCAGATAAATCTCCGGCAAGAAAAATAATATCCGCTGCTTCTGAAGCAGCCGTATGTTCTTCGTTGCTAAAAACAATCCCCACGTTGGCACTGGCGAGAGCAGGCGCATCATTAAGTCCATCACCAACCATCGCCACCACTTGGCCGGCTTTTTGCAGGGCTGCAATTCCTGTTTTTTTATCAAAAGGGCTGCAATTGGCTTTAATTTCGATATGGTGACCAATGGCGCCGAGCTGTGCTAGCGCGGCTCGGGCATTTTCTTCGCGGTCGCCGGTGAAGATGTGGAGGTGTAAACCTAGTTTTTCTAAGGTAAGAATCACCTCGCTTGCATTGTTCTTAAGCCGTTCTTCAAATTGGAAACGAGCTATTATCGTTTCGTCTTCATGAAGTTCGACCGCGTTGCTGTAATGGTAGCGAGTTGTTTTGGCTAAAGAATAGCGATGAGAGCCGATCAGGGCGGCTACACCACTGCCGATGGTTTCTTGAACGCGCTCGGCAGCGAGACGAGGCGCATCTATTTCTTTTGCGGCGATGACGATGGCTTTTGCGAGCGGGTGAAGTGAATTGCGTTCTAGTGCAGCTGCCACGCTATAAATTTCTTTTTCAGTAAAACGTGTATCAAGAATAGTGAGAGCGCTCACAACCGGCAGACCGATAGTGAGTGTGCCTGTTTTATCAAGAACGACGGCAGTAACATCGGCGAGTATTTCAAGACTGCTCAGATTTTTTGCCAAAACACGTTGTTTGGCAGCGGCGTTGAGTCCGCCAAACAGGGCAATTGGTGTAGCGAGTATAAGCGGGCATGGTGTGGCAACGACGAGCACAGCCAGCACGCGGGCTGCTTCGTGTGAAAGTGCAAAACCAACTAAGGCAATCCCTAGGGTTGCAAGAGTGAAAATAGTGCTGTAGCGGTCTGCTAGCCGCAAAAGTGGTGCTTTTTCTTTTTGCGCCTCAGCTACCAAGTTAATGATTTTTCGATAGGTTGAATCCTTGTCTATTTTGGTAACGCGTAGCTGAAATGTTTCGCCCAGGTTAATCGTGCCACTTCGTATGGCGTCACCGGTTACTTTTTCTCTGGTGTACGGTTCTCCGGTGAGGGATGATTCGTCGAGTAGTGCTTCCTTCGACAAAAGAGTTCCGTCAAGCGGCACCACTTCACCTTTTCTCACTATAAGTATTTCGCCAATGTGTATATCAGCCACTTTTCTTCGTGTTTCAATACCATCATGTTGTAAAACAAGTGTTTCGTTGGGAATGCGGTCGGTAAGGGCGGTGAGTGACTCTGTGGCCCGCGCAAGTGCAAATCGTTCAAGTGTTTTGCCGCTTGTGAGCATGAGCACAATGACGAGAGCAATCAAATACTCGCCGGTAAAAATACCCACCAAAATAGCGAGAATGGCGATGTAGTCGACCGCAAATTGTTTACGCCTTAGAGCGGTTATTATTTCTTTTACCTCCTCAAAACTACCAATGACTATAAGTATTATGGCAACACCGGCCGCCACTACAGATTGATGATTAACAAAATAGAGCCAGCAATACAGGCCAATTCCACCAAGAATAATGAGTGGAAGGATAAAAAAAGAGCCCAGGCGTTTAAATGTGTACATAAAGAGGCTTACTAGTTCATTTTATCACAAGAATACGTAGTAATATATACCTCTTTGCAAGAAAATTGCATATACAAAAACTCCGCCTTGAAAGACGGAGTTTACAGAGTAGAAAAAGTGGATTAAAGGACGGCGTCTTTGGCAGCTTTGGCCAAGCGAAATTTCACTACTGTTTTGGCCGCAATTTTGATCATTTCACCGGTGGCAGGGTTTCGTCCAGTGCGGGCAGCGCGTTTTACTTTTACCATTTTGCCAAATCCTGGAAGAACAAATACACCAACTTTTTTGACTTCTTTATAGGCGGTAGCCGCGAGAAGATCAAAAAATTCTGATACACTTTTTTTGCTCATACTGGTTTTTTCTGCCAGGAGTGAGAGCAATGCTGATTTAGTCATGCCGGCCATATAAAATATGGTTAAAAATAAATGGTGAATAAATAATTTTGAGCTTGGGGCATAGTATACAGGAAATTAAATTTCGTGCAATACCTTGTCACGCCTCTCTTTTATGGGCTATATCATGCCCAATCAAACAAAGTCTAGCATTGGCGGGTGGAGCTGTCAATAAAGCGGAGGGCTTTTTTTGTTCTGATTTACTTAGGAATTATAGACGCGCTGGCGTTGTCCAGGTGCCACTTTCCTCGTCATACTGTAATTCAATGATGGGCCAGGCTGTTGTTGATTCGTAAATAATGCAGGTTGGATCTTGGGGCCCATCGACGCCATTTGTTTTTGCTGAATAGGTGTAGGTTCCTTTGCCCTCTATAGTAAAAGTCGCTTCAAGTAATTGTCCTTTTTCATCATGTTTAATTGATGTGGGTGATAGCGTGCGTGCGCGGGTGTCTATTCCTCTGTGTGCAGCCAGTTGGTTAATTAGTTCTATCACTTCAGCCATTTCAAAATAACGTATTTCTTGATTACGAACCATTTCGTTTTCATTGCGCGGATGTTCTGACATAGGAGAGAAGAAATATAATAAACAAGAAACAGAGTATGTTCAGTGATTTTTTAATTCAAAATTTGTTTGACATAGCTCGCAAGGGTCCATTCATTGGTGTTGGCAATGCGTAGCCAGCCATTTTTATTTTCAAAAATCAACACTGCCGTTTTAGCAGGGATTTTTTTAATAATGGGATATTTAGTACCGGGGCCGCTGCGGACATTGAGCAATTTTTGTGTCACTGTGCCACGACCAAGGAGTGGGGTGGCCCCCATGAGATGGGGAAGAGTGCGTCCAGGTTCGACAAAATAGTGGCCAGGCAAATCAGATGCGCACGTGACACTTGTGCCACCATCAGCCTGCAACTGGTTTTCAATTGGAACGCCCGCCTCAGAGAGAGCTGTGCTCGCTTCGTTTGGTGTCGCTCCGCGACTGCAATAAATAAGCAGTTCTTTGCCGCCTGGTTTTACACCAAGAAAAAGACGAGCAACTCCTGGATCCGCACCTTTAAAAAGTATGGTCGGATCAAATCCTTCCACTGCTTCATCACCATCGTTGATAAAAACATGTTCATCAAATGTGCTAATAGAGCTGGTACCCGTTTTGTTGTTAATAATCAGCATGCGACGAGGTTGTGCACTATCAATTTCAGGCCGACTGCCGCTGGTGATGTAGGTGCTCGTGGCGTCAGTTGATTTTAAGCCAAGGCTTAGATTAGTGATGGGAATTTCTACATTGAAAAAAGGAACATTCCAAAAAAATTTAGTGTGGGGATGAATTGCTTTGGCATTTTCAACTACCATTTTGGGAAAAGCCCAATCGTGAATGGTATCGGTGGCTTCAAGCGGCGGCTTGCCCGGCCCCCAATCTTGTTTGGGGGTAGAAGAAGTAATGAAACCAACTTGAGTGTAGGGCAGATACACTGAGGTCATGAAGTCAATATACCCATTACCGTTTGGCGCTTTCATGAATGTCGCGATACCCCGATTTTTTATCCATGTGAGAGGTGTGTAGCCTGGTGGGGTGGTTGGTTTCCATTGGGCTGCGCTGGCGGTTAGAGGCGAAAATAGTGTTAAGAAAATGAGTGTATAAAGTACTGAAAGGGTATGTTTCATAGTGTATAAAAGATATTAATTATTTTTTGCCCAATTGAGTAACCATTTTTTTTGTGTCTCATCAATTCCCCCACGAAATAGGCGTGATTCGGCAATGGCACGTTCCATACTCCAACCGTTAGTGGTGTAGCGGTAAAGAGCAATCAATGTGCCGGTGCGACCATAGCCACCGCGGCAATGAATGTGGACGGGTTGATTTTTTGGATCAGTGACAAAAGCTAAAAACTTTCGCGCTTGGCTGACAGTTGGCGCAGCTCCATCTTTTATAGGTAACGATAGGTAATTAAAATCTAGTTCGTTGAAGCCTTTTAATTTTTGATCATCAGCGATTTCTTTGTATTCACCATCGGTTCGCAAATTAACCACACTCTTCCAGCCTTGTTTTTTAAGCCATTTAAATTCCGATAAGAGCGGCTGACCAGAACGAGAAATTTTTCCCTCGTCTAAGGTGGTAAATGACCAAAAACCATAGGCTTTGGGTGTGCTTGTTGCTATGTGAGCACGTGGTCCCACAAGTAAGGGTAGCGTAGTGGTTGCAAGAGTTGGTTGTGCGCTCAAGATCCCCACCACAATGAGCGAAGCAAGAAAAAAATTTTTCATATTCGACTAATGTATAACCCATCTGGGTACCATAGATTTTAGCATAGTATCAATTTTTTCACACCTTTGCAGGTGCTTTCAAAATATGGGTGCGCTGGTGTGTCGGCAGAGTTGCGAAGAGTTTGTTGAATAGGTAGAATGAATAAAATATAGGTAATGTAAGAGATATTTTTTTATGCATACAACCATTATTGGAATTGTGGGCCCTATTGGCGCAGGCAAAGATGTTATTGCGGAATATGTGGCGCAAAAATATGCGATTCCTTGTTTTCAAATTAGTCAGCCGCTTAAAGACATTGCCAAAGAAAGAGGTCTCGAAATAACACGAGATAATTTGGTCGAGCTCGGCACCCAGCTTGCACATGAAGAAGGACCTGATTTTTTAGCTAAAAAAATACTTGCCACAGTGACAACTCCTTTAGCTATGATCACTGGCATGCGACAGCTTGCGCAAATTAATTTTTTGCGAAAGAACGCGCATTTAATTTTGCTTTCTGTCGACGCTGATCCGGTGATTCGTTTTGCTCGGGCTGTCGAAAGAAAAAAACAAGGCGAGGCAACAACGCTGACAGAATTTGTCGCTCATGAGCAAGCCGAAAATAGCGGTCATCATGTACAGCGTTTATTTGAGTGCATGAAATTGGCAGATTATTCCATCGAAAATAATGGATCTCTAGATGATTTTAAAGAGAAAATTGAAGTATTTTTACGTTTTTTTAATTTGGTGAAATAAAAAATAATAGGCACTTAGCGGGAGTACTATTTTATAAATTCACCGTTTTGTAGTTCATTAAAAGCCACTTCAATTTCTTCAGACGTGTTCATAACAATGGGTCCGTGCCAGGCAATTGGTTCATTGAGCGGCTGGCCAGACACAAGAAGAAATCGCGCGCCGCTTGCGCCAGTGTGAAGGTGCACCGTATCGCCCGTTCGATCAAAAAGTATTATAGTGCCCGCCGAGAAGGATGTGGCACTATTTTTATTTTGTTCTTTAATTCCAATCGTGCCTGAAAAAATATACACAAACGTGGTGTAATGCGTAGGCACGGGAAATGATAGCTCCTCTTCTCGTTCGAGGCGAATGTCTAGGTATAAAGGCTGGGCCATCACGTCGCGCACGGGTCCAGTAACGTCCATCACCTCGCCCGCAATCACTCGCGCCACCGCCCCCCTCCCCAGCGCAATTTCTGGAATGGTGGCCTGACCCACTTCTTGATAACGGGGTGCCATCATTTTGTTTTTTTTCGGTAAATTTATCCATAATTGAAACCCTTGCAGGCCACTTATTCCTTCGGGCATTTCTTCGTGAATAATGCCGCTTCCGGCTGTCATCCATTGCACGTCACCTTTACCGATTATGCCACTGTTGCCCATTGAGTCGCGATGACGAACATCTCCGTCGAGAATATAGGTGACTGTCTCCATGCCGCGGTGTGGATGCATGGGGAATCCGGCCAAATAATCAGTCGGGTTCGAAGAACTAAAATCATCAAACAAAAGAAAAGGGTCAAAACGAGGCACCTCAGCATTCGCAAACCCGCGCCGCAGGTGCACCCCCGCACCTTCAAGAGTTTTGCGTACGTTAAAAACAGCGTTGATCGTTTTGGGGATTGTCATAGAAACTAAGTCAGTAAGTTAGTAATGAGTTTAATCATGGTATCTTTTTCTTTAGGATCGCTCTCAGCGACAAGAAGGGCAAGGGCCACCAGTGTGGTGTCTGATATTTTTCGTTCGCCGGTTTTGCGGCGCAGGTAATGGTTGCATTCCAAAAAATAGACAAATAATAACGAACCGATTCGTTTGTTGCCATCAACGAGCGGATGGTCTTTGATCATGAGGTAGAGTAAGTTGGCCGCTTTTTCTTCCACCGTGCCATATAACTCTTTACGGCCAAACGTTTGATACAGTGCGCCGAGAATACTATGTAGTTTTTCGCCGTATTCCTGGCCGAATAAATCACTTGCCTCATTCTTTTCAGTAAGCGCGAGTTTCATTTCAGTGATCACTTTTTGCGCCAGTTCGTAGGTAAGTGCCACACGTGGTTTTTTGTTTTTTCGCAACGTCAAAGTACCCGCGTCATAGTGATAAAAAAGCGACAGCGACCCCGCATAATCCTGAATGACGCTCAATAATTCTTCGGCTTGCCCGCTGAGCCCTGGTCGACGAGCTTTTTCGCGTAAAAATTCAACGGCCTTTTGCAAATCAAGCACTCGCGCGTGCTGCTCGTCCAAACGTTTTTGGTTTATGGTGTAGCCCTGCACAATATGCTCTCGCAAAATACGGGTGGCCCAAATACGAAATTGTGTGCCACGCAAAGACTTCACTCGATAACCAACGGAGATGATAATATCCAAATTATAGAATTCAATGTCACGAGTTACTTGGCGACCATTTTCAATTTGAACTATTCGGAAATTCCGAATGGTTGCCGGCTTTTTTAGCTCTCCTTCGCGAAAAATTGCTTTAATGTGTTCGTTGATTGTAGGGATTGTTTTTTCAAAAAGTTCAGCCATTTGTTTCTGCGTCAGCCAGACCGATTCTTTTTCCAAACGCACTTCAAGTTTGGGTGATTTGTCAGTACCTTTGAAAACTATGACACTGCCACCATTTGGTTGAGGTTGATTTGTGAGAATTTTCTTTTTCATAGAAATAGAAAAATAAATAAGGCTTTTTAAGCCTAGCATCGGAATGCAAATGTGCAATGGTTAAAAGTGGATAAGACGCGAACTTGGGATTAAGAAGAATATGATTGAGTCGCAGAGGTATCTTTGTCTTCAAATGAATCAGCTTCAGTCACAAGATCTCTGATCATTTTTTCTTTGGCAAATGAATATTTTCCGCCAAAGAAAACCATCAACTGTTCGGCGTCGCGCAAGCCGTTGTGTAGACACACGCTGGCGCCGGGTGATGGGGTCATATTAAAAATAATGTTTTCGCCGATAATTTTGCCTTCGCCAAGTTGTAGTTCATTTTTTGAAATATCAACGCGTTGCAAACGCATGCCGCCATAGCCGTGGCTTATGGTCACATTTCTGGCACGAATAGTGGGAACAATTTTTTGAATGTTTTTCACAAAAAAATAGGTGCCGACAAAAGGCAAAATATAAAAAATATTTTTGATCAGATACCAGAGTCGCACCGGCTCAGATAAAATGAGAGCAAAACTTTTCCAGGTGCGCCATTTTTCTAAGCCTGCACTGCGAAAGTATGCGGCCATGGTAGAAAGTTCGCGGCTTTCAAGTACTGGCCAAAACTGAGCCGTGGGTCCCCAGCGGGTTTTGCCCGGCATAGTGATGTCGGGGTCGCCGTGCGCAGCAGCGAAGGGTAGGCGTGGTTCTTGGAGTGTATACACCTTGCCGCGCAATACTTCATCAGTAAAATAAAAAGTTCCTGCAATGGGAATAAGTGAAAAATTGAGGCCATAGCCCATGGCTTTGGCAAAGCCTAAAGAATACGCATCAGCATCAACTACCACCGTTTCAGCCCGTAGAGTTCCCTTTGCGGTGTGGAGGGTAAACAACCCGTCTTCGTCTCTTGTAATAGAAATCACCGGGCGTTCTAAAAAAACGTCGACCGTTTTGTCTGTATTTTTTTTGGCTTCATGAGCAAACGATTGTGCGAGCGTGCCAAAATTTACTGCATAACCGGTGGGATTAAAAAGTGCGAGCACTGGTTCTTTGGGGTCTCGGCCCGCCATGACCGCTGGTTCAACTTCGGCAATTTCTTCTCTTGTTAATTTTTTAAGTTCAGGAAAAATGGCCCGCACCGCTTCATGCCGTTTTTCTAGCATTGCCACCTCTTTTTCACCCACGGCTAGAACCATTTTGTGTGTGGGAAAGAGAATGGCGTCTCGAGTGGCCTTCGGCAATTTTTCACCATAACGCGCAACCATGAGAGCGGCTGGTTTTACTTGGCGAATTTTATCAACGGTATAGTTGGTTTCGATGTCACCGGTGTGCAGGGTTTGGCTATTATTCTTCGCTTGAGAATTCACTTTGCCCAAACCGTCATATTTTTCGAGCAGGGCAATGCGCGGTAGATTGGTGTAATGTGCCAGGGTGTAGAGAAGCGCGGTGCCACTGGCGCCGCCACCGATAATGGCGACGGAGTAAATAGTATCGTTATTCATAGATACTCAATCAGATGGATAATAAAACTAAGCATAACAAGGAAGGTAAAAAAGTACAATTTTTATTTATAAAAAATGATCAAAAAGCGCTATATTTAATGGCTTAATAAAAGTGTGTTATTCTAACATGTATGAACCTTAACCACTTTCAAAATTTAACGAACGAATTCCCTGCAACTCACAAAATGCCGGCTCTTTTTGTCGGCCACGGTTCTCCCGCCAACGCCCTCGAAGACAACGAATTCACCCGCGCCTGGGTAGAAGAGGGGAAGCGTCTCCCCAAGCCACACGCCGTGCTCTGTATTTCCGCGCATTGGTTTGTCGATGGTACCTATGTGCATGGTCGTGAGTATCCGCGCACCATTCATGATTATTATGGCTTTCCGCCCGAGCTCTATGCATTGCGCTATCCATGCCCTGGCGCACCCACAACAGCACGTGAGGTGCAAAAAACAGTACACAAAACTAAGGTGCTCTGGGATGAAGACTGGGGGCTCGATCACGGCTGTTGGGTGGTGTTGCGACATTTATTTCCCAACGCCGATGTGCCGGTCTTTCAGCTCAGCCTCGACGCCACCAAATCGCCACAATTTCATTACAATCTTGCTCAAGAGCTCGCAGCGTTGCGTCGCCGTGGTGTGCTCATCGTGGGGAGTGGCAACATTGTGCACAATTTAGGCCTCATTACGTTTGATGAAGTTGCATCACCCTATGAGTGGGCAATTGAATTTGATGAATTATCAAAAAAATTGATTATTGATCGTAATCATCAATCATTGATTGACTACAAAAAATTAGGTTCTGCGGCTCATTTAGCTATTCCGACGCCGGAACATTATTGGCCGCTGTTATATGTGCTCGCGCTTCAAGAACCCGATGAGCAGGTGCAGTTTTTTGCTGAAGGAGTAACGCATAAAAGTATTTCGATGCGTTCGTTTGTCATTAATTAGCTTTTTCTTTGTCCGTGAAGAAGCATTTCTACCGCATGCTCCATTGATCCAGCGGGAATAACTTCACCGGCGTTGACAAAAAATATTTCATCCGCGTTTTGAATAGTATTTAAGCGGTGAGCAATAATTACTTTGGTAGTTGTGCGTGGAAGTTTGTTAAGAATTTCTTCGAGTAATTGTTCGGTGACCGTATCAATATTGGCGGTGGCTTCATCTAAAATTAATAAATCAGGATTACGGAGTACGGCGCGAATAAAGGCGATGAGTTGTTTTTGACCCAGGCTAAGTGCGCCATCATTCGTTGCAATTTTAGTTTCAAGACCATTGTCAAAGCGGGTGAGAAGAGTTTCAAGCCCTGCTTTTTGTAGGACTTCTTGTAATTGAGTGACGGAAAAATCGGCATAGGTAGCATTACCATACACAATGTTGTCGCGCACGGTGCCGGTGAATAGAAAAGGATCTTGCAAAATGAAACCAATTTTTTTGGTTCGTTCAATGGGTTCGTATGATCGAATGTCTTTGCCCGCAAGAAAAATAGTGCCCGCGGTGGGATCATAAAGCCGGGCCATGAGTGAAGCGGTGGTCGTTTTGCCGCCACCGGTAGGGCCTACTAATGCGTAGGTGTGCCCAGGCTTAAGTTGAAGATTGATGTGGTGGAGTATTTCTTTACCATTCGGATAGGCAAAAGAAACATTGCGAAATTCGAGAAGTTCTGTTGAAGAACTATTTTCGCTTGGTATAACGGTCATGTCAGACTCAAGGGCAAGCACCTCACCAATGCGATCAAGGCCTGCCAGTGCTTGCTGAAGCGATGACCAGACAGCAGCAAGTTGACGGAGTGGTGTGTAAAAATTGTTCACGTATAAAATAAAACCAACCAGCAGTCCGACCGTTAAGCTGCCACTTTGGATAAGAAATATGCCGTACATAAGCACGACAATTTGGGCAAGGTTGAACGCTAAACCATACAGAGGTGTGAACACATTGTTGGCAACGCCCGCACCGATTGAAGCTGAATAATTTTTTTGATTCGCTTCATTGAAGCGGGTGCGAAAGTAGTCAAGACGATTAAAAGCAGTAATAACTTTAAAATTTTCTAAACTTTCTTGAATTTCGGCGCTCATGCTGCCAAGGCTTTGCAAACTGGTAACATTTTTACTTTTTACCCAAGGCCCCAGCATTTGTGTGGCAAAAAGTACCAAAGCAGCTGGAATAAGAGTGGTGAGCCCGAGTCGCGGATGAAGTGCGATTAAAAATATGCCTGCGCCCAAAATAAGTAATGAGTTGCCCACAAATTGCATGAGGGCCTGGGCAAAAAATTGACTAAGTTTATCCGTATCATTGTTAATGCGAGAAATAAGATCACCGGCTTTATTTTCATTAAAAAATGCTACCGGTAGGCTTTGGAGTTTGTTGAATAGTGTGTTGCGTAAATTAAACAGCACACGCCTGCCCACACCGCCCATTGTTTTAGTTTGATAGTAACTGGTAAAAAGAGCAGCCAGATAGAGGACAAGGAGTAGTAGAGCTGAAATTAAAATGCCCTGAAAGTTGGTGCGTACAATATAGGCATCAATACTTCTACCAATAATAATTGGCGCGAGCAGTGTCGCAATGGAAGTAACGGCAATAGCTGCGCAGGCAAGCAAGGCGGGTTTTTTTTCAGCCGCCATGAGCGGAAGTAGGCGAGTGAAGGCTGTTTTGAGGACGCCTTTTTTTTCAGTGGTATCTTTCGTGTTAAGCGTGTATTTCATAGGTATTTGTGCTCTGTTGTGAATTATAGATCTGAACATATTCAGGCGACGTGGCGAGAAGCTCTTCGTGTCGGCCGGTGGCCAAGGTTTCGCCGTCCATCAAAACAACGATTTGATCATAGGCTTCAACTGGTCCAATTTTTTGCGTCACTGAAATAAGGGTGAGACCAGGGTAATTTTTTTCAATGTTCTGTAAAATCTTTCGTTCAGTATCACTGTCGACCCGTGCGGTGAAATCGTCGAGTAATAGTATTTTGGGGTTTAGTGCGAGAGCTCGTGCGAGCATCACACGCTGTTTTTGCCCACCCGACAAACTGGTGCCACGTTCAGACACTAGAGTGTCCAATTTGTTCGGCAGTGTGTCAATAAAATCGTTAAGTTCGGCGGTTGCAATTGCTTTGTGGAGCGCGGCATCGTCAACGGTGCTACTAAAAGCGATATTCTCGCGTACGCTTAAATTAAAAATAGCGCTATCTTGAAAAACCATCGCTACCTGGGTGTGAATTGTCTCGGCATCGTAGTTTGAAAGTTTAGTATTATCAAAAAATATGTCACCCTCGGTGGGTGCGGTAAGCCCAATGAGAGTATACAAAAGTTGGGTTTTACCCGCGCCGGTTGGCCCTATGATTGCGGTTTTGCTCCCCGGTTGCGCGACCAAAGAAATATTTTTGAGTACATGTTTTTGGCCATAGATCATCGATACATTCCGCACCTCAACGAAGCCTTTTAACGTGGCTTTAATTGTACCTGTTGTTTCTGTCTGTGGCGCCGTGAGCACATCTGCTACGCGCGCATATGAGGCGCTTGCTTGAGCCATCACATTGGACATAAATCCAATGATGAGAATTGGGAAAATTAAGATTGCCAAGTAGCTGTTGAAAGCAGTGAAATCACCTAAAGTCATGGTGTTGGTGATGACCAAATGTCCGCCTAAAACTAAAATTATCAGCGTGGCAAGATTAGTTGCAAAGGTGATGATGGGTATTAAAAGGGCAAATAAACGTAAAATGCGTAGGCCAATATTTTTTGCCTCAGTGTTGGCTGCAAAAAATTTTTCATATTCAATCGCTTGTGAATTGAGCAATCGGATGAGGGCCGCACCAAGAATACTTTCGTTAATAACTTTATTTAACCAATCAATGGCTTCTTGCACTTTTTTAAAAAGTACACGCACTTTTTTAAGCACCAGGTAAAAAGAGCAGCCAATAATCGGGACGACGAGGAGAACGGCGAGGCCCAAGCGCCAATTGATAAGAAGCAAAAGTACGCTGGCGCCTATGATAAGAAAAAGTGAAGAAATTATTGCTGCAATCGCTTGAGAAACAAATGTTTTCACTGCATCAATATCTGAAGTGAGATTGGTAAGCAATTTCGCTGGTGTTACTTGTTGGATGTAGGCATAGGTATGTGTAGAAATGGTGTTTGTCAAATCTCGGCGCAGATCTCGCGCCACTCGTTCTGAAGCATACGTCTGCACAATGCTTTGCAGGTAAGTGAAGATAAAAATAAACGCTGCCACTAGTCCAAATTTGACGAGTATTGTGGAAAAAACAAAAGTTCCGTGAGTATACGAGTCGATTCCTTGAGAAATAATCTTTGGCACAAGAAGATTGAGTGCATTTCCCGCCACCGTCAGCAGCACCAAAAGTATGATAAGCGAACGATAGGGCTTAAGAAGTGAAAATAGATTATTTTTTGCGCGGGCATTATTCATAGCGAATAGAGTTATTTTTTTGAGCAGAGTGCACGAGCACAGTATATACTGGTTTAAATTTCGTTACAATCAAGATACTTTTTCGCTTGCGACGTATTTTTAGTTAGATTTGTACGTATCATACATTTTAATTACATTCCTTATTTTGAATAAATAAAAACCTTTTTAAAAGGTTTTAAAGAAGCTTCAGATGATGAGTGTATCTAAATTGATTTCCCCGTGGGCTCATTAAAAAAATTCCTCTTCGTTGAGAGGAATTTTTACGTGGTAGCCCCAACGGGAGTCGCACCCGTCTTTTCGCCTTGAAAGGGCAATGTCCTAACTGATAGACGATGGGGCCGTCTATGACAGATTATTTAACGATAGAATAATATATCAAGATGATGATTAAGTCAATAAAAAAAGGTGCGTGATGCACCTTTTTTAAAAATAGGTTCTATTGTAGTTGTTATTTTTGAGTTAAGAGAAGAAAAAAATCAACTGCAGCTGTTGTTTTTGGATTTGTTTTTTTCCCTAATTTTGCTATAAGAGCCTCCATTCTTTGTAATTCATTATCATATTTTTCAATGTCTGCTTCAGGATCATCTTGAAGTAGTGCCCTTTTTTCTTCTGCATATGAAGCGTAATCAGCCTTTTTTTCCTCAAGCTTAGCCCTTTGGTTCGCGAGGTCAGCTTTAATTTCTTGTAGATTTATTTTTCCTTGTGCGATATCAGCAAGGCTTGCTGTTGGTCCTGCAATTTCTCTTAAATTAACTAAAGAATCAGTTAAAACTTTTTTATTTTGTGCCTCGTCTTGCATGCCTAGCTGTACCATTCTCGCAATTAATCTTTGTTCCGCAGAACTAGTGGGGGTTTCTGGTGCTCTGTGTTCAACAACCCTATTCCGCCCGAGTCTTGGCTGTGGTGTTTGTTCGGCAAACATACATTAAAATTAGGTTATTTAACCTTCTTAATTATAGCACAAAAAATAGGTTTTGTCAAGCTAAAAATTGATTTTTTTTGGCTAATTTTAGATAAAATTATTCTTTTTGCAGCGCTACTATTTGTTTTGAGCGAGTAAGAAAACCTTCTTTCTCAAGGGTGCTAATGAGTGGCAAAAGTTCGTTTGGGGTTCTTTGCAGGAGCGTTGAAAGCTTTTTGAGCGAACAGGCACCTTGCGCGAGCAGTGTTTTTAGTATTTGTCCGCGCAGTTGCCGCCGAGAGCCGACAAAACGTGATTGTGGGCGATGATGCGCGCTGGCACGACTAGGGTTTTTCAGTGTGTTTTTAAGCATGGTGCCATAATCCATTAAGGCATTATACCAACGGCGGGGATTATGGGTATCAAGCGTTCTGGTGATTAAAGGCAACAAATTTTCATCAGATATTTTACTTTCTGTCGGAAAAAATGTGTGAATAAACACGGTGCGGATATTTGTTTCAATAAACGTCACGGGCTGATTGAAAGCAAAAGCCGCAATGCTCGCCGCGGTGTTTTTGCCGAGGCCAGGAAAAGTGGTGAGCACATCGGCTGAAGAGGGTAGGGTGCCACCAAATTCTTCTATTGTGCGTTCGGCAATTCGTTTGAGGTAAAGCGCGCGGCGGTTGTAGCCAAGGCCGTGCCAGGCTGCTAAAACCACTTCCACCGGGGCCTTAGCCAGCGCCTGAAGGGTGGAAAATTGCGCAATAAAACCCGGGTACTTTTTGAGTACGCGGTCAACTTGCGTTTGTTGGAGCATTATTTCTGAAACGAGAATGAAGTAGGGGTTGGTCGTTTCTCGCCACGGTAATTGTCGGCCATGCTCCTCGTAGTGATGGTAAATTTTTTGTTGGAATTTTTGAACCTGAGAAGCGGTGAGAATTTTTTTCATGGTCATAACGCTTCTTGAGTGGAGTTTAAACCTCAATCACCACCGGCAAGATCATTGGGCGTTTTTCGGTTTTGGTGAACAGAAATTGACCCACAGTATCACGAATTTTATTGCGAATGTAATTGGTGTCGGCCCATGAAAGAGGGTCGGAATCAATAACCATTTTGCGTACTTTGTGACGGACTTCTTCGATAAGGTCTTTGTTACTTTTGAGGAAGATAAAGCCGCGTGAAATGATATCGGGGTTTTGAATGAGGCGGCCGGTTTTGCTGTCGATGGTGGCAATAATGACGATCATACCGTCTGCGGCCAGCACTTGCCGATCGCGGAGTACAACATGTTGTGAATCAGAAATGCCAAGCCCGTCAACAAAGACGTATTCACTGGGGATTTTGCCAGGGAGTGGTTTGAGGCTTTCAGGTGAAAGTTCAAACACCGAACCATTATCGGGGATAAATATTTTTTCTGAAGGAAAACCGTTTTTGACAGCGAGATTACGCGCTTCTTTCAAGAAGAAGTGGTTGGCATAGACCGGCATGTAGTAGTCGGGTTTCACTTGGTTTAGCATGTCCACAATATCGCGCCTCGTGCCATGACCAGAAATGTGCACATCCATAAGATCGCCATGAATGACGTGTTCAACCTGACGATAAATGTTGTCTTTCAAACGTTGTACGGTGCGTTCATTGCCAGGAATGACTGAAGAAGAAAAGATGACAGTATCATTTTTATGAAAACGTACATATTTGTGCTCGCCGCTTGAGATGCGGTTTAAAGCTGCGTTTTCTTCGCCTTGGGCACCTGTGCAAATAATCACTACTTTATTTTCTGGATATTTATCAATTTCGCGTACGTCGATCATGACACCTTTTTCTACTTTGATATAGCCAAGCTCGCGGGCAATTTCGATGTTCATTTTCATGCTGTACCCTTCAAGCGCCACGAATTTACCCAGCTTTTGTGCTGCTTCAAGCACCCATTTAATGCGTTCCACCATGGAAGAGAAGGTTGCAAGAATAACACGGCCTGGTGCGTTTTGCAGAATGCCGGTTAAATTTCGATAGAGTTCTTCATGGGTGGCATGACGTCCTTCACGAATAGAGCCAAGGCTCTCAAGCATGAGTACGCTTGGGCGTTTGACTTGCTGTAGCCCATCGTAGTGAATATGCGTTGTACCATCTTCTTCGCGTTCCATTGTCCAATCACCAGCGTGAATGGCGCTACCAGCCGGAGTTTCTAAAATGGTTCCCATTGAATCCATGATCGAGTGTTCAACTTGAAAAAATTTAACACGAAAAGCGCCAAGAGAGATCACGTCGTTGATGTTATTGACCACGATGGTTTTCAATTTTGCTCCCATGCCTTGCTTGTAGTCTTCTTGGCGATGTTTCACCATCGCGATGGTGAGCGGCATGCCAATGACGGGCGGGTTGCCCAGTTTTTCGAGTAAAATTGGAGCAGCACCAATGTGATCGAGGTGTCCGTGGCTAAAGATGACGCCGCGAATATTTTTTTCTTTACCAATGAGGTATTTAGTATTTGGAATCACGAAATCAATACCCGGCATATCTTCTTCGGGAAATTGAACGCCCATATCGAGAATGACAATATCGTTCCCGTATTCATAAATAGTCATGTTTCTACCCACTTCTTCACAGCCGCCAACTGGAATAATGCGGAGCACATCTTGGCGATGGGCAGTTTGAGGAGCAGTCGTTGTTGTGCGATTGATTGGATTGGAATAAGAATTTCGAGGGGGCGTGGTATGGGCTGATTTAAAATGACGATTGTGAGTGGAGGGAGTCGCTGGTCGGGCAGTGTTTGTTTTTGCAAATGGTTGCCGGACTGGATGTACTGGGTGTTGTGGGTGCGCTGGAGGCATTCCTGGATTTGGTACTGGAGAGTTCATACTAAAATTCGATGAATAAAACTGAATAAAAAGTCTTTTCCTCGCGTGCGTAGGCGAGGCGCAAAGAGGGAAAAGACGAATTGCGATGACACAATGTGCCGAAGAGAGGACTCGAACCTCCAAGGGGTTGCCCCCACATGATTCTGAATCATGCGTGTCTACCAATTTCACCACTTCGGCAGTCTGAGCTTACATTAATTTTTCCATTTCCAGATGGTTTTAAGATACCATTCAGAGAGGTTTTGAAAGCGATTTGCAGGAGTAATACCATGGTCAATCAGAATTCCTTTTACGGCGTTGTTTATAATAATGGCATAGCGAGGGGTGTAGAGAAATAAGGCAGGTAATTGGTCTGTTAAAATATCTTGAAATTTTTTGTAAAGTACAGCGCGCTTGGCTGAGTCGATTTCAGAACGTGCGTCTTCAAGTAGTTTGTCAGCTTGTCGATTGCTAAAAAGACTAAGGTTTAAGCCCGGATAGGTTACTTGGCTTGAGTGCCAGAAGGCAAATGGGTCAGAGTCTGCTCCTACAATTTCACCATACAAAAGGAGTTCGTAGGCGTGATTTTTAAGAATGTCTTTATTAATTTGGTTGCGGTTAATGATGTGAATAAGGGTTTGAACGCCAATTGCTTTCCAAGCGCTTGCGAGGCCTTCGGCCATACGCTGATATTCAGCCGTGTCGACGGTGGTAAGTGTCACCACAAGCGGTTGGCCATCTTTATTTTTACGATAAAATGTTTGGTCAGGCGACATGTCACGTCGAATGTTTCGACTAATTTCCTTTTCAATTTCTGAATTAGTGCTTGTGACAGGTTTGGTGGATGTGGTGGAACTGGCGGTTGAGATAGTTTTTAATAGCAAATCTTCCTGGATTTTAAAATATGCTTCAGGTTCAATACGGGTCCATTTTTGGTCGAGTAATTTGTTGGCCTCATTGAGATTAAAAGAAGATGATGTTGGACTGGATGCATAGCCTACGTTTCCTGGCAAAAAAGGAGAATTGATTGGTTCGCCATCACCAGCCAAACCTTCTTGGATGAGTTTTTGTTTGTCTAAAGCCAGCGCGAGGGCGCGACGTACGTCGATGTCTTTAAGCAATGGGTTATTTGTCTGGTTAAAAAAAATGGCGGTATATTGAGGTAAAAGAAAAAAATAGGTGTTGAGATTTTTGGTGTGTAGTTTGTTTTTTAATTGATGGGGGAGAAAACTAAGGCCAAGCACTGCATGGTTGTGCAGCGCATCTAAAGCCGACTGAAAATCACCAAAAAATTTGAAAGTATAAAGAGCGAGGTGTGGTTTTTTTCCATAGTACCACTCATTTCTGGTGATTGTGTAGCTTTCGATGTAGCCACCGCTATCTTTGACTAATTTGCTAAATTTCCACGGACCACTACCAACTGGTTGAAGATTGGTTTTAGCGAGTTTAATTCCTTCAGGTGCAACATTTGACCAAATGTGTTCGGGTAAAATGGCTGTCGTGAGGCTGTGCAAAAACGGAGGAAAAGGATTTTTGAGGGTAAAACGTATAGTGTTTTGATTTATTTTTTCTACTTTAACTCCTTGGAAAGAAGAAAAGAGAGGACTGGCAACTTCAGGGTTTTGAATTGTTTCGATGGTGTAAAGCACGTCGTCGGGAGTGAGCGGCTTGCCATCTGACCAATTAATTCCCTGACGAAGTACGATATCGTAACTTTTTTTGTCAGCACTAAGGGTGTAGCTTTCGGCTAAATCAGGAACAAGTTGTTGATTTTCGTATTTAAATAAGCCTGAGTAAAGTAGTGAAACGAGGTCGCTGTCAATGTCGTTGGTGGTTGAAAAAAGAGGGTTGAGATATTTTGGTTGCCCAACCATGGCTTCACTCATTTCACCGCCATCACCTGGGAGCGCAACGATATGATGGCTTAAAAATAAAACTCCCCATGCCAAGATGGTGGCAATTCCCACAAGCGATGCAACAAGGATAGTTCTTTTTTCGCTGTGAGACAGGAATTGATTGATGTATTTGAGCTGCTCCCAACGGGGGAGTTTGGTTGATTTAAGGGTGCGAAAGAGTTGGTGGTCAAGTGAACTCTTCACGCTGGTGCTGGCAATTTTTTCCTTAAACCATGCCAAAAATGATTTTTTTCCCATGCGGTAAAAATTATCGTCTGGTTTTTTGTGTTGAGTTTAGAGAGAAGTTTATAACAAAAACAAAGGATAAACTTCTTTTTTGGAAATTTTCTTTAATTAGAAGACAAGTCGAAGAAGGGATAGGGCAAAAAAAATGACGGCGAGCCCTACGGTGATATAGTGAAGTGTTTTTTCAATACCTCGTTTAGTGCTATAAATGTTGCTTGTGCCTCCAAAAACGCCACTCAAACCCGTGCCTTTACTTTGCACGCTGATAGCCAAGATGAGCAGAAGCGCAACGACAATTTGAATAATGTTGTAGATGGTTTCTTTCATAACATTTCAGGGAAGAGTTTGTCCTAAAGAGTAAGAAAAATGTTTTTAAATTATAGCACAGGCTCCTTTCGGCTGTCAATGACAATTTAAGCGGTTGAATAAGTTTCTTTGGCTAAAAAATGGCTTGTTTTCCTGTTTAAAAAAACACCCAATCGTTTGTGGCGACGGGTGTTTTTAAGAAAAAACGAGTTATTTGAGAGCGTCTTTTAAGGGTTTTCCAGCTTTGAATTTTGGTACAGTAACGGCTGGGATTTGAATTTTTTCAGAAGGATTTTGTGGGTTAACGCCAACACGAGGAGCGCGTTTTTTGACGCTGAATACTCCAAAACCGGTGAGTGAAACTTCGTCTCCTTTTTTGAGGGTTTCAGTAATAACCTCAAGCAAGGCGGCGAGCATTTCTTCAGCCTGGCGTTTGGGGAGGTTTAATTTTTCAGCTAAAATTTGAGCTAATTCTGCTTTGTTCATAGTGTCACCCCCTTTCAGTTTAGAATGTTATTTTTAAAATCTAGTAACTTCCTTTTTAAGGAGAGAAGAATAGATTTTTATGATAGTAGTATACCAGAAAACAGGTTTTTTAGCTAGGATAAGCCAGAAGTTGTCCACATCTGCTAGGTTTTAGCTTGTGGGTGGTAGGTTGTAGTTTTTAGGTGAGAGGTGTTAGGTTCTAGGTGTTGGGTTTAAGTGGAAGTGGGCAAAGTTTAGCGAGCGTATTCAATGACGCGAGTTTCGCGGATGAGTGACACACGAATTTCTCCAGGATATTTTAATTCCTGCTCAATCTTACGGGCAATGTCTTTGGCTAATTGGTAGGCAGCATAATCATCAATTTCGTTGGGACGGACAAAGACACGTACCTCACGGCCAGCTTGAATGGCATATACTTTGTCGATGCCCGGGAAGCTGCTGGCAGTTTTTTCGAGGTCTTCAAGGCGGGTGATATATTGCTCGTAAGTGTCGCGACGAGCCCCGATGCGAGCCCCGGAAATAGCGTCGGCTGCTTTGGCAATGCTCGAGTAGATGTTGTAGGGTTTGTCATGATGGTGGGTGAGGGCAGCCTGACAAATGTCTTCATCCATGTTGAATTTTTTGAGAATCATGTAGCCAATTTCTGGGTGCGAGCCTTGGGTTTCTTGATCGACTGATTTGCCCACATCGTGGA
This sequence comes from uncultured Gammaproteobacteria bacterium, assembly GCA_964444705.1. Taxonomy (GTDB): domain Bacteria; phylum Patescibacteriota; class Patescibacteriia; order Magasanikbacterales; family GWA2-37-8; genus CAYUHX01. The sequence continues at coordinate 8,594 of CAYUHX010000013.1, read as the reverse complement.
AAAAACCACAACGTTTAGCTTTTGTTTCATCAAGACCAAGCTCGGCCGCAATCATGGAAGCAAGATAGCCTACTTCCATAGAATGATTCATGATGTTTTGACCATAGCTGGTGCGATATTTAAGACGACCCACAATGGTGACAAGTTTTGGTTCAAGCCCGGTGATACCCATTTTATAAAGCGCTTCTTCACCTGCTTTTTTAATTTCGAGCGACAGATCTTGTTTGGCTTTTTCCACAAATTCTTCAATGCGGGCGGGTTGAATGCGACCATCGGCAATGAGTTTTTCAATGGCGAGTTTGGCCACCTGCCGACGAATGGGTGAGAAACCAGAGATAACAATTGATTCAGGGGTGTCGTCGATGATAAATTCACAACCGGTAAGTTTTTCGATGGTTTTAATGTTGCGGCCTTCTTTGCCGATGATTCGGCCTTTCATCTCTTCGTTCGGAATGTGCACCACGCTTGAGGTGGTTTCGGCAGCATGTGAAGAAGCGCAACGTTGAATGACATCACCAATAATAGTGCGGGCTTTTTCTTCAAGCACTTCAGTGGCTTCTTTTTCTAGTTTGTACACGCGGCCCAAAAGGTCAGTTTTACTTTCTTCTTCAATTTTGTGAAGTAAAATTTCTTTGGCATCATCTCGGCTGAGGGCAGCCACTTCTTGCAGCTTTTTGTTTTGTGCTTCTTTAAGTTGTTCGATTTCTTCTTTAATGCTTTTTACTTTTTCGATTTTTTCTTGAAGGGTTTTTTCTTTTAGTTCAAATTCTTTGGTTTTTTGCTCAAGACTACTTTCGCGACGCTCAACGCGCTCTTGGGCAGCATGAAGTTCTTGGCGGAGTTGTTTTTCTTCGCGTTTAGCATCTTCCAAAATGGCCACCGCTTTTTCTTTGGCCTCAAGAAGAAGCTCTTGTTGTTTATTTTTTGCATCGACGAGAGCTTTTTCGGCTTGGGCTTCTAAAGAGTTAGCTTCGGCTTTGGCGAGTTTTTTGCGCCAAAAGTAGCCGCCTACGGCGCCGCCTCCGAGCGCAATGAGGGCAATGACACTAGTGAGTAATCCGTTCATATAAAAAAACCTCAAGGTTTTTTGAGGATAGGGTGTTAAAAGAAAAAAATCTTTTAACAAAGCAGAGGTTGCACCTGTTGTAGGCTAAAAACGCACTACAAATCTTTTTCTTCACGCGGAATAGAATCTAGAGAAGGCGATAGAAATGCGAAAAAAAATCACGCTCGTGTGCAGATTGTGGGGAAGAGAGTGAGTTTATTCGAGTGAAGAATAACGATTTGTTCATAGTGTGTGTAGCGGCAAATTCTGCTAGGTTCTTTCTCTCAAAAACCATTAATTAATGGTAGGTTAGATAAAAATAAGTATAGCCGGTTTAGAAATCAATGTCAACAAAAAGGAATAGGACTTACGCGTTTGGATGCAGTTCAAGGCGACAGTGAGTACCGGAGTGAGCGGTAGTCGAGGCCTACCGCGAACGAGGAACACAGCGACAACGAAGAAATGGGCCAAACGCGTAAGTCCTAAATAAAAAAATCTCCCCCGACGGTTAGTCAGGGGAGATTATAGTTTTTTTGTGTCCCGAGCTCTCTTTAAGGTAGAGCAGCCAACTTTTAGTCAAGTGAGCTGTTCTATTGGAGAGAGAGCTGGGGGTGGCGCGCCTCACTCTTCTTCCGAGGAGGCGCGCCGGGGTGGTGTTGGTGTGGTGGTGCTCGTGCCCGGCCCGTGTGCGGGTTAGGGCAGGGGGGGTGGGCCGGCGGCCTGGCCGCTGTTACTCGGCCGCCGGGACGTCGGCGACGATGCGCATGATGTACGCCGGCGTCGTCACCGTCGCGTTCTGGCTCAGCGGGTTGCGGTTGCACACCCCGCCCGTGCCGATGCACACGACGTCCATCTGCCCCGACTGGAGGATCCGGAAGCCGTTGTTGGTGAAGTTGGGGTCGCTGGTCCGGACGGCGTCACCGGACGCGACGTACCAGCTATCGGCGTTGACCGCCCGATCGGAGCCGGAGATCGCGGCGTTCAGCGCCATCTGGACCGTGGGGATGTCCCGCCACATCGGCCAGGCGTCGGGCCCCGCCGTGTTGAGGCGGTAGTTGAAGCGCGCGCCGTTGCTCGTGGGCGCGTACCAGATGCCGGGGATCGTGGTGTCCTGGTGGTCCTGACCGGACTTGTCCAGCACGATCTTCGTGTTGTCCGCGATCAAGCAGCGGAAGCCGCTGGCGGTCTCGGCGCCCAGGGTGGGGCAGGCCGTGCCGGGGGTGGGGTCGGGCGGAGGGGTCATCGCCATGTCGGGGCTGCCGCTCATGCCGGGGCTGTAGAGCTTGCCCGTGCTCAAGAAGCAGAGCGGGAAGTTCTGGTCGCTGTAGCCCTCGCGCGGGCCGGTCAACAGCGTCCGCCCGACGCACGCCGTGGCCATGGCGCGGGTCTGGATCGCCGCGTACCCGTTCCCGAAGGGGTAGGCGCAGGCGATGTCCGTCGCGCAGAACCCCAGGGGCTGGCACTCGGGGTCGGCGCTGATCAGGGCGTTCTTGCCGTCTCCGTCCCACTGCCACTTCACACGGCCTTCCTGACCGGCGTTGTTGCAGGCGTTCGTCCCCTGCAGCTGTCCCGCCGTGGGGGTGGGGTTATTCGGGTTGGCGTTGTGTGGACTCCCGCCCATGCAGGCGGGGAGGCCAAGCGCCATCAGCAGCGCCAGGCCCAACTTCTTCGTTCCATTCATCGTCGTCATTTTCGATCCCTTCTCAAGCGTGCACAGCGAGTTGCAGCCCTTTGGCTCAACTCTTTTGTCTGTTTACTGGCACGAGAAAAGGTTCTTTATATTAAAAACACTTTCTCGTGCCAGTAGGTGGTGTTAATTGTAAAAGAATGAATACTGTGTCGGTTATCTGTACACAGTAACGCATCATGATATCATATCTATTGTATATTGTCAAGGTATCCACGGGTAATGGCAAAAAGTGGTTATTTTAGAAGAGCGAAAAAGGCTACATACCGCTATTTTGTTGAGAGATAATTTTGTGTCTGCGTGTTTAAATGTAGCTCTTATTTTCATTGACGCGAGGCTGCAGGTGCGATATAATCCCATAAAGTGAGAGAAAAATTTATCCAGTTTTTAATATACGTTCATGAATGTTTCTGAATTAGCCAGGCAGTTGCGCGTTCCGCCGCAAAAATTACTCCAAATTTTGCCTGAGTTTGGTTTTGATATTGGTGCGCGCGCCGTGAAGGTTGACGATCGGGTAGCCCAGCAAATTCAGCGCGAGTGGCGCCGCATTAAATTTGTGCTTGAAGATCGCGAGCGCAAAGAAAAAGAAAAACAAAAAGAACTTGAAAAAGAATTACGTCGCAGCACGGGGGTGACGGTGCATATTCCGCCCAAAATTACCGTGAAAGATTTGGCAGCACTTTTGCAGTTACCGCTCAACAAGCTCATTGTCGAGTTGATGCGTAATGGCATTTTAGCTAATCAAAACGAGTTTATTGACCATGCCACAGCAGCCATTATTGCCGGTGATTTGGGTTTTAGCGTGGAAGAACAAACTCCAGCTGAAGCCAGTCTTGAGAGTGAACACACCGAAAGCTTGGCATCACTCTTGGCCGAAGAAGCGAACACGTATCGCGCACCGGTGGTGGTAGTAATGGGGCACGTTGACCATGGTAAAACCACGCTTCTTGACACCATTCGCCACACTAATGTCGTCGCCGGTGAATCGGGTGGCATTACCCAGCATATTGGTGCGTATCAGGTTGATTGGGTTGATCCAAAGACAAAAAATAGTAAAGCTATCACCTTTATTGATACTCCTGGTCATGAGGCATTCACTGTGATGCGCAGTCGTGGTGCTAAAGTGGCTGACATTGCCATCTTGGTGGTGGCTGCCGACGATAGTGTGAAACCGCAAACGGTTGAAGCAATCAACATTATTAAAGCGGCAAAATTGCCGCTTGTGGTGGCAATAAACAAAATTGACAAACCAGGCGCTGATGCCAAGCGGGTGAAAAACGATTTGTCACAATATGACCTTATTCCTGAAGAATGGGGTGGCCCGGTGCCAATGGTAGAAATCTCCGCAAAGCAAAAATTACATATTGATAAACTGCTTGATACCTTGCTGGTGGTGGCTGAAGTGGGGCAAGAAGCCATCAAGGCCAACCCAGATCGACCGGCCGCCGGCACAGTGATTGAAGCGCGGGTTGATAAGGCTGAAGGCCCGGTGGTATCACTCTTGGTGCAAACCGGAACCTTGCACCTTAATGATCCGCTTATTGTCAATGCAGAAAATTATGGCAAAGTGCGCGCCTTAAAAAATTACCGCGGCGAGAATTTGAAAGAAGCTGGTCCGAGTACCCCGGTGCGCGTGCTTGGGTTTAAAATTGCGCCGCAAGTGGGCGATGTGCTTGATGTGAGTAAAGCTGATGTTGCAACTCCGGTGAATATCAAAAATCGTCGTACCGAACAGACGGGTGCTGAAAAGGTGCTTAGCACTCCTTCGCACGAAGGCCAAGACGAAGCCCGAAAAAGTCTAAACATTATTGTAAAAGCTGATACCTTGGGGTCTCTCGAAGCCATTGTGGGTTCGCTCGGCCGCATTCAACACGATGAAGTGTTTGTAAAAATAGTAGGAAAAGGCCTGGGCAATATTATGGCTGATGATGTAACGCTCGCATCTACCACTGGAGCAGTCCTCTTTGGTTTTCATGTCAAAAATACGCCCATTGCTCAAGAGATGGTTTCAAGTTCGGGTGTGGAATTTAAAGAATTTCAAGTTATTTACGATCTCATCGATGATGTAAAAGATCGTCTAGAGAAGTTGCTTAACCCAGAGCTTATCACGACTGAATTGGGTATCGTTAAAATTTTAGCAATTTTCCGTACGGAAAAAAATCAAATGATTGTTGGTGGTCGCGTGGAAGATGGTAAATTGCAAAAAGATGCCAAGGTTCGCGTGAAGCGCAAGAAAGAAATCATTGGCCTTGGTAAAATTTCGCAATTGCAATCGGGTCGTCAGGCAGTAAACACCGTTCCGGGCGGCAGCGAATGTGGCATCACCTTTGAAGGCAAAATTCGTATTGAAGTAGACGATGTGCTTGAAGCATATAAAGAAGAAAAGAAAGATAAAAAATTGATTTTGCTTAAATAATTTAAGTTTAAGAGATTGTGGAGCGTGTAACACAATCAGAACAATTAGATGTTTTTTGCTTAAATTCTGAAGAGGGTACAGTTCCTGAGGCTGGCACTTCTTTTGCTGTTGCGTTTGACCATAATTCAAGTCAGAGAAAAGATCGGAGAAGAGAGCGGTCGGGTCGGACAGAAGAATGGGAAGGGGCTTTGCGGAAATTGTTTGACATTGCTCTTCTGTTGGTGCAGAAAGGCAAGACAGGTTCGACTCAAGTTGGTGATGTGCAATGGTTAATGCGTTTTTTGTCTACTGCACGGTCTACTTTGGAGTTGCGTGATTTTTTACAGAATAATTTGTCTGGTACGTCTGTTCGGGAACTTAATTCTAATGATAAACATTATTTAAATAGATTTATTGATGAGTGGATTCGTATCCGAAAGGTTGAGTTAGAGGCTTATTTTGAAAAAAAATCTGCTGAAGAGGCAATGTAGAATTATATTTTTTATTTCTTAATGTAACGCTCTATATGGAAAAAGTTTTTACTGATGCCAACTTTAATGAGGAAGTATTGAAATCAGATAAACCAGTTTTAGTTGATTTTTGGGCACCATGGTGTGGCCCGTGTCAGCTCATGGGACCGATTGTGGACGAGCTTGCCCATGAGTATGAGGGCAAAAACATTACCATTGGTAAATGTAATGTTGACGAAAATGGCGATTCAGCTGGTCAATATGGCGTGCTCAGTATTCCTTCGTTTCTTATCTTCAAAAATGGTCAGATGGTAGACCAGTTGGTAGGTGGTCAAACAAAAGAAAAAATGAAAGCATTTATCGACAAGCAGCTTTAGGTTTTTATTTCTCTTGTTATGTCTAACACACGAACCATTTTTTTAGCAATTGGTAGTTTTGTCTTGGGTGCACTTTTGTATCAGGGAATAAAAGTTATGATTGTGCGTAATGTTCAATCTACCACTTCTTCGGCACCAATAGCTGACGTGTCGAGAGAATATGATAGTGCGGCAGGCGCGCCTTCATTTGGAGTTTCTCTGAAATCAGCGGGGCTCGCGAGTGGGGTGGTGAGTGAAGCTGCGCCGTTTGCGCCAAAAAATGGTTTTGAAAGCAATGCCTCTGCTCCAAGCGAACGATTAATTATTCGCAGTGGCCAAATTTCTCTGGTGGTCAAAGAAGTGCCGGTGGTGTTAAAGCAGATTGCCGATTTTGCTGCTCGGAAAGGTGGTTTTGTGGTAGAAAGTAATGTGTATAAAAATGGTTTGGCACCGTATGGGGTGATCACCGTGCGTCTGCCCGTGAAAGAATTTTCGCAAGGCGTGCAAGAGGTAAAAGCGCTTGGCGAGGTGGCGAGTGAAAGTGTGCATGGCACCGATGTGACTGAAGAGTTTGTTGATCTCGATTCGCGGGTGCGAAATTTGCATGCAACTGAGGATCAATTTTTACTCATCATGAAGCAAGCGGTGCGTATTCAAGATGTGCTGGAGGTGCAAAGTCGGCTGAGTAATGTGCGCAGTGAAATTGAAGTTATTCAAGGGCGCATGAAATTTTTGCGCCAAAGTGCCGAGCTTTCATCACTCACGGTGAATGTGTCACCTGATCCAAGCGTGTTGCCGGTGGCGCCAAGTGCCGCCGACGAATGGAAACCAATTGCTGTCCTTAAAGAAGCATTGCGTTCGCTTCGCAGCGTAGGAACAGAAATTGCGAGTGGAGCAATTTGGGTGCTTGTATTTTTTCCCGTGTGGGTGGTTGGGCTCATTGCGCTATGGCTTCTTAAGAAATTAATTGCGTTTCTTTTACGATCTAAAAATCGTCACGATTAAAAAATATATGTCTGAAAGATCGCGCGCCGCTGAAGTTGAGAGAGCGGCGATAATCGCTGTGTACAATAGAAAAATGGATGCGGTCACTCATGGTGTCGAAGAGCCTGAGGTGTATGTGTTACCTGAAAATAAAAAATCTGTTTTAAGTCCTGATTGTCGATTTGTTTGCACACGTCGTGATGAACTGCGGTCTTCGATGATTGCTGTGGTGAGTGAAGAGTTAACGAAACTCGCTGGAGCAGTCTTGGCTAAAGCTGAAGATGCATGGCTTACACTACTTGTGTCTAATACTTTGCGTGGAACGTTAGTTGAATATTTTGAGCCACGCGAGTTCGATACTATTCGAACGCGATGTCTAGCGTCAATTTTTGAACGCGATGTCGAACTTGTTGCGCATGCGGTGTATCCACAGTTTGCTCTTTTGCGTCAGGCAATGAAACAAAAAGAAGCGTCTGTGCCGCCTCGAATATTAAATTAGGTACTACTGCGGTGGTTGAAAGTGTGTTGAATTTAAAAAAGCGTAATTGAGACTCGGTTTGTATAAGCTCTGCAGTATGCCCGAACTTCCTGAAGTTGAAACCATTCGTCAAGATTTGCGCCAAAAAATTCTTCATAAAAAAATGAGTAGCGTAGAAATTATTGGTCGCAAAGTTGCTCGTGGTCAGGCGCATGACATAATGAAAATTGCTTCTGGAAAAGTTTTTAAAGAGATTGATCGAGTGGGAAAATTACTTATTTTTGAGATCGGAACGACGGACGTTCTTTTTTTGTTGGTGCATTTGAAAATGACCGGACAGCTCATTTATATTGATGATGGAGTCGCTATTGGTGGTGGGCATAGTTTTAAAACGCTGAATAAAAATTTGCCTGACAAACACACCCAGATGATTTTTAAGTTTGAGGGCGGGGCGACATTGTTTTTTAATGATATGCGCCGATTTGGGTATGTGGCGTTGGCAACGCCTGTCGAGAAAGAAAAGATTGTTGCCCGTTTTGGCATTGAGCCACTTACACCACAGTTTACGGCGGAAAAATTTGTCTCTTTATTTAAAAAAAGAAAGACAAGTGTGAAAGCATTATTGTTAAATCAAGCCTTGATTGCGGGTATTGGTAATATTTACGCTGATGAAATGTGTCATGATGCGGGCATTCTCCCTGATCGGCCTGCGCATTCACTTCAGACAAAAGAATTATTAAAGCTTTATGATAGTGCTAAAAGAGTGCTCGCTAAGGCAGTGGCACATCGCGGTACCACATTTAATAATTATGTGGATAGTGATGGTAATAAAGGTAACTTTCTTAGTTTTCTGAAAGTGTATGGTCGTGCGGGTTTGCTCTGTCTCACGTGCAAAGAAGAAGTAATACGTAAAAAACGTGTTGCTGGTCGTGGTACTCATTTTTGTACGCGTTGTCAAAAATAACTAAAATCTTCGTACCAAGTGAATGATAAAAAGTGGATAACATCCCTTGACTGCTTCTCCCGTCAGATTATGATTACTCCATTCAGAATAAAGAAAATGATCTTTTTAAATAAAAAAATGTTTACTTAGCCTCATGCCTCATCTATGCCTGTAGCACCTTCCAAACTCCATCTCGCCATATACATCACCCTCGAAATTATCCTTTTAACATTACT
>CAYUHX010000012.1:0-36829 GCA_964444705.1 uncultured Gammaproteobacteria bacterium | reverse complement strand
AGCCCGCAAAGCTGCTGCACTTAATCCGATCGATGCTCTGCGAAAAGAGTAATATTGGTAATCGTTCTCGCAGAAAAAATCAAGCAAACCTAGATTTTTTGGTTGTACAAAAAAGTAATAGATAAAGATCTATTTCTTCATAAAAAAAGTCCCATGAGTATTAGCCATGGGACTTTTTTTTATGTGTTTCCATTCATCTCTGACCTCACGCACATAAGGCTCCATTCTTGATGAAGAATTATGTGCGTCGCGGAGGTCAGGGGTGGTGGAAGTTGTCAGGGCCGCGCAGCACCCCCATCAGTTGGAGGTTGGGGTGGGTGCCGCGCGCGCTGCTGTTGCGTGGTGGTCAGCCGCCGGATGACGGCTAAGGGGAGATGGTTCCCGTGATGTCCAACATCGAGCTGCCCTGGGAATAGCCGCGCAGCAGGTTCTCCTGCTGCATCGCCCCCGCCATGAATCTGGCGTTGACGAGGTTGCTCTGCGGTGGCTCGTGGTTGAGCAGGCCCGTGCAGTCGACATAGGCCTCGGAGATGTTGGCTCCCTGCCGGATCTGCATCTGGCTCTTTGCGCAGTTCGTGATGCCGCCCGGCCAGGAGAAGTTGAACACCCGACCCGCCGCCAGGAGCCCGTTGAGGTAGGTGGCGAAGGGCACAATCGTCCTGTAGGCCGTGTAGCCACGGTCGATCTTGAGCATGCCGTCGATGGACTGGATGCCCGCATCTACGATCACTTTGTAGACGCGCCCTGAGAGATATGGCACCACCTTGGCCTGTCGGATCTCGATGATCTTGTTGTCAGTACCACCCTTTTCCAGAGGGAGGAGATCGATGATGGTGTCAACCAGGGTCGGGATCGGCTCGCGGCCGGCAGCGATGTCCGACTCGACGCAGCTCCTGTAGCAGAGAACCACGCGGACGTGCTGCTCCAGGTTGGTCGGATCAATTGACTCGGTTGACTGGATACGGAACTTCCAGATGTCGGACTCCATGCCCGACTGGAAGCTCACAAGACTGAACGTTGTCTTGGGCTGCGGCTTCTTTGCCGGCAGCACGATCTGCTTCTCGGGCTCAGCGCCGCACGCGGCAAGGGCGTTGACGCCCAGGCCGAGCAGGAGGCTCAGGCCCAGGGTGGTGTGGCGGTGGGGCTTCTTGTTCGTCGTGTTCGTGATCACTTCTTTAACCTCGTATGGTGTGATGAGGTGGAGATTGGAAATGCCAAGAGAGGGATAGAGCGAAAAACGCTGACTCCCTGGCATCAAAAAAATTCTAACTAGTAGGTTAAAACCATTTTGATGCCAGGGAAAAATCTGACAATTATTTTGGAAAAGAACGTAGTTGCTAAGAAACATTCCCTAGCAAGCAAGAAGCTTACCTGAATTTAGTGGTGTTGTCAAGCTATCCATGTTGATATCTAAAAACACGAGGTACTAACCTCGTGTTTGCATATTTTTGGCTAAAAATAGGTAAATTCTCAAAAATGCCTTATTTAAAATGCCACTAAAATGGTAGCGACTTGTCCACCATCACACAAAATTGGCTGAATACCTGGGTTTTCCAAAGAGATAAGCGCGTAGCCATACGGAGCAAGTTGAAAAACGGTATCGCCAAAAGCGAGTGTGTGCGTGGCAAAATCATAGTTATCAACCATAAAAGGCACACCAGATTTTATGCTTAAGTTGCCAGGAGAAATTTTGCCTGTATAGAGTTGAAAATAATACCCAGATCCGCGATAGGTCGATAGTGCGTTCATGTATTTTTCTGTGTCATAATGTGTCCCGTTTGCTCTGTTTATTGGTGTTTGGGTGTTTAGTTGATTTTGAGTCTTCGAATCGGGTGAGAGGTAGTTTGGCCATTCAACCGGGTTGACCACGTTAATTGGCAAGTTTTTGTCATATACATCTGCAGCATCTACTTTGGCGGTTAACACAAGTGTGCGTGGAGGTTCAATGCGATATACATCAAGATTGAATACATTTTGAATCAGGCTGCTGCCAGGAGCAAATGTCATGGCTGCTGGGTAGTTTTTTGGGGTAGGTAATGCGCTAAAACATTGAGGAGAAATAAACACAAATGGCGCAGCCCACGGCTGCCAGCTTTTTTCAACGGCTTTATTTGGAAAGTAAAGCAGTTCGCCAGCATTATTTAGTGTGTATAGCCTGTCATCAGCAGATAAAACTTTGAAAAAATGGTTCGGTAAAATGGTCTCTTTGCAGTGTGCGGCTTTGACTGGTGTAAAGAAAACAAAGCTCGTTAGCACAGCTAAAAAAAGACCCGCAAAGAATGATGTCACTTTATGTAAAATTTTCATAAAAAAAATTTTTATTTTTAAATTAGATTTAATCGAAGACAACACCACTTTGTTTGTTTAGTCAAGTTTCTTGTGCCTCAAACTTGCGAAAAAGTCGATTTTTGATATACTAAACAAAATTATGTTACAAGGAACGCTTTCTATCGTTGCAACACCGCTTGGCAACCTCGAAGACATCACTCTTCGAGCCCTTACCACCTTAAAAAACGTGGACATTATTTTGTGCGAAGATACACGAGTGACCAAAAATTTGCTTGATCGTTTTGACATTAAAAAACCCACTCTTAGTTATCACCATCACAGCAAAGAAACAAAGATAAAAGAAATTGTTGGTCTTTTGGCTGAAGGAAAGAATTTGGCGTTGGTGAGCGACGCGGGTACGCCCGGCATTAGCGACCCTGGAAACGAGCTTATAAGCAAACTTGTGTCATTGCAAGAGCCGCCAATTATTATTCCTATTCCTGGTCCCTCCGCAGTCATTGCAGCACTTTCAGTGAGTGGATTTCCTACAGATAAGTTTTTATTTTTAGGCTTTCCTCCCCACAAAAGCAAACGACAAAAGTTTTTTAAGCAATTGATTGAAACCAATTGCACAACGGTTTTTTATGAGTCCTGCCATCGTATTAAAAAATGTTTAGAAGAATTAAAAGTCATTTTAGAACCAGATCGAAAAATTGTTGTATGTCGAGAATTGACTAAAAAATTTGAAACGATTTATCGTGGTTCGCTTGCTGAAGTTGGAGAGAAAATGAAAGATGAAAGAGGAGAGTTTGTGGTCGTGGTACAAGAGAAATAACTATATTTGTTGTATGCCAGCTGAATCTGATAAAAAACAATACAGACTACTCGAAAGCGACCGTGGAAGTGTGGGTTATGAGGTGCAATTTAGAGAGCTCATGCGTTTGCACCCTGAAAAAGTTAAGGCAATTAAAGAATTGGCCGCTGCAGCTTATTCAGAAATAATGGGCATAAAAAAAGAACGCACTACACAAGCAGAAAATAATGCGGTTATCCTTACCTCTCCTTTGTACAAAGACGCAGCTCGTTCACGAAAAGATATCGATAAAAAAGTTGAAGTTATTCCTCGCCAAGCCATGACTACCTCAGTCGTGTTTGAAATCATTGCTGAATTACCAGAAAAAACTGAACGTTTTTTTCTGAAAATTCCTTATGAGAATGAAAAATTTGATTATACCCCGGATGTCTTTCATGAATTTGAAACAGTTGCCACTATACCAAAAGAAGTTGCTGAGCATATAAAGAAGGAGTGGGGAGCTGAATTTATTCAGCCACTACTCGCTCTTAAAGACAAAGAAGGGAGTAGCTATTATCTTTCAGAGTATCTTGATTTACCTTTGGCCTGGGATATCTGTGGACTAGGCGAACTCGATGGACACACAGATTCGGAGGAGATTGCGCTCTATGATCGTACTGAAGCTATTGCGGAGTATTTAACTAGTCTTGGTTATATTGACGTATCGGCGCGAAATATGTTTTTTGATTCAAAAATAAATAAAATTATAATTTTTGATTTAGCAAAAAAAGTTGTTCCTAAAACAAAAGCTCAAACCAGCGCTTAATTTTTTTATTTTTATGCCGCAAAAACCTGTTTATCTTACCACCGCCATTGTGTATCCAAATGGTGATCCGCACATTGGGTTTGCTCTCGAGCTTTTATATGTCGACGTCATGGCGCGCTATCAACGTCTGCTTGGCAACGAAGTGCGTTTTGTCACCGGCACAGATGAACATGGACAAAAGATGTACAAAACCGCAATCGAAAAGAACAAAACGGTGGAGGAATATGTAAATGAAATGTCTGCACAATATCAAAAGTTGGCCGATGAATGGAACATTAGTAATGACGATTTTATTCGTACCACTGAAGCGCGACACAAAAAAGGTGCACAAAAATTCTGGCAAGCAGTGGCTGCAAGTGGTGATATTTATAAAAAATCGTACACGGGCCTCTATTGTGTGGGTTGTGAATCGTACAAAACTGAAAAAGATTTAGTTGATGGTTTGTGTGCTGATCATCGCACCGCTCCCGAAATGTCTACCGAAGAAAATTATTTCTTTCGTCTTTCACGCTATCAAGAGCCACTTACTTTTTTGTTTGAGAAAAATCCAAACTTTGTCTATCCCGAAAGCAGGTATAATGAAATGAAAAATTTGCTTAAAAACGGACTTGAAGATGTAAGCATTTCACGTGTGAAAGAAAAATTACCTTGGGGCATTCCAGTGCCGGGTGATGATAGTCAAGTTATGTATGTCTGGTTTGATGCGCTTACTAATTATATTACCTCTCTTGGCTACGGCTCAACCGATGAATCGCTGCTTAAAAAATTCTGGCCAGGAATAAACGTCGTGGGTAAAGAAATCAATCGTTTTCATTCACTCCTGTGGCCGGCCATGCTTATGGCTGCTGGACTTGAGATTCCCACCCAAATTGCGGTTCATGGTTGGATAACCGCAGAAGGTCAAAAAATGAGCAAAACAATTGGCAATGTAATCAATCCTTTAACACTGATTGAACGTTTTCCTCTCGAGGCGGTGCGGTATGTGCTTTTGCGCGAAGTGCCGTTTGACGGCGATGGAGATTTTTCTGAGCACAGGTTTATTGAACGATATAATGCTGATTTGGCCAATGGTCTCGGCAATCTTACCAATCGTATTTTAACCATGATCGAAAAATATTGTGAGGGTGTGGTGCCACCCGTAAAAACAATAAATACTGAAATAATCGCCCAGCTTAATGAAAAGGTGTGGCCAACATACGCTCTTCACATGGATACCTGGCGTTTTGATTTAGCGCTTGAGGCGGTGTGGAAAATGGTCACTTATTGTGATCAGCTCATTTCAGATACCGAGCCGTGGAGTTTGGCAAAAAAAGGAGAAATCGATCATGTGAATGATTTGCTGCATCATCTAGTTGAAGCCCTGCGTCACATTGCCGTCATGATTTGGCCAATGCTTCCCCAAACCGCAGAGAATATTTTTCTTCAACTTGGACTTGATGTTGGCGGTGAAAATGCGAAACCACTTGCTGAACTTCAACAATGGGTAGAGTTAACTGTGGGTAATAAAATTAATAAAGCCAGCGTCCTTTTTCCTCGTTTTGAATAAAATTTCATACAATTTTTATTTTTTAAACTTTTTGCTCGTATGTCCTCTGTAGACATAGTGCTCCTCATTATCATCGCAGCGTTTGCCATGACTGGTTGGCGCGTGGGAATTATTCACGCGCTTGGCTCGCTCATCGGTGCGGTGGCTGGTATATATCTTGCAAGTCGTTATTACCAAGGTTTTGCCGCCTGGCTCATTCATTTTACTGGTTGGAGCGGGGATTTTGCTAAAATTTTGTGCTTTATTTTGGCGTTCGTGATCATTAATCGTCTGGTAGGTTTCGGTTTTTGGATCTTAGACAAAGTTTTTGGCATCTTTACTCGCCTGCCATTCATTCATGGATTAAATAATTTTTTAGGGTTGGTATTTGGTTTGCTTGAAGGAATTATTGTGGTAGGGATTTCAATTTACTTTATTAATAAATTTGCCTTAAAAATAGATTTTCTTAAATCGCTAGCCCAATCTAACGTCGCCTTATTTTCACTCAAATTTTCTGCTTTTCTTTGGCCACTTATGCCGAAAGATATAGTTGATATCTTTAATCAACTTACGCAGTTTGCCTTACCAAGTTGGTTGAAGCTTCCCGCAGTTTCGATTCCTCCCACTTTTACCTTGCCCAAAGAACTCACCTTACCCACTGTGAAATCTAATTAATTTTTTGTATGCCTACTAATCGCGGACTCATTTATTTCAGCCTTATTTTAAGCACTGGTTTAATAGTGGTGGCACTCATTGTTGGCGCCACATTACATTCAATTAAGGTTTCTGATTCAACAGTAAGTGTCACTGGTTCAGCGCAAAAAATCATCACTTCCGACACTGCCAAATGGTACGGAAGCTTTTCCCGCACCGTTGGTGTAGATGGGCTTAAAGATGGCTACGCTCAAATGAAAAAAGACTTAGAGGTCACAATGGCATATTTGAAGGAGTGCAAACTTTCGGGTGAAATGATAACGGTGAATCCAATCACTGTTTCTCCTATGTATGAAGGTGTTGCATATGGTGGGCAGGGAAAGTTAACCGGTTACGTTCTTACACAACAAATAATCGTGGAAAAAAATAATGTCGACGACGTACGTTTGGCTGCGCAGAATTCAGGCAATCTACTTAATCAAAATGTTATTTTTACGAGTAGTCAGGTTGAATATTACTACAGCAAATTAGACGATCTAAAATTAGACTTATTGGCTGACGCAACTTCTAATGCTAAAGAACGCGCTGAACGTATTGCGAAAAGCAGTGGTGCGGCGGTTGGGCAACTTCGTTCAGCGGGTATGGGAGTCTTTCAAATTACTGCTATCAATTCTACCGACGTGTCTGATTATGGGTCTTATGACACGTCCGCTATTCAAAAAAAGGTCACTGCAGTAGCTCGCACCTCATTTTCACTACGTTAATTATTTTATGACTTCAAAACAAAAAGGAATTGTCTGCCTCATCACACCGTTTGCGCTTATCGTCCTCGCATTTGCAGGATACATTGCGGCACGCATGGTAACTGCCTCATTTTCACCAGTCAATCAATTTGAACTCCAACCAACTGGACTTGCTCCAGCCTCCGCAGGCTTAGTACCATTTAAAATAATTTCTTTTGTGGCGGGAATAGTAGGATCAGTGGGAGTACTTAGTTTTTTTATCGCCATTCCTTTTGGTATTTATTTTCTCACCCGCCAAGACAAAGAGGGTTTGCTTCGCGACGCAGAAAGCAACATCATTTATCAAGGCCTTTCCACAGAACAAATCATCTACCTTAATTCCTGGTCGTGGGGAGCCTTTTTTGGCAGCTTTATTTGGGCATTGGGAAACAAGCTATGGTGGTGGGCATTGGGCTCCCTTGTTCCTTTTTTTGGAATCTATGTCTGGATAAAATTATCAATTGATGGACGAAAAATGGCTTGGGTTTACCAAGTCCCAAAAGATTTCTCTCGCTTTCAAAAACGTCAAACAATCTTAGGTGTAATAATCGTCTTCTTGACCCTGGGGTGGATCGTTTTTAAAATTTTTGATCTCTATGGTCAGCGCTAAACTTATTGACACGCATTGCCATGTGCATTTTCAGGCTTTTAAAGAAGATTCCGACCAGGTAATTGAAAATACGTTGAAAAGGGGAGTATATATGAATCTGGTGGGAACTCAGCGCGATACTAGTGCTAAAGCCGTAGCCGTAGCTGAACGATTTCCTGGTACGTTTGCCAGCGTGGGCCTTCATCCAGTCCATCTTTTTTCTCAACATCTTGATGAAGAAGAATCTTCTTTTCAAACTCGTGAAGAAGATTTTGATTATGAGTACTACAAAAAACTTGCTACCAACCAAAAAACAATCGCTATTGGAGAATGTGGTCTTGATTTATATCGTTTGCCCGAAGGTATTGATCAAGCAACAGTCCTCGCCAAGCAAGTAGCTGTTTTTAAACAACATGTGGCACTCTCATACGAAGTAGGTTTACCACTTGCTATTCACGTGCGAGATGCGTACACCGAAATGCTTGAAGTCCTTCGTAATGAGCTTGTTGCAAGAAATAAAAAGCAGATTCAAGGTGTTATTCATTGCTATATTAGTAATTGGACAAATGCAGCACAATTTCTTGATCTGGGGTTGTATCTTGGTTTTACGGGCATTATCACATTCCCACCACGAAAAAGTAATCCGGGTGCGCAAGAAGATTTGTGGGAAGTGGTCAAAAAATGCCCACTTGATCGTATCGTGCTTGAGACCGATTCACCCTATTTAGCTCCAGGTGTATTTCGTGGAAAGCGTGCCGAACCTTGGATGGTAGAAGAGGTGGCCAAAAAAATTGCCGAATTAAAAGGAGTTGGTTTTGCTGAAGTTGCTGCTACCACCACTCTCAATGCGCGACGATTATTTACAAAAATAATTTAAGTTTCCTTACAATGCAACCTATGGTTATCTGGCACTTTCACGAAGTTACTACCATTGTTGAAGAATTAAAAACTCATGCTCTTCATGGTCTTTCGACTAGTGATGCGCAAAACCGTTTAACCATACATGGTTCAAACGAATTAACTGCAGCGGCAAAAACTCACTGGTGGAAGTTATTGTTTGAACAATTTAAAAACACTCTTGTACTTATTTTGCTCGTGGCCAGCGCTTTATCTGGAGTATTGGGCCATGCTACCGAAGCAATTGCCATTGCTGTCATCGTATTGTTCGCGGTGATCCTTGGTTTTGTTCAAGAATTTCGAGCTGGACGAGCATTAGAAGCATTGCAACAAATGGCCGCACCAACCGCAACCGTTATTCGTGATGGTAAAGAAATTGAAATTGCTGCCAAAGAGGTGGTGCCTGGCGACATTATTTTTATTACTACTGGAGACAAAATTCCCGCTGACGCCCGAGTTATCGAATCGGTAAATTTAAAAATAGATGAAGCATCACTGACTGGTGAATCCATGTCCGTGGAAAAAAGCCACCTTCCTCTGCCCACAGAAAATTTACCGGTAGGCGATAGAAAAAATATGGTTTATGCGGGCACACATGCCACCTATGGCCGGGGGAAAGCTGTGGTTGTGGCGACCGCTATGCACACAGAATTTGGCGCCATTGCGAAGCTTTTACAAAAAGTCGAAACGGCTGCTACGCCGCTACAAAAAAATTTAGACAAAGTGGGAAAAACCATTGCTCGCGCAGCGTTAGTTGTGGTGGTGATAATCGTGGCCTTAGGACTCTTGCGTGGTCAGCCATTTTTGGAAATGTTTATTTTTGGTATTGCGCTAGCCGTAGCGGTTGTTCCTGAGGCCCTACCGGCCGTTGTCACAATTTCTTTAGCAATTGGGGTACAGAGAATGGTAAAGCGTAACGCACTTGTGCGACGCTTGCCAGCTGTAGAAACACTGGGCAGTACATCAGTTATCGCTTCTGATAAAACAGGAACACTCACCAAAGATGAAATGACTGTACGAAAAATATATCTTCCGGAAGGTATTCTTATTGACGTGTCAGGGAGTGGGTATAGTCCTGTCGGCCAATTTACCTGCCAAGACAAAGCGTTTAGCACCACTGAATCTTTAACTCAACTTTTAAAAGCCGGGGTATTATCATCGGATGCACACTTAGTGGAAAACAATGGTCAATGGGAAATGAAAGGTGATCCAACTGAGGGTGCGTTAGTGGTGTTGGCAGCAAAAGCAATAATAAATAAAGAAGTCTTAAACGAAGCCAATCCTCGTATTGCCGAGATTCCTTTTAGTTCAGAAACAAAGCGCATGACAACACTGCATTGCGCACACAGTGAGACCACTGCGTATAGTAAAGGAGCTCTAGAAATAATTTTATCTTCCTGTACATCTTATATCACTGCCAATGGCGCCCAGCCACTCACTGAACCTGTCCGCAAAAATATTTTAGACAACGCCAACTCCATGGCCAATGAAGCTCTGCGCCTGATCGGGTTGGCCTTTAAACCACACGCAGAACTAGCTACTGCCGAACAAGAGATGATTTTTTTAGGAATGGTCGGTATGATTGATCCTCCTCGTATCGAAGCCCAAGAAGCTATAAAAAAATGCCAAGCAGCCGGAATTAAGCTTGTCATGATCACTGGAGATCACCCTATCACTGCCCAGGCCATTGCCCGAGAACTAGGTCTGTTGCGTCCGGCTGGAAAAGTAGTAACTGGTCTAGAGTTAGACACCTGGAGTGAAGAGCGGCTACAACAAGATGTTGACCAAGTTGATGTCTTCGCTCGCGTTTCACCGGCTCATAAACTTCGCGTCGTAGGCGCATTACAATTTAACCAACATGTGGTTGCGATGACTGGCGATGGTGTAAATGACGCCCCTGCTCTTAAAAAAGCCGATATCGGAATCGCTATGGGTATTACTGGAACTGATGTTACCAAAGAAGCGGCCGCCATGACCCTTACTGATGATAATTTTGCCTCCATTGTCGCCGCTGTCGAAGAGGGGAGAATCATTTATGGTAATATCAAAAAATACCTGATGTATTTGCTTTCATCAAACATTGGTGAAATAGGGCTGTTTGTTGGCTCCAGTTTGCTAGGTTTACCCCTACCGCTTACTGCGGTGCAAATTCTCTATGTAAATTTAGCTACCGACGGTTTACCGGCATTGGCCTTAGCAGTCGATCCGCCAGAAACTGATTTAATGGAACATCCACCCCGACCTTTAAAAAGCGGCATTTTTACCAAGTCGGTTACTATCCTTATGTTAGCAGGCGGCATCTGGTCGACGCTGGCCAATATTAGCCTTTTTATCTGGGCTCGCCATACGGGACGGAGTGTCGCTGAAACAATGACAATGATATTTGTTTCATTAGTTTTAATACAGTTCTTTAAAGCATACAATTTTCGTTCAGACCATCATTCTGTCTTTCGTAACCCGTTCGCCAACAAGTGGTTAAATCGAGCCGTGGTATGGGAATTAGGTGTATTAGTTCTTATTATCTATGTGCCATGGTTGCAAAAGCCTTTTAGTACCTTCGGTCTTAGTTTAGTTGACTGGACAGTGGTAATCATGGTAGCTAGCACGGTTTCGTTTATACTAGAAGTTACAAAAAAAATATTAAAAAAACTAGCTTAGAGACTCTTTTGAGCGTGTGCAAAACACAATAATACTACTTTAGGTAGTAGTAAAATTACTCAAAAGCCTACACCAACCCAATTTAAAGTTTACTTGACGTAGACTCCATTTTCTA
Organism: uncultured Gammaproteobacteria bacterium; assembly: GCA_964444705.1. GTDB lineage: Bacteria > Patescibacteriota > Patescibacteriia > Magasanikbacterales > GWA2-37-8 > CAYUHX01. The sequence continues at coordinate 25,722 of CAYUHX010000012.1, read as the reverse complement.
GTAAAATATTACTCAATTTAATATGGGAGAATTTCTCACACCAGAAGATCGAAGATATTATCTTTTTGCTCTACGAATTGTGGGAGATTTTGGTGCGTCAATTGCCATTCCTGCGGTAGTCTTAGTTCTGATTGGACAATATATAGATCACCGATTTGGCCTTTCTCCCTATAGTACTGTTGCATCTTTTGTTATTGCTGCCACGATTTCCGGAAAGATTATTTATCACAAAGCGAAAAAATACGGTGATCAATATCAAAAAATGCTGATAAAAAAATAATAGAGGAATTTTGCAGTATTATGGAAATTCATATTCCCAATTTTGCTCCTGAAGTGCTTTTTCACTTAGGTGCATGGCCAATAACAAATACTATTATAAATGTTTGGATGGCTCTTGGTATTTTTTTAATTATAGGGCTTGCGTTAAGAAATAAAATCCATTTACGTCCCACTAAATTTCAAAATGCAATTGAATTTTTTTTAGATATTTTGCTTGGTTATTTTGATCAAGTAACTGGTGATCGAAGAAAAACACTTCGTTTTTTTCCTATAGTTGGTTCGATTTTTTTCTTTATCTTACTCTCTAATTGGCTTGGTTTATTGCCAGGTACAGGTTCTATTAGTGTTGGGCATAATTTTGTTTTTCGTCCGGCCAACACCGATCTTAACCTTACGATTGCCATGGCCTTATTTGCCGTAATTGGATCGCATGTATATGGATTTGTTTCAATTGGTATTTTCACCCACCTTAACAAATTTATCCAGCTTGGAACAATTTTTAAAAGTTTTCGAAAAGGTCCAATCGCAGTGTTTACTGCGTTAGTTGAATTTATAGTTGGTATTATTGAAATTGCGAGTGAGGTAGCTAAAGTCATGTCGTTGTCCTTGCGTTTATTTGGAAATATTTTTGCAGGAGAAGTTTTGATGACCGTTATTTCCAGTATTGTGTCAGTACTCTTGCCTACGCCATTTATGTTATTAGAATTAATGGTGGGCCTTATTCAAGCGGCTGTATTTAGTATTTTAACACTTGTCTACATGACAGTAGCTTCGGCTGAGCCGCATGGAAGCAAGGAGCATTAAAACATGGTTGTTCTTTCACACGTTTGTTGGTTTAGTCGTTACCAATACACGTGGAACGAATAAACAGATAAACTTTTATTTACTGATATCGCCTTGCGAGAAGAACGTAAAGTGAGTAACATTCTCACGCTTGAACTTCTTCTTAGACCAAAGTGGTGTCAATAAGAAAAAATTGTATGTCACACGATAATGTGTTGGCAATCATCAAAGGCTTGACGATGTGCCTGGGAGGAGTAATGCCGGCTTTGGCTATCGGCAAAATTGTTTCTAAAGCTATGGAAGCAATTGGACGTAATCCAGAAGCAGCAGGAAAAATTTTTGTACCCATGCTTCTTGGTGCAGCTTTCGCTGAAGCCATCGCTATTTACGCCTTGGTAGTAGTATTTACTTTAAAATAGTAAAATTACTTAGGTTATTTTTAAATAACCTAAGATTATTGAACTATTTTATAGATGATTTCTATGTCTTATTTTTTTGAAGTAGCTCACGCGAACTCAGCTCCAGAGGAAGTACATGCTGAGACGGCAATTAACTCAGGCGAAGAAAGTTTATTGCATTCTTTGGGTATTAATGGTGTTCTGTTTGGTTCTCAATTCATTAATTTTGTTTTAGTAATTGCAGTAGTGTGGTTTTTAATTCTAAAACCAGTTACTAAAAAAATGACCGAACGTCAAAAAATGATTGACGATAGTTTGGAAAATGCTAAACGCATCAATGAGCGTCTTCTCAAAAGCGATGCAGAATATGCCGAAAGAATTAATCAAGCAAAAATAGACGCAAATGCCATTTTGCAAAAAAGCAACCAAGAATCAGAAGAATTGGCAGCAAAAATGAAAGAAACAACAAAAAAAGATGTTGAAAAATTGGTTGCACAAGCCAAACAAGCAATTCAACAGGAGAAAGAGGTAATGGCAGAAGCGCTCAAAAAAGAAACAGCCGATTTGGTATTTCGCTCACTTGAAAAGATACTAAGTGTAAAAATGACTAGTGCTGAAGACAAAAAAATGGTTCAAGAAATGGTTGCTAAAATGTCGTATGAAAAATAATCTTTCATTCTATACAAAGGCTCTTTTTCAGGCAACTAAAAATGCATCCCCTGAAGAAATTACTATTATTTTAAAAAATTTTGTTGAACTGCTCGCCAAAAAACAACAGCTTGGGCATGCAGAAAAAATCATCACCACCTTTCAAACCTTGGCAAAAAAAGAAAACGGAATCACTGAAGCTACCGTTGTCACCGCACGAGTTCTTGAGGCTGAAGAAAAAGAAAATGTAATCAATTCTTGGGCAGGGAAAAGCCTTAAACTAAAGGAAGTGGTTGATAAAAATTTGATCGGTGGTTTAATTTTTAAAACTTCAACGACTATTCTTGACGGTAGTATACGAACTCAGCTTGAGCTTTTAAAATCCAAATTAATTGAATAAATGAAGTTTTTTATTTACTTTTCTAAATTGTCTTAATCCTTTTGTATGTCCATAGAATCAATTGTAGATGAACTTCGCCGCAATATATCTTCGTTTGAAAAGCAAATAAAAGTTGAAGAAATTGGCTTGGTGCTTGAAATCGGAGATGGAATTGCTCGTATCAGCGGACTTACTAAATGCCAAGCTAATGAAATGCTTGAATTTCCCAACCACACATTTGGTGTAGCCCTGAATCTTGAAGAAGAAACAGTTGGTGCAATTATTCTTGGTGAATATCGTCATATTAAAGAAGGGGATACAGTAAAACGTACTGGTCGTATTTTATCTGTACCTGTTGGTGAAGAGTTAATTGGACGCGTTGTAAACCCGCTTGGCATGCCGATCGACGGTGGTGAGTCTCTTCGAAGTACACAATTTTATCCAATTGAAAAAATTGCTCCTGGTGTTATGAAGCGTGAACCGGTTAATCAACCTGTGCAAACCGGAATTAAAGCTATTGATGCCATGATTCCAATTGGTCGTGGTCAGCGCGAACTCATCATTGGTGACCGTCAAACCGGAAAAACCGCTGTGGCAATTGATACTATTATCAACCAAAAAGGCCAAAACATGATTTGTGTCTATGTGGCTATTGGTCAAAAAGAATCAAAAGTTGCTCGCATTGTGGCCAAATTAAAAGAAGCTGGCGCTATGGATTACACCATTGTAGTCAACGCCAGTGCGTCTGATCCTGCTTCTCTTTTATACATTGCTCCTTATGCTGGTGTTGCCATGGCAGAGTATTTTATGGACCAAGGAAAAGATGTTCTGTGTGTCTATGATGATCTTTCAAAACAAGCATGGGCTTATCGAGAAATTTCCTTGCTTCTACGTCGTCCACCAGGTCGTGAAGCCTATCCTGGAGACGTCTTTTATCTCCACTCTCGTTTGCTTGAGCGTGCATGTCGTCGCAATGCGGAATCTGGTGGTGGTTCAATCACCGCACTTCCTATAATTGAAACTCAAGCTGGTGATATTTCTGCTTATATTCCTACAAATGTTATTTCTATCACTGATGGCCAAATTTTCTTGGAAAGTGATCTTTTTTATCGCGGCATTCGTCCAGCGTTAAACGTGGGTATTTCTGTATCGCGCGTTGGTTCCAGTGCGCAAACTAAACCAATGAAAAAAGTCGCCGGAAAAATGAAACTTAGCATGGCTCAGTTTCGTGAGCTTGAAGCATTCGCTCAATTTGCTAGTGATCTTGATCCTGAAACAAAAAAACAGATTGACCTTGGTCAGAGATTAGTGGAAATTTTAAAGCAACCTCAATTTCAACCTTTGCCAGTTGCCAATCAAGTTGCCATTATTTATGCGGTTCAAAACGGATTCACAAACGACGTGCCTACCAAAGAAATTTCTTCGTGGGAAATTCGTTTTCATCAATTTATGAACCAATCAAAAAGAACATTAATTGACAAAATAGGGTCTGGTAGCTGGGATGAAACGATTGAAAAAGAATTAAAAGAAGCAATTGCTGAATTTAAAAAAGTATAACTTCGTTGTTTTGCTACGTTATGGCTCTGTCCACTAAAACAATCAAACAACGTTTAAAATCTATTGGTAATACTAAAAAAATTACCAAGGCAATGGAAATGATTAGCGCGGTAAAAATGCGTCGAGCAGTGGCTCATGTGACAGCCTCCCGTCATTATTCTCTTCATGCCGAAGAATTGTTGTCGGATATTACGCGCAAAACTAAAATTCATTTGCACCCTCTCTTGGCTGCTCGTCCGGTAAAAAAATGTGTGCTTATTTTTATCACCAGCAACCGTGGTTTAGCTGGAGGTTTTAATTCAAAATTACTTCAAGAAGCACATTCTTACATTAAAAAAAGTGGTGTACCCACAGACATAATACTTCTCGGAAAAAAAGGGCGTAAGATGTATTATTACTTTGGCCATCCTGTTACCATGGAATTTGAAAAAGTTGATGTGACGGCAGTGATTGAAGAAATTTTACCTCTCGCCCAAACGGTAAGTCGTGAGTATATTGAAAAAAAATATGATCGCGTCGTGGTCGCCTACACTCATTTTTATTCTGCAATTAAACAGGTTCCCGTTGTAAAGCAGGTGCTCCCATTTAAAGAAAAAACGAACGATAATTCTATTCGCACGACTTCACCCAAAGCTCAAGCGTTTCGATTTAAATTTGAACCAAATGCTGTTTCGGTGCTCAACGCACTTTTACCTCGTCTTGTTGAAATGCAAATTTACCAAGCTACGCTTGAATCTGATGCCTCTGAACACAGTGCACGCATGCTTGCGATGCGCAACGCTACTGACGCTGCTAAAGATATGATTAAAGAATTTACGATGTCATTCAACAAAGCACGTCAAGCTGGTATTACTCAAGAGATTTCTGAAATTGTCGGTGGGGCAGCGGCGTTAGAATAATTTTATTTACTAGAAAAAAGTTAACTTTTTTATATGAATGTCGGAGAAATAAAACAAATTATCAGTGTGGTAGTCGACGTATATTTCGCCGAAAAACTACCCGATCTGTATAATGCGCTTGAAGTAAAAATGAATAATGGCAGCACACTTGTGCTCGAGGTGCAAAAACATTTAGGTAGCAATTTAGTTCGTGCTATGGCCATGAGTACTACCGATGGTTTGGAGCGTGGCCAAAAAGTAATTGACACCGGAAGCCCAATTATGGTACCTGTTGGAGCCGACACCCTTGGTAGAATGTTTGATGTAGTTGGACAAGATATTGATGGTTTAGGTGCAGTAAAAACATCAAAAAAATATCCAATTCATCGTAAAGCACCTTCTTTTGCAAAACAATCTACTCGTTCAGAAGTGCTTGAAACTGGTATCAAAGTTATTGACCTTATTTGCCCATTCTTAAAAGGAGGAAAAGTAGGTTTATTTGGTGGTGCGGGAGTAGGAAAAACTGTTATCATTCAAGAACTTATTCGTAACATTGCCCAAGAACATGGCGGTTATTCAATGTTTGCAGGTGTGGGAGAGCGAAGTCGTGAGGGAAATGATTTGTATCGTGAAATGAAAGAATCTGGGGTACTTGAAAAAACAGCCCTTGTTTTTGGACAAATGAATGAACCACCGGGGGCTCGTGCTCGCGTTGCGTTAACCGCACTTGCCATGGCAGAATATTTTCGTGATGAAGAAGGAAGAGATCTGCTTTTATTTATCGACAATATTTTCCGCTTTACTCAAGCAGGTTCAGAAATGTCAGCACTCCTTGGACGTATGCCTTCAGCGGTAGGGTATCAACCAACCTTAGCCAGTGAAATGGGTGCCTTACAAGAACGTATCACCTCAACCGATAAAGGTTCTATCACTTCGGTACAAGCTGTCTATGTTCCAGCTGATGATCTCACCGATCCAGCTCCAGCTACCACATTCGCTCACCTTGATTCAACCGTGGTGCTTAACCGTTCTTTAGCTGAACTTGGAATTTACCCTGCAGTTGATCCTCTTGATTCTAACTCAACCATTCTTGATCCGAATATCGTCGGCGAAGAGCACTATCGCACCGCACTCGAAGTACAACGCGTGTTGCAGCGCTATAAAGATTTGCAAGACATCATCGCTATTTTGGGTATGGAAGAGTTAAGTGACGAAGATAAAACTACTGTTTCTCGCGCTCGTAAAATTCAGCGTTTCTTGTCTCAACCCTTCTTTGTTGGTACGGTATTTACAGGTATTGAAGGAAAGTATGTTCCACTCGCAGAAACTATTCGTGGTTTCAGAGAAATTTTAGATGGCAAGCATGATGAAAAATCTGAGACATCTTTCTATATGAAAGGCACTATTGATGAGGTGAAATAAGCTCCATAACAGTACTTAAAATTCATTGAATGAATTATACTAATTCTTCATCAATTGTATGGTTTTAACCATTGTTACTCCCGAACGAATTGTTTTTTCAGAAGAAGTTTCACAAGCAACCATGATGACCGAATCGGGAGAAATTACTGTGCTTGAACACCACATCCCTCTGGTAACCAATCTTAAAGCGGGAGAAATTCGTTACCAAAAAAACGGACAAGAATTCGCCCTGGCTATTTCTGGAGGTTTTGCTGAAATAAAAGCTGATAATACTATTGCTATCTTGGCCGATACTGCTGAACATGCCAACGAAATAGATCTTGTTCGAGCGAATGCAGCGCTTGAAAAAGCTAAAAAACTTATGACTAGTGAAGAGAAACTTGATGCTGCAGAATTTGCACAATTACAGGCATCGCTTGATCGAGCTTTTAATCGCATTAAAATTGGAAATAAATATCGCGATCTGTCATCAAGATCAAGTTGACAAAGTAACTCAAATTTTTTATAGTGTACACATTAAATTTAAATAAAAATGTATGAATGATTGCATCATGTGTGGTATGCCATTTGATAAAGAGACAGACAAATGCGCGTGTAATCAAGAAATTTGTTACTTTTGCTGTGAATGTGAAGATGATTGCGCTTGTGAATGCAAACAAAAAAACGAAAGTGAAGAAGAGGTTGCCTAACACCTTTTCCGTAACCCTCCTTTCGTAAGGAGGGTTTTTAATTAAAGGAGCTGTATATGCCTTCTCAAAGAGAAATGCCTAGATCAGTAAACGAAACCAATGGCTCCATTGAAAAAAATACAATTACTGAAATCCTTCATCGAGCCCTTGCGGCAGGTGAGTGTGTCACCATTCAGTGCTTAACCGAACCTACACCAGGTGAAATAATGCGACGAAGTCGCGTAAAAAGAAAAGGTAAAATTCGCGGTTATGTTCCTGAACCCACTTTTAAATACGCTACCGGTAAAATAACCGCATATAAGGATGAAGAAAAAGAAATTGAATTTGAAGATTTAGCAGGAACACGTTTTATTATTTCGCTAGACACCATTCACTCAGTAATTAAGCAAAAAAAATTTTAAATTTTTCGTGTTTTTACCTTATCAACAACTTAAAGAAATTCTTATCTCTGAACCAGCTTTTAGAAAAAAACAAATCGAAAAAGCTTGGTTTGATTTGAGTATTTCAAATTATTCCGAAATTACCACACTTCCTACGTCACTTCGTGAAAAATTAAAATCACTTCCCTGGCTTAGTGTTGAAACAAAAACATTACTTATTAGCCAGATCGACAACACACGCAAACTACTTTTGAAATTAGCAGATGAACAATACATCGAAACGGTTATCATGGGGAGGGAAAGTTTAAAAAAAGACGCCACGGAAAAAAGTTTACCACGCTACACTATTTGTGTTTCATCTCAAGCAGGTTGTCCTATGCGCTGTGCTTTTTGCGCTACTGGAAAGCAAGGATTTAAACGTAATCTTTCGGTTGCTGAGATTGTTGATCAATATCGTTTTGCACAACAAATGCTTGCGAAAGAAGGTGCTCGAGTGGCCAATATGGTATTCATGGGGCAAGGTGAACCGTTGCTCAATTATGAAAATACAAAAGAGGCTATTAAAATTCTTCTCGACAATACCGATCTTGGCGAAACCAAAATTACGGTTTCTACTGCGGGGGTGCCAGCAGTGATGGAGAAAATTTTAGTCGATGACTTTCCTGCAGTCAGATGGGCAATTTCGCTTCATAGCGCTGTCGAAGAATCACGAAAAGAGATTATGCCTTCACACAAAAAAGATTTTCTCGAATTCTTAGTGAAATGGGCAAATGACTACCATTCGCGTTTTCCTAGCCGCACCCATTTTATTGGGCTTGAATATATTATGCTTGGTGGTGTTAATGATGATGAACTGCATCTTCAGGCGCTTATTGCTCTTGGCAAACGAATGCCCCATGTCCGCATCAACCTCATTCCATATAATAGTATTAGCGATGAAAAAGTGGATAACAAAACAGTGTTTGCTCGCACACCCCATGAACAAATTGAGCATTGGCATGACATGATAATGAAAGCTGGTTTTACGAGTACAATTCGTTATTCTCAGGGTCAAGATATTGCTGCAGCCTGCGGCCAACTAAGAAACAAAGAAAAATAAAGACCTATATCACTTCAAAAAACTCAACTTCACTATGAAAAAAATTCCTTTTTCAGAAATTAAGTTGAGTTTTGCTCGTTCAAGTGGCCCAGGCGGACAAAATGTGAACAAAGTCTCAAGTAAAGTAATTGTTCATTGGTCAATTATCCGTTCAGCTATTTTAACTGAAGCAGAGAAACATATACTTTTTAAAAAACTTTATCGTAAAATTAATACTGAAGGGGAACTTGTGCTCAGCTCTGAATCAGAACGTTCTCAGGCGCAAAATAGAGAGCACGTCATTAACCGATTGAACGACCTTGTAGAAAAAAATTTAGCAATCAAAAAAACACGACATGCTACCAAGCCAAGTTTTAGTTCCCAATTACGACGTCTTGAAACAAAACGAAAATCATCACTTCAAAAACGTGCCCGAAAGGGGATAGGCTTATTTTAATTTATCCAATTTTTCTTGTATCCGTAACCATTCTTCTTCAGACACCCCAATATCTTTAAACACTTGACCAATTTTTTCATTGAGTTCTCGAGAATAATTAGTTGGATCAGTCTGAAAAGTTGCGAGCAAACTATCTTTTTCTGTGGTCAGAAGTGAAATAGTTTCTTCAATTTTTTTTAATTCTTTTTCGAGTCGACGTATTTCTTGTTTTCTTAATTTTTTTTCATCAGGAAGTTCTTTTCGCTCACTTGAGGTAGTGTTAAAATCGACTTCATCTCTCTGCAAAAGGGCTAGCTGACGGACATAATCTTCATAACTATGACCAAAAAAACGAACCAAACCATTTTTTACCTCAATTATGCTTTCTGCGAGCATGTTCACAAATGTACGATTGTGACTCACAAATAATACCGTTCCATTAAATTCCTTTAAAGCGCGCGCAAGGGCTTCAACGGTTTCAAAATCGAGATGGTTAGTAGGTTCGTCAAGCAAAAGCACATTATTTTTTTGCAAAAGTATTCCCGAAAGACTTAGTCGGGCCTTTTCTCCACCACTTAACAATGAAATTGGCTTTAATAAATCATCTTCTTTAAATAAAAAATTTCCAGCCATTTTTAAGATTTCTTGATCATTCATCTCAATACCAGCTGATTTTTTAAGATGTTGCCACACCTGCTCGCGTTGATCAAGTTCAGCTGCCACATGCTGGGCATAATACCCAATGGTTGAATTTGGCGCCCACTGAAACGCGCCAGCGAGAGGAATCATTTTTCCAGCCAATGTTTTGAGAAGTGTTGTTTTTCCATGTCCGTTTTCACCAACGATCGCCACATGACTACCACGCGCAACATCAAGTATAACATGTTCGGCAATTCGTTTTTGTGCGTAGCCAATGCATAAATCTTTCACTCGTAACGCCAAGCCGCCTTTTTTCTCTGCTGCAGGTGGAATCTGCATAAAGACGGCGCTCAGCGGATGGGTGATTTCTATGGTGTGAAGACGATTTAGTTGTTTAAGTTTAGATTGCGCTTGAGTTGCTTTGCTGGCTTTATAACGAAAACGATCAACAAACGTTTGCAAATGTCTTTGTTCGCGTTGAATTTTTTTGTTATAACGAATTTTCATGACCTGTTGATCTTCTTTAAATGCCAAATATTCTTCGAGCGGCCCTGGATAAAGTACAATTTCACCACGTTCAACCTCTAGGGTTTCGAGACAGGTATTTTTTAAAAACTCTCGGTCATGTGAAATGATTAAAAAAGCTCCTCGGTAAGATCTGAGTACCTGTTCAAGTAACAATTGTGTATTTACGTCTAAATAGTTGGTTGGCTCATCAAGTAAAAGTAAATTAGGATCACACAAAAACATTTCAGCCAATTTGACTCGCATTTGATAACCACCCGAAAGAGCGATCAGTGGCTGTTCAAGAAGTTCACCTCGTATATCAAACTTTCCGAGCATTTGAGCACATTCCCATATTGGTTTTTCGGTACGTCTTTCTAAAAATGTTAGGGCGGTTTCTTCACCTAAAAAAACTTCTTGTTGTTTTAAATATCCCAACCGAAGAATGTCGTACTTGTGTACTTCCCCGCCATCTACTTCTTCTTCACCAACAATAATATTAAACAAAGTCGATTTACCAGCACCATTACGACCGATAACACCTATTTTTTTGTACTCATGCACATCTAAATTTGCATCAGAAAATATAACTTTTTGCTGATACATCTTTTTTAGATGATGGAGACTAAGAAGGGTGGCCATACCAACTTTCAAAACAGAAGAAACAGTGTGTAATGCGGCTTATTTTAGCAAATTTCTCCAATAAAGCCAAGTAATGCACATGCGCTTGGTGTTTTCCATCCAGTCGGCTATACTACCTCTTCTATCCTATTTTTTTATGCCAGAGCTCAATACCGCACAACAAGAAGCCGTTGCCTACCTCAATGGACCGCTTATGATTATTGCAGGCGCTGGTACAGGAAAAACTACAGTAATCACCCAAAAAATTGCTCAAATTATCACCCAAAAAATTGCTCAACCGGAAGAAATTTTGGCTCTTACTTTTACCGAAAAAGCAGCCCGCGAAATGGCAGAACGAGTTGACGCATTACTCGAGGTGGGCTATACCGAACTTTCTATATCTACCTTTCATTCTTTTTGCCAACGCGTTCTTGAGCAATATGGGTTAGATATTGGCATTTCAACACAAAATAAGCTTCTTACCTCAGTCGATGCCTGGCTTTTAGTGCGAGAACATCTTGATCGGTTCAATCTCAATTATTATCGACCTCTTGGCAATCCCACTCGTCATATTCATGAGCTTATCAAGCACTTTAATAAATGCAAAGACGAACTTATTTCTCCAGCAGACTATCTTTCTTATGCCGAAAATTTACAACTCAATAACGATGTAGTAGTAGGTGAAGAAAAAACGCGTTTAATTGAGATTGCAAACGCCTATCATGTATACAATCAACTTTTACTTGAAAAAAATGCCCTTGATTTTGGTGATCTTATTTTTTATACCATCAAGCTTTTAGAAAGCCGCCCATATATTTTAGCTTCCTTGCAGCAGCGTTACCGATATATTCTGGTTGATGAATTTCAAGATGTAAACTGGGCGCAGTATCGTTTGGTACAGCTTTTAACGACGCCACTGACCCAATTAACCGTCGTGGGAGATGATGATCAAAGTATCTACGCGTTTCGTGGAGCATCTGTGTCGAACATACTTCGTTTTAAAGACGACTACCCAAATGCGAAAGAAATTATTCTTACTCACAATTTTCGTTCTGTTCAGCCAATTCTTGATGTAGCTCACAAACTTGTTTCATGCAACAACCCAGATCGATTAGAAGTAAAATTAAACATTAACAAAAAATTAGTTGCAGCTCGAATTAACACGGAATCAGAGAATGAAAACGCAGTAATTCTGATGAATAATTTAAAGTTAGAAGAAGAAGTAAATGATGTGGTAAAAAAAATTCTAGAATTAAAAGAAAAAAAACCTGAGCTTTCTTGGTCAGAGTTTGCTATTTTAGTACGCGCCAATAATCACGCCGAACCATTTATTAACGCCCTCGATAAAAAAGGTATACCGTATGAATTTTTAGCTTCAAATGGATTATTTCGACAACCTCTTATTCTTGATGTGCTTAATTTTTTTAAACTTTTAGACAATTATCACGAATCACCGGCGATGTATCGACTACTTTGTGTGCCTTTGCTTGGGTTTATTGATCTTGATGTGCAAAAAATTATTGGGGCGGCTCGCAAAAAAAGTATTTCTTACTATGAGACACTTAAACGCGCACGTGAATTTAAGCTTACAGAAGAGGGAATACGTGCGGCTGAAAAATTATTGGAACTCATTCACGAGGGATCGACACGAGCCATGACCGAAAAACCAACCGTAGTACTGTATTCTTTCTTAGAGAAAAGCGGTTACCTTCAACACTTGGCTCATCAAGAAAATGAAGGCAATCAAGTCGTAATTCGTCAAATACAACATCTGAAACATTTTTTTGAACAACTTCAACACTTTGAAACTACCTCGCCAAATCATCCAACAGTTGCTGGTTTTCTTGAAGAAGTAGCTTTTCGTCTTGAAGCGGGCGATGAAGGTGCACTTGAACGTTCTGAAGAACGCGGTGATGCAGTGCAAGTGCTCACCGTGCACGCTGCCAAAGGGTTAGAATTTACTTATGTTTTTGTGGTGAATTTGGTCGAAGATCGCTTTCCTTCTCGTCGCCGAGCCGAACCAATTGAAATTCCTACAGAACTTGTTCATGAGCAACTTCCGTCCGGAGACGCTCATTATCAAGAAGAACGTCGTTTATGTTATGTGGCTTTGACGCGGGCCAAAGACAAACTCTTTCTATGTACAGGTGAAGATTATGGTGGAGCTCGCGCTAAAAAGAGTAGTCGTTTTTTGGTGGAAATGGATTTGATTCAACCATTAAAACCTTCAAAAAAACCACCCACACTCACGAGTTCGCTTTCACTACTTAATCAACCTATTCGTACTCCTTCACCCCCGCATACTGAATACGAACTACCAAAAGCATTTTCATTTTCACAAATTAAATCCTACGAAACATGTCCATATCAATATAAACTAGCGCATCTAATCAAGATTCCCACTAAAGGCAGCGCTAGTTTTAGTTTTGGACAATCACTCCACAGTACGTTACAAAAATTTTATCAACGCGTTCAAGAATTAAACAGCGCAAAACAAATTTCACTTTTTGCCCCGACTGAAACATCAGCGCCGATAAAGGAGAATGGTGTTTTTCGTGCACCACCAATGAAAGAACTTCTCGAGATATATGAAAAATGTTGGATAGGGGATTGGTTTGAAAACAAAACTCAACGAGAGACCTATTTTCAAAAAGGTAAAGATATTTTACATACATTTTATAGTACACACGAAAAAGAAGGTTGGACTATCCCCGTTGCGCTTGAAGGTTGGTTTAAAATCAAAATAGGTCAATATCTTTTGCACGGACGAATTGATCGTATTGACCAGTTGCCTGGAGGTACATTAGAGATAATTGATTATAAAACCGGAAAAAGTAAAGAAAAATTAAGCGCCGAAGATAAAGATCAATTGCTGCTGTATCAAATTGCCGTTGAACATCTACCAGAATATCAACATCTTGGTGCCCCTAGTAAATTAACTTTTTATTATCTCAACGACAATTTAAAAGTTTCTTTTCTTGGTTCCCCTAAAGAGTTAGAATCTCTCACTACAAAATGCCAAGAGACTATTGAAAAAATTCATTCTTTTGATTTTACACCGACTCCAAGCTCGTTTGCCTGCACCTTTTGTGCATTTAAAGAAATTTGTGAATTTCGTATTTTATAATTTTTTCTATGCAATCCTTAGGGAATCTTCTTCGACTTAAAACTGAACAATCTCCTTTACTTCGCAGTGTAAATGCCGCAATGATCGTAGAAATAGCTAACCAAATTTTGCCTGAACTTATTGGAGTAAAAGCGGCAGAAAATGCACAGGTAGTTTTTTTTAAAGATCGAACACTGACCCTCGCCTGTCTAAGTTCGGTGATTGCTCAAGAAATCAAGCTCTACGAAGAACAATACATTGCCTTACTCAATAAAAAATGTGGTCAGAACATAGTTGATAAAATTAAATATTTGCTTTAATTTTTTTGATTTTAATTTTGTTCTATTTTGCATAAAAGAAATACATATTAGATAAAAATGTCATAAAACCTTAGTTGCTAATGTTTTTTACACTGTCACTATTGTTTAAAATAACATCCCCATTTCATCGTGGAAATATACTCAAAAATAATTCACAGCCTTGAGCTCGTGTATTTTGTGTGTTATCGTATTTCAAGAAATCTAGTTTTTTGCATTTAATTCCAGACCATTTTAGAGAAATATGAACAAGATGTATTCCGCACAAAATGGTTTTGCTCTTTTTGAAACTCTTTTAGTTATTGCAGCAATTGGAATTTTAACGGCTATCACCATTTTGGCTATTAACCCCACAAAAAAGCTTTCTGACACCAAAAATATCCAACGCAAAGTTGATATTAATACCATTCTTAACACGATCTACCAATACGCCATTGATAACAACGGTGTTATTCCTCCCACCGTTCTTTCAACCAATATTGAAATTTGTAAAACAAGTGCAGTTTCTTGCTCAGGTCTAGTTGATCTTGCTGTTTTGACCACAAGCTCCAAATACATTGTTTCCATGCCCGTTGATCCACTTGGGGGTTCAACAAATGGAACAGGTTACTTTATCCAAAAAACGATCAATAACCGTATTACAATCTCTGCACCACACGCTGAAAATGGTGCAACAATTACCGTCACACGCTAACAAACACTTCAGAGCCAAATGTGGTATACAAAAGAAAATGATAAAACCTTCATAAAAATAGTTTTTTCATGGCTAAATAAAAAAAGAGTATTAAAAACTCAATTTTTTGGTGTAAATAATTACTTTGATAAAAACCTGGTTTTTGCTCAAGAGATGGTTGGCGATAGTAATAAACCTCTCATAAACAGTGAGGTTGCCAGTGTATTGTCTTGTCTGGTATAGTAGCAAATGCTATATGTAGTTAAACCAAACTAACTATGAGTCTACGCTACTACCTTACTACTATGGCAATCGGCACGGCTGCCTGTTGGATTGCCTGGTATATTGTTATTCTAAGTATTGATCCAAATTCGGCTGGATTTTTTGGGATTTCGTTATTTTATATTAGTTTTTTTCTTGCGCTTGTGGGTACATTCTCATTAGCAGGATTTTTTATAAAATTTCTTCTTACCAAGAACGATACACTCATTTTTCGCCAAGTCAAGCAGACATTCCGCCAAAGTATTGGGTTTTCGCTTCTTTTACTTACCTTTCTTGGTCTGCTCCACCTCTCTTTGCTAACATGGTGGAACTCGATACTCCTTTTTAGTTTGTTTATCCTCATAGAAGCGATTTTTTTCACGAACCGTAAATACAGCAATAAAGAATATGTTTAAAAATTTTTTTAGTAAATTCAGAAAAGAATTAGGTATTGACCTTGGTACAGCCAATACACTTGTGTATGTAAAAGGCAGGGGAGTGGTAATCAACGAACCGAGCGTTGTCGCAATCAACACTCGAACTGAGCAAATATTGGCAGTTGGCAGCGAGGCCAAAGAAATGATTGGAAAAACACCTCCTCATATTATCACCGCTCGTCCACTTACCAACGGCATTATATCTGACTATGAAGTGGCCGAAAAAATGATTCGATATTTTATTGATAAGGTTTACCAAGATAGTAGCTTAAATTTTGCTTCTCGGCCACGTGTGGTCATTGGTGCGCCAGTTGACATTACCGAAGTAGAGCGTAAAGCAATCGCTGATGCCGTGCTTGGGGCCGGAGCTCAAGAAGTTTTTATCGTCGAAGAACCCATGGCCGCTGCAATTGGATCACGTCTACCTTCACGTGATCCGGTTGGTAATCTCATTGTAGAAATTGGAGGTGGGACCTGTGAAATTGCAGTCATTTCACTTAACGGCATCGCAACAAAAAAATCAATTAAAATTGCAGGCGATGAACTCAATCGTAATATTATTCACTATGCGCGCGATGTCTTTAAACTTCTTGTTGGCGAACGACAAGCGGAAGAAATTAAAATAAAGATCGGCTCTGCCATCGAACTGCCAGAACCCATGGAATTTGCTATGCGCGGGCGCGATCTTGTAACCGGTCTTCCTCGAGAGGTGCTTATAAACGATTCAGAAGTACGCGAAGCCTTGATTAAATCTCTACGTATTATTGTAGAAAGTATTAAAGCGACGTTGGAGATTACGCCGCCCGAACTTATTGCTGATATTCATGAGCGTGGCATTTTGCTTTCTGGGGGTGGCGCACTTTTACGTGGGCTTGATCAATTAATCGCCAAAGCGGTAGCCATTCCTGTGCGCATAGCGGATGATCCTCTCACCTCAGTGGTGCGCGGAACAGGCATACTACTCGATGAACCAGATCTTCTCAATGAAATTGCAGTTTGGCCTGAAAAACGTTCATAAGACGTGAATTTTCTATGGCAGCATTAAAAATAAGAAAGACGTATTTTTGGGTCACGCTTTCTTTGCTTGGCATTATTGGGCTTCATTATCTTGGAATTACCACACCTCTTGAGGCTGGACTTCAACTAGTTTTAAACTCATTTTTTTCTCGCGCCTATTCTTTTAGCGTGCGCACCGGTGAAACCTACCAATTTTTCACCTCACGGCAAAATTTTTTAGACGCCTACACTGCGTGTAGTAATCAAGTCCAAAACCAAGCTACACTTGAAGCAAAAAACAAACTTCTTGAGGAAGAAAATAGTGAACTTAAAAAAATACTTCATTTTACAAAAAATCAAACGAGCACAATTCTAATTGCTGAAGTGATTGGTGCTACCAACGAAGGAAACGAACGATCAATACTTATTAATAAAGGTTCACGCGACGGCGTCGCCGTAAATCAAGCTGTGGTCGCTGGTGAAGGGGCTTTTGTGGGCACCATAACAAAAACAGGGTTCCACACAGCCACCATCCGCCTCCTTAGTGACACCCAAAGCAAAATTGCAGCCACTGTTTTAAATAATGAAAGAAGCTTGGGGGTGGTAGAAAGTGGTTACGGAATTAATCTTAAAATGAAATTTATTCCTCGAAATGAAATTGTGCTTGTAGGCAATCAAATTGTGACTTCTGGCCTTGAAAGCCCTCTGCCCAGAGGTCTTTTAATTGGCACGGTGGCCACGGTTGAAAATGAAGCCTATCAATCATTCCAAGAAGCAATTCTCACTCCTGCAGTTAACCTTTCGAAACTCACACTTGTCGAAGTTTTAGTAGCTGATCCTTAATAAAAAATAAAATTTTTTGTGCTTCAAAACGTTTTTATTTTTCTCAACCTCACAATTATCATTTTTCTACTCGGCATTAATCTAAGTGTTGTTCATCTATTACCACCACCACTTAATCAAACTTCAATGCTTTTTTTAAGTAGTGCCTGGCTAATATTATCTTCCAAAGACTCAAAAAATATTGGCTACTTAGTATTTTTATTTTTTTTGGTTGAAATTTTCTCACACCTTCCTTTTGGCATTCTTAGCACTGCCCTTCTTGGAGGTACTTTTATTTTCTACGAAATTCGTACTCGATTTTTTTCTAATGACTCTTGGTATTCCATCCTCATCGCCGCCTTTGCGGGAACATTTTTTTTTCGCCTATTTTCAGCATTTCTCCTTTTCGCCACTAAAAATAACGTTTTTCACGTTTCATTTTCCTTCACTGAAATTATTTTTTGGGTTGGCGGTGCTGCAACCACATCAATGGTTCTTTTTTTAATCCATACTGCTGGTTCTTTTCTTAAAAATAAACTTCTCACACGCTATCTCCCTAAGAAAAAACTTCATCTTGGTATATGAGTACTCATAATAAATTTTTCTTCTGGCGCAACCTTCGACGCACTGCTCCTACTAAATCTCTTTGGATAGAAGAAGCAATTGATTTTGAAAAAGACATGTCTAAATGGGGTATTGCTCACACGCAGGCCTTTCTTGGCACCAGCATCAGCCAAAAAAAAATAAATACCTTTTTTATTCTTTTGTGCACAGGCATAATTATTTTGGGAATAAAAATTTTTTATCTCCAAATTATAAAAGGAAATCACTACCATACACTGGCAGAAAATAATCGTATTCGTTTGTTACCTATTGCAGCAGAAAGAGGCATAATTTATGATCGTAATCATAAACCTCTGGTGGAAAACGTCCCTAGCTTTAGTCTCAATATTGTACCCCAAGATTTGCCACATACACCAACGGAAAAAAAACTCATTATTAAGAAGGCATCTGAAATTAGTGGTGTTCCCGAAGAAACTATTCTTAAAAAAGTTGAACGATTTAAAGGCTATGGGTATTTGTCTCTCGTTATAAAAGAAAATATTGATTATGATTCTGCCCTCAAACTTTACACCACCGCAGCAAATTTACCCGGAATCGTAGTAGAAAGTGGTACTAAGCGTCACTACCTTAATGACTACACCTACTCAAGCAGCACTCTATTAAGCATGTCGCATATTTTAGGGTACCTTGGAAAGCTTGAAGAGTCTGAAGTCGAGACAATGCGGAATAAAAATTATTTACCATCAGACGATATTGGAAAAACCGGTCTGGAAAAAATTTACGAACCATTTTTAAGAGGAGTATATGGAAGAAAAAAAATCGAGGTCAATGCGCTGGGTCAAGAAAAAAACGTTTTAGCCATAGAACCACCT
This sequence comes from uncultured Gammaproteobacteria bacterium, assembly GCA_964444705.1. GTDB lineage: Bacteria > Patescibacteriota > Patescibacteriia > Magasanikbacterales > GWA2-37-8 > CAYUHX01. The sequence continues at coordinate 6,983 of CAYUHX010000012.1, read as the reverse complement.
CAACCAGGTCATAATCTTACGTTATCACTCGACATAGAAGCCCAATCAACACTTGAAACACTTCTTAAAAATCAACTTGCTACCATTCATGCAAAAAGAGGATCGGCTATTGCTTTGAATCCACAAACTGGTGAAGTGTTAGCCTTAGTTAGCTTACCTGCATTTGATGATAATAATTTTTCTGGCGGCATTACTTCAAACACATACCGTGATTATTTGGAAAATAAAGATCGACCTTTGTTCAATCGTGCCATCGCTGGTTCTTTTCCTCCAGGTTCCACTGCAAAAATGATCATTGCAACCGCCGCACTCGAAGAACACATCGTTTCACCAGAAACAACCATAAATAGCGTTGGTGGCATTCAGGTGGGCGGAACATTTTTTCGAGATTGGAAAGAGGGTGGTCATGGTACAACCAATGTATATAAAGCTCTTGCTGAATCTGTTAATACTTTTTTCTACTATGTTGGTGGGGGATATCGTGATTTTAAAGGCCTTGGTATTGATAAAATAACTCAGTACTTAAACAGGTTTCACAGTGGTCAAAAAACAGGTATTGATTTAACTGGGGAAGGAGAGGGACTTGTTCCCACCCCGCAATGGAAAAAAGAAGTCCGTGGTGAGCCTTGGTATATCGGTGACACATACAATACTTCAATCGGCCAAGGTAATTTACTTGTTACTCCGCTTCAAGTTGCCGTATGGACTGCTGCAATTGTGAATGGCGGTAAAATTATTTCACCCCATCTTGAACACGACCTTACAGATACTTTTACTAAAAAAATCACCACCTATCAACCGGTCGTTTTGAAAAAAGATATTGCTTCCTTAGCAACTCTTCAACACGTAAAAAACGGCATGCGTCAATGTGTGGTATCTGGAAGTTGTTTCACATTGCGCAATTTACCTTTTACCGCGGGTGCAAAAACAGGAACCGCTCAATGGAGCAACAATCATCCTACTCATGCTTGGTTCACTGGCTTTGCGCCATACGAAAATCCACATGTGGTTATAACAGTACTTATAGAAGAAGGGGGAGAAGGATCAGTGGCTGCAGGACCGGTGGCACGAGATTTTTTAAAATGGTGGAGTAAAAAGAATTTGACAGCGGAATAAGGTGTGTTATACTTTTTAAGTTCTCGAATTATTATTTGCTTAAATCTTTTGTATGGATGACCAATTTTATTATCTGACTGCACAAAGTTTAGAAGCTTTAAAAAAAGAACTCGAGACCATTAAAAATATAGCTATTCCCGAAATTGCTAAAAATATCGACGAGGCGAAGCAGCAAGGTGATCTTTCAGAAAATGCTGAATACCATGAAGCGCGCGATCAAATGGCTTGGGCACAAACGCGTGCACAAGAATTAGAACAAATCATCACTAATGCTAAAATTATTACCCCTCAAAACACCGGTACGGTTAATATGGGAAGCTCTGTAGTGGTGAAAGTAAACGGTGCGGAACGAAATTACAGCATAGTAGGACCACAAGAAGCTAACCCAGGCAAAGGCATGATTTCAAACGAATCTCCACTTGGCGCTACTCTTATGGGTCACAAAGTGGGTGATAATATTGACATCATGACACCGGCTGGAAAACAAACGTACACAGTTATAAAGATCAGTTAACGTCGCTGCGACATCTTAATTTTACCGCCATTTTTTGGAAAACCTTAGTGGCGGTTTTATTTTGACTAAAGAACAGATATTTGCTACAATTAACTCTGTTTTTATTCGATTATCCTATGCTCGATCAACCCACTATCACTGTGGAACCTCTCAAAGAAGACGCTGTTCGTTTGACTCATCTTTCAGCCTTTCTCAAGGCCAACATTAATCCCTATCCATCTTCAACTAAACGAACCCACACCCTAAACGCCGCTGAAAAATCATCAGAAAAAACTTTAGTAGTTGTAGTAGGCCGGATTATTACCAGACGTGAAATGGGCAAGCTCACCTTTGTCCATCTTAAAGATGAAAGTGGTAAACTTCAAGTTGCTTTCTCTGAAAAAGAACTTGGTAAAGAAAAATATACATTTTTTACCAAACATTTTGATATTGGAGACTTCGTCGAAATAGAGGGAGAAATGTTTATAACACACAAAGGCGAAACAACCGTGCTTGTTAAAAATTATACTCTGCTTACCAAAACACTTTTACCCTTACCTGAAAAATGGCATGGTTTATCTGATATAGAAACTCGCTACCGCCAACGTTATTTAGATTTACTTGCCAACAAAGAATCAATGAGAGTGGCTAGTTTGCGAAGCAAATTAGTACGTGAATTAAGAAATTATTTTGACCGGCAGGGTTTTCAAGAAGTAGAAACACCTATTTTACAACCTTTATATGGAGGTGCTAACGCCCGACCATTCGTAACCCACCACGAAGCACTCGACACAACTTTATATTTACGAATTGCACCTGAATTATATTTAAAACGACTGATTGTCGGAGGTTTTGAGAAAGTATACGAAATTGCTCGTTGTTTTCGAAATGAAGGTATTGACCATAACCACAATCCTGAATTTACTCAAATTGAGTACTACTGGGCCTATTCTGACTACAACGACTCAATGAATTTGGTAGAAGAAATGCTGCCACATTTAATTAATGCCCTGGGTTTGCCGCTAAAATTTGAGGTAGAAGGAAAAAGTGTTGATTTTACCCCACCATATCCACGCGTCACGTTGCGTGATTTGATCAAACAATATACAAAAATTGACATTGAAGATTTTCCTGATCACACAAGCATGCTTAAAAAAGCCCAAGAATTAGGAGTTGAAGGACTTGAATCACATGATGGTAGAGGAAAAATTATCGATGAAATATATAAAAAATTTGCCCGTCCTCATATTATCAATCCTATTTTCATGACAGACCACCCTGTCGAACTCTCTCCTCTTGCCAAGCGAAAAGCGAGCGATCCACGCTATGTTGAACGATTTCAACTTCTTTGTATCGGTGGCAATGAATTGTGCAATGCATTTACAGAACTTAACGATCCGCTTGATCAAGAAGAACGATTTAAAGAGCAGGAACGGCTACATGCCGCAGGAGACGAAGAAGGGATGCGTTATGATGAAGACTATGTAACCGCATTAAAGCACGGCATGCCTCCTACGTCAGGATTAGGCATGGGAATTGATAGGTTGGTTAAACTTTTAGTAAACGCACCTAATTTGAAAGAAGTTATACTCTTTCCCACGCTACGTCCAGAAAAAAACGAGCAAACTAAAGAAATATGAAAAAAGTTTTAGCCTTTGGTACATTTGATCGACTGCACCCAGGGCACGAATATTTTTTAAGTGAAGCAAAAAAATTAGGAGATTATTTAGTTGTAGTTGTTGCTCTAGACGAAACTGTACAATTGGTAAAAAATAGGTCTGCAAAACAAAACCAAACCGAACGCCTTGAAAATGTGGAAAAAAATCATAATGTTGATAAGGCTCGTTTGGGAAATTCGGGAGACAAATACAAGGTAATCGAAGAAGAAAAACCAGATATTATTGCTCTTGGGTATGATCAACATGCTTTCACTGATCAATTAGAAATTAAATTTGGAAAGACATTGCCGATAATTCGAATTGATTCATTTTTTCCAGAAAAATATAAAAGTTCAAAAATGCCTTAGCGTATGGTAATAATTGAAAAAACAAAAATTCTTATCGCCACCACTAATCAAGGTAAATACCAAGAACTCAGCTCACACCTGAGCGATCTTCCCTTTACTTTTGTAAACTTAAACGATGTCGGCCTCGGCAATATTGAATTAGACGAACCCTTTGATACCACTCAAGAAAATGCTATTCACAAAGCCACCTTTTTTGCAAAAAAAAGTAATCTTATTACCATTGCTGAGGATACAGGTTTTTTTGTGCCATTTCTAAATAACATTCCAGGAGTAAAGGCTAAACGTTTTGGAGCAAATGCCATTGAAAGAAACACTAAAATTTTATCTCTTCTCAATAATATTCTTGATGAAAATCGAACAGCCTATTTTGAAACGCATGCATGCGTGTATAATCCTTTTACTTCTTCTTTTACTGTTTTTAATGGTAAAGTAAATGGTTTAATTGCGCACGAGGCTTTTCACTCACCAAAAGAAAATATGGGATATGACGCCATATTTTTCTTTCCTCCGCTCCAAAAATTATTTTGTGAACTTTCCACTGCAGAAAAAAATATGGTCAGCCATCGTGGAAAAATTGCTCGACAACTAAAACTTTTTTTGCACGCACAGTTTGGTTTTAAACAAATTATCGCACCTCTTGGCATCATCATCAAAGATCGTCGCATGTTTGTAAACAAACGCCGTGACACGTATGCAGAATTTAATAATAAATGGGAATTTCCTGGTGGAGGAATAGAAAACGGAGAAGAAGTCATAGATTGTCTTCATCGAGAGCTTAAAGAGGAAACGGGTTTTGAAGTTTCGGTACTTGAACAAATTCCTAAAATTTACACGGCAACAAAAAATTCAGAATCCGATCCGTATCAAATTTTTTTATTGTTCTATTTCTGCGCCATCAAGGGGGGCCATCTTTCTCAACCCGCCGAAGAATCATCTGGAGGTGGTTGGGTTACTTACAACGAGGCATTGGCACTCGACTTTCTTCCCTTAAACAAACAATGTCTGGAAGAAAATGAAATAATTTTTAAAAAATTTATAGATTAAACAACACCGTATGCTTGATATTAAATTTATTCAAGAACACAAAGAACTGGTTGATAAAAATAATAAAAGTCGCCATGTTGATATTGATCTTTCAGAACTTCTTGAATTTTGGGCTGAACGCAGTAATTTGCAAAAAAAAATAGAAGAACTTCGTAGTAAAAGAAACGAATGGTCTAAATCAAAACCATCAGAAGAAGATATTAAACTCGTACGTAAACTTGGCGAGGAAATCGATGAGCTTGAAGACTTGATGCTTGACAAAGATGAACTCATCAACAAACTTTTGCTCAAAATACCAAACCTTAATCACGAAACAACGCCCATCGGTTCTGATGAAACAGGCAATACCGTTATTCGCACAGTAGGAACTCAACCTTCTTTTAATTTTACTGCTCTCGAACATTTTTTGGTACCTCATGTAAAAGATTTGATCGATCTTGAACGTGGTGCAAAAATGGCTGGTTCACGTTTTTATTATTTACGCGGAAAACTTGCGCAGTTAGAAAGAGCGCTCATGCAGTTTGCTCTAGACACACTACACACAAAAGGATTTGAACTTTTGCTTCCACCACTTCTTGCACAAGAAGAAGCAATGTTTGGCACTGGTTTTTTTCCAGCTGACAGAAATGAAATTTATTCAGTTAACCCTGACGAAGACGATCTTTACCTTGTCGGTACTTCAGAGGTGCCAATGGTTTATTTTCATAGTGGAGAAGTACTTGAACAAATCGAGCTCCCCAAAAAATATGTGGCAGTTACCCCTTGTTTCAGACGTGAGGCAGGTAGTTATGGTAAAGATACTAAAGGCGCATTTCGTGTTCACCAATTTTATAAAGTTGAAATGGTAATTCTTACCACACCAGAAGAATCTTGGGCTTGGCACGATATGATTCTTTCGTACGAAGAAGAGCTGCTCAAAGCTTTGAATTTGCCCTACCAAGTGGTAAATATTTGTTCGGGTGACCTTGGTTTTCCCGCAGCAAAAAAATACGATTGCGAAGGTTGGTTCCCAGGTCAAAAACGCTATCGAGAACTTACGTCAACCAGCAACACTACAGATTTTCAAGCTCGACGTAGTAATATTAAATTTAAACGAGAAGACGGCAAAAAAGATTTTGTTCATACACTCAATGGCACCGCAGTAACGGATCGTTGTCTACTTGCTATTATTGAAAATTTTCAAGAGGAAGATGGGGGAGTGGTAGTTCCAGAGGTACTACGCAAATATACAGGTTTTGATCGTATCTAGCACCACAATCAAAAATATCTATTATATAAAGTTTTTCTGTGTATAACAGAAAAACATGAATTGATTTTAAGTCGTGTTGCGCCACATTCACTCACCGCGTCTTTTTAAGGTCCACAAACCTAAACACAGGGGTGGTTTTTTAAATTTTTTCAAAAAAAACTCCCGTGCTAAAAAAAATACTTTGATTAGTCGCGAGCGTATTTCGAAAGAAAGAAATCTTTTTCATCACAACCCCTACAAAGCAACTCCCCAGACTTTTTCTTATTTTCCTTTCCTTGCCTACGGTCTTTTGCCTCTACTCATTATAGTATGGCTTGGGCTGCTCATTTGGTTGCCATATTTTAGAATTACCCGCATTACATTTCTGCCTCTTAATAACATTTCGAATGAGGATTTGAAAAATACGATCACTCAACACTTAACAAGAAACAAAATAATCCCTTCAAATAATTATTTTCTTGTTCACCCTACAGATATTGAACAAATAGTTGAAAAAAAGTTCCCCATAAAAAATATTCACGTCACAAAAATTTTTCCCAATGAAATTCGCTTGGATATCGAAGAAAAGGCGTCTCGTGTAGTATATGACAACGGTATTGACTACGTACTTCTTGATGCCCAAGGCTCCATAACAAAAAAAATTACACTATCGGAAGAAAAGAATTTTCTATCTCCTCATGTATTTTCTTCTTCAGAAACTATTAGTTCAAGCACTCAATCAACTTCAACAGTTGAAATTCAAATTTTACCACCACACATACCAGATTTTAAAAAAATTAAAAAAGAAGTTGGTGCATATCCTATTCTATTTTCAACCTCAAGTATTTTTTCTTCATCTGAAATAAATAATGCAAAAATCATTACTGCCATAATTGATTGGACAGCTTTACTCCAAAAGGAGGGGATAGCTGAAATTCAATATTTTAGTCTAATAACACCTTTAGATGGACTTACCATTCACACTCTTTTTCCTTGGAAAATTTTAATTAATCCAGATCAAGATCCAACGAGCTCGCTTGCAAGTCTTAAAATTATTCTTTCTACCAATCAACCAA
>CAYUHX010000011.1:0-40685 GCA_964444705.1 uncultured Gammaproteobacteria bacterium | reverse complement strand
CCAAACTCCATCTCGCCATATACATCACCCTCGAAATTATCCTTTTAACATTACTCTTTAACCTCCTGTCTGAACGTCTCGTCATCTATCTCCATCAACAAGATAAAGAAGCCTGGATTGCCTCTCAAGAAAAACCCTACCGTGAAGACATCTATGGTGGTAAAACCCCAGAAGAAACCTGGAACCTCTTCCTAACCGCTCTAGAGAAAGAAGATATCGAAGAGGCGAGTAGATATTTTGTGGTGGATAAGAGAGAGAAGATGAAAGAAGAATGGCGGACAATTAAAGAAAAGGGACAGATTCCTGCAGCTCTAAAAAAATTTGAATCTTTCCACAAGGACTCCTCAACAAGTACAGTCAATGAATTTTTTGCAAATTATTATATCACCGTGAATACAAAAGAGTATGGAAAAATATCTTCTCCCGTCGTTTTCCACTTCAACGAATTCACCCACGTCTGGAAAATCTCCGTCCTCTAAATAACACCCGTACCTAATTTACCTAAAAAACTTTTAAACCACCTAGACTATGCCTCGCCCCAACCGGCCAAGCCAATTTTTAAGGCTACTCCTTCCCTTGTTAATACCCCTGAATATCTTTTTCTCACCACCCACCACAGAAGCCTACTCTCCCCACCACACCCACCCCGATCTCACCGAAGAAATGGCAAAACTCTTTAACCACACACTCTCTTCTTCTCTTAATCCCTCCACCACCTCTCTTTACCCCACCCTCTCACAAGAAGACATAGATAATCTTCGCCAAGGCTCTGTCGACGAAGACGATCCACCCCGTTGGATTAACCACTTCTATGACCCCATCCACCACGTAGGTTGGCAAGGAAACCACGATGGAAATCTCTCCAGAGAAAAAGCCTACCACCAAGGCCGAGACATGGCTCCTAAAGAAGCCATTCCTTCCATTGATTGGGCAGAAAACCAGGAATACCAGTCCGCCTATGTTTTAGAATTTGGTAACCACACCTGGCAAAAAGCCATTCATTCATATCTAAAAAATGATAAAAAATCCGCCTACCTCGCCTTAGGCCACATCCTCCACCTCATTGAAGATGCTTCGGTACCCGACCATACCAGGGGTGACACCCATACGCATGTCGACCAAGATCTCGGTTCTCCGTTTGAGGAGTATACGAAGGAGTTTACTGACAGTCATCAATTGACGGTTGCTAATGATCTAGCCGAGAGTCACACCCCTATTCCTACATTTTCCAATCTACGGGAAGCCTTTAACACCTTGGCTTTGTATTCCAATCAAAACTTCTTCTCCGAGGATACAATACAAAGTGGAGAGTTTGAGGAACCGAAGCTAGAGAGATTGACTTTAAAAATTGAAGAAAATATCGGTTATTTAATCAGGGATAATATTTTTTTGTTACGAATTAGTATTGATCAAACAGGTGTTCAAAAATTCTCCACTAACGATAAAACTTTCATCCTTCCCTCCTACCAATCCCACCTCTTCCCACAGGTCGTCTTAACCGGAGCTGGCGTCATCAACCTCTTCTTTCACGACGTAGAAAAATATCGCACCCACCCCGAACAACTCGAAGCACTAGTTCCAGACCAAAAAATATCGCTTTCTTCTCTATTCACCACTTCTGAATTCAAAAGAAGAGTGATTAAACTCTGCCAAGATAATGACTGGCCATGCAATGTCTGGCTTAACTTCGCAGCGAACACCCTCAACTCTCTCATCGCCTTTTTCTCCCAGTCTACCCCCACCAACGCTCTGTCTGAAGCAGTATCCTCAACTTCCACCACCACCCGTTCTCTGCTCACCAAATCACTCACTTCCACCACACCGACCGTTGTATCGTCCACCACTGAAAAAAGTATTTCTCCTAAGAAACCTGTCACACAAAAAGAACTAGTCGAGGTGACCCTACTTACAACAACAACCCTCTTTTCCACCTCTAGCCTACTCTCACTTACCACCCCATCTTCAACACAACCCCTACCAACGATGACCACAACCACCACCCCATCTTCAACCACCCTCACTGCACTCACCCTCACTTCGCCCTCTACCTCCACCACCTCCATTCCCACCACCACCCCACCCACCGAACAACCCCCTCACTACGTACTCTTCAAACAACCCCTCTTAGAACCAACCCCTTACCCCAGCGATAAAGGAGCTATCCACGAAGAAAGAAATCACCTCATTGAACCGGTTTCCACCACAGAGCCCTTCACCATGGCATTCTTTGGCAGAGGAACTCCCAATGAAGGAAGTCAACAATTTAAAAGCCTTTTTCCTAGTGGGGGAATACGCCTTAATCAACCAGATGTAGTAGTCACCTCAAGTCCAACAGTACAACTTACCTGCCAGTCCGATTCCACCAGCACCACCTGCTCCTTTACCCAAGCCATGACCCCAGGCACACACTACCAATTTCACGCCACCTCTCCCCAAGGTAATGAACTCGGAACCTTAACCGCCACCGCTCCAGCCACCCTCTTTAACCACTTCACCTTTGAACTCACTGATCCCAGCCCTTGGCAACCAGCACGATGTGACATTGGTCAAGATGTAGGCAACACATTCTTCTGGCTAGAACCAACAGCTCTGACTACCACCACCGTAGAACTCATACTCATAGATTATCCGAAAGTACGTTATTTTATGGACTTTCCCGCAGGTACTCTCGGACTCGTCAGCCCAACTCGGTTTGAAGGCTGGTTTGAAGATGTAGAAGGAAGTTTTTGGTGTGAGGTGGGGGAGTGAGGAGGGGAAAAAAGTTGATTGCATGAATAACCAGCACCATGGTATACTTTATTGAGTAAAAATCATTAAAATAGATAGTTAAGACAATCTGTATGGACACTCAAATTTTCGAAAAAAAGAACGTGCTTGTCACTGGGGGGGCGGGCTTTATTGGCTCGCATCTGTGCGAACGACTTCTTAAAGACGCCAAAGTTATTTGCGTTGATGATTTTTCTAATTCTCGGCCACACAACATCAACCATTTGCTTCAGTATGCCGACTTTGAATTCGTCAATTACGATGTTACCAAACCTATCAACCTTGAATCATTTGATGAGCTAGAGAAATTTCAAATTAAATTTCAGGGCGTGCAAGAAATTTATCATTTGGCGTGTCCTACTAGCCCAGCTGATTTTGAAAAAATAAAAATGAAATCATTGTGGGCGAATTCTTCGGCCATGATTAATACGCTTGATTTGGCGGTGAAATATCGAGCAAAGTATCTTTTTACGTCAAGCTCGGTGGTGTATGGTCCGGCCACAGAAGAACACATGAGTTTTAAAGAAACTGACTTAGGGATAGTTGATCAACTATCTCCACGTGCCTGTTATGATGAAGGCAAGCGGTTTGCTGAGACGTGTGTTGAAACCTACAGACAAGTTCATGGTCTAGATGCAAAAATTGCCCGTCTGTTTACTGCATACGGCCCTCACATGATGTTGTTTCAAGGTCAACCGGTGATAGATTTTATTGTTAATGCGCTTGATGGTAAAGATTTAATATTGTATGGAGGTGAGCAGTGGACGACTTCTCTCTGCTATGTTTCAGATATGGTTGATGGTCTTGTGAGGTTGATGGGTGCTGATCCACATGTACAGGTGGCCAATTTGGGTGGTGATGAAAATTTAAAAATGATACAAATTGCCAACAAAATTCTTGAAATGACAGAATCAACTTCTAAAATTGTTGGTGAAAATCAATTGGCCTATTTGGGTCGTAAAGGGTTGCCAGATTTACGTTACACAAAAGAATCATTGGGCTGGTTTCCGTTGGTGCGCCTTGAAGATGGTTTGCGCAAAACGATTGACTATGCCATTGCCAATCGCGAAACAGGTATGTATCGCTAGGGTTTTAAGGTATGTTTGGGTATACCTATATTATCGTTCCTGCGTTTAATGAAGCAGGCAAAATTGGCCGCGTTGTTCGCGGCCTTTTTGAGCATGGTTTTGATCGGGTGGTGGTGGTTGACGATGGTTCAAGTGACGATACTGCCGCAGTAGCGAAAGAGGCTGGTGCAGCAGTGTTGATTCACCGTGTTAATCGTGGCCAAGGGGCGGCGCTCCAGACTGGTAATGTGTATGCTTTGCGCCAGGGGGCCGAAGCCGTGGTGCATTTTGATGGTGATGATCAATTTAGCCCAGAGGATGTTTTGGGTGCAGTTGAATTCATGCGTTTAAAGAAGATTGATATGGTGCTTGGTTCTCGTTTTTTAGATGATCGTTCTCGGGTTCCTTTTTTAAAGCGCTGGCTCTTGCTGCCGCTAGGAAGAATGGTGAATCGTGTGCTTACCGGCGTGGCACTTAGTGATGCACACAATGGCTTTCGTGTGCTTTCACGACGGGCGCTCTCGACCATGGAATTGTCACACGATCGCATGGCTCATGCGTCAGAATACGTGGCTGAAATCAAGAAGAAAAAACTTTTGTTTGCGGAATATCCAGTACGAGTGACGTATCATGAGTATGGCCAGGGTTTTCAGGGTGGCTTAGTTGCGGTGTTTGAGTTTATTTTTGGACAATGGTTGTTTCGAAAGTAAATAGTATGAAATTTCCTTATACATTAACAGTAATTGTAGGGATCGTGGTTTTAGGCGTGCTCAGTTTTTTTTCAACCATGGGCGCAGATTTTTTTGGATTTAAACTCGTAGGAAATGCAATTACCGCAGACGAGGTTACCTATATTCCGAGTGGTTTTTACTACGCTAAAACAGGACGTTATTTTTTTAATCCTGAGCATCCGCCACTTATAAAAGATTTGGCCGCCTTGCCGCTGTTAGTTCTCGACCCACTTTTGCCAGTCATTAAATCTATTGCTCCATCTTCGACGTTAAACGATCCTGGATTTCCTTATACGCAGATTGTTTTTCCGAAGGAGCGTGAGCTACAAAACAAGCAATGGTATTGGGGAAAACTTTTTTTATTTAACCAATACGCTGATACAGAAACAATTATCGCGTGGAGTCGGGGTATGATGTTGGCAGTCAATGCGCTGTTATTAGTGCTTTTGTATGCTTCGTTGCGCCGGCCATGGGGAGATCGCGCTAGCGCGTTGGGGGTTTTACTGTGTGCTCTTTTGCCCACCACTATTGCCTATAGTTCGCTCGTTATTTTAGATCTGACGACGGCGCTTTTACAGATTTTAGCACTGGTGTGGTCAGGGCGTGCGTTATATAAAATTGCAACTAAGCAGGGAAGTGGTGGTGCGTGGTTTTTGGCATTATTATTTTTGTTTTTTGCGAACGCAGCTAAGGTTTCTTCACTTTTACTTTTTCCTGTGATTTGGTTGGGAGGAACTGTGTGGCTTTTTTCTGTCAGAGTAAGGGTAAAAAAAATTATTTATTTTTGGATTATTTTTGGCGGCATAGTTTTTGCTGTGGGCATGCTTTTGCTGGGATATTATTTTGTCCATACGGTGGCCATGACGGTGCCGGAGATTTTGTTGCAATTAGATACTTTGCTTGCACATACGCCACGTGAGGTGTGGTTGAAAAATCTTTTAACGACGCTTCTTAGTGTACATCCTTTTTTTCGAGGAGGGGTGGAGTATCTTCTTGGTTTAGCGCTCACTGCTAAACGGGCCCACGAAGCGGTGCAAACCACCTATTTTATGAATCATTTTTATCGATCAGAGGGGCCAGGAGGGTGGTATTATCCGGTGCTTATGGTGACTAAAATTCCCTTTGGTCTTTTTGTGCTACTATTTTTTTCAGTTTTGCTCACTGCAAGAGCGGGGTGTAAAAAAATATGGTTAAAAATTAAAGGCACCCCAATCGGTTTTTGGAAAACAGTTTCGCCAGTGTCTGTCTTGTTCTTGTTTTTTGGAGTAAGTTATTTTTTTCTTGCCGCAACTGCACGACTTCAAATGGGAATTCGGTATGTGCTACCGTCAGTGTTCGTGCTCGTTTTGTGCATCGGTCGTCTAAGTAGTCGTTTTTGGGAGGAGAAGTTTTTTCTTTTTAAAATTAAATATCTTATTGGAGGAGTGTGTATATCGCTTTTTGTTTCACTTAGCCTCACATTTCCATTTTATCTGAGCTACTACAATTTTCTTGGAGGAGGTATAGAAAATGGTTATCGTATTGCTACCGATTCAACGTATGATTGGGGTGGGCAAGATTTAAAACGTCTTGCAGAGTGGGTGCGTGTGCACCAGATTGGTGTGCTCTATGGCAATTTTTTTGCCTTCGTGCCAGAATACTATCTTGGAACTGCTTATCGTCCGCTGGTGCTTGAAGCAGCAAAACTGCCACCTTCCGGTGCAGACGTGGCAATTTCTGCTCAGCAGTATCAATTTTTGCGTTTTAGTAGCTCAACCACAGGTGCACTGTTACAGCGTTATTTTCCCTTAGAAAAAATGCAGGCGCGCGTTGGTACCACGATGTTTATTTTTAAAATGCCCTAAGAAAAAATATGCTTGTCATTCAGATTTTACTTATCATTTTTTTTCTTTTTGCCATTGGACGAGTGATTGGTCGTTTTCGAGCGGGAGAATTGTCATGGGCGCTGATGGCCGGTTGGGTACTGTTTTGGGTTGTTGCAGGAGTGGTAGTGGTTCTGCCAAACTCTACTTTTTATTTAGCAGAGCTTGTGGGCGTTCATCGCGGGGCTGATGTGGTGGTGTATCTGTCGCTGGCGGCAATTTTCTTTCTGCTCTTCCGTCTTATGGCTGCCATTGAGCGCCTCAAGAAAGAGGTCACTATTCTTACCCGCACTGTTGCGTTGCAAGAGCACCCACGTGCAGAACTTGCAAAACCAAGTACTTCATTTGAGAAAAAATATTAGCAGGCAGGTATGCGTTTTGCTCAGGTAGTTGCAGTGTTTCCTCCTCGTCTTGGCGGCATGGGACGAGTCTGTTTTGAAGAAGCGCGGGAGCTTGTGAGAAACGGACACGAAGTCACCGTGTGTACTCTTGCTTTTGAAACCAATGATGCTAAAGAAGATAGCGCATATCCGTTTAAGGTAGTGCGTCTTTCGGCGTGGCCACTTTTTGGTGATGCGGGATTTGTACCACAGCTTTTTTTCCAGCTTAAAAAATACGACATAGTGCATTTACATTTTCCTTTTTATGGCGGCGCTGAATGGGTGTGGTTGGCACATTGGTGGTATGGAGTGCCCTATGTTGCCACCTATCACATGGATAGTGCTCCACGTGGCTTGATAAAACGAATGATACAGAAAGTGTATGATGCAGTTTTTGCCAAAATGATTTTGCGTGGTGCAGAAAAAGTGCTGGCGGTGACGAAAGAACATTTGGTGCATTCTCGTTTTGGTAAAAATCTTTTGCCTAGTCATTGGCAAGAATTGCCAATTGGGGTTGATATTGATTTTTTTAAACCGCAGGTTATTTCTTGGAATCAGCTCGGTTTTCCAGCGCTTGAGGGAAAGAAGGTGCTTTTGTTTGTGGGAAATTTAATTCCATTTAAGCGTCTTGATTTGCTGCTCAAAGCGTTAAAAGAAATTGTTGTCGATCATAAAGACGCATATGTGGTAGTGGTGGGAGGTGGGTATGCCGAAAAAGAATATCACGCTCTCTCTAAGGAGCTTGGTCTTGGCGATCGTGTTTTTTTTCTTGGTTCGTGTTACGATCAAAGACGTTTGGTAGAGTATTATGCCGCGGCGTGGGGAGTGGTGCTGCCTTCGACTGCAGCTGAATCTTTTTCTTTAGTGGTGAGTGAGGCCTTAGCGACTGGTTGTCCGGTGGTGGTGAGTGATATTCCTGGATTAAAGGAGCGAGTTGTTGAGGGAAAAGAAGGATTCGTTTTTTCCGCGAATGAGGCTTTGCCGGCGCTTATTAGGGCACTTCGCGCATTACTGAATCTTTCAGCACCAGAAAGAGCACAGATGAGTCTCTCTGCCCGAGCGCGCGCAGAAAAAGAAAGTAGCTGGCAAGAACACGCACACACACTAGAAAAAATATACGACCAAATTCTCACTCAAAAAACAAAATGATTTAAAAAGATATTTCGTATGGCCGAGTATAACTACGAACAATCAATCTGGGGTGAGGGAGAAGCTTCTTTGGTGTGGAGTTCACCGACGGCGGTGCGTCTGGCGCGCGCGCTTTCAGCGCTTTCATCACTACCTCCTTCAGCAACGGTGCTTGAGATTGGTTCTGGTGGCGGGCAGTTTATTCGAGGCGTCAAGCGTCTACGAAACGACCTTGTGTGTAAAGGGTGTGATATTAGTGCTGAGGCGATTGCTCGTGCTGAAAAGAAAGGTGGCGGCGTTGAGTATACACTCAGCGAGCAGAGCCGCCTGCCATATGCAGACAACTCATGCAACGCAGTGTTGGTGTTTGATGTATTGGAACACGTTGATGACGTAGTAGCGATGCTTAAAGAAATTCATCGAGTGCTCACGCCAGACGGAGTTTTTTATGCCTATGTGCCCTGTGAAGGTGATTGGTTATCATTATGGAATGTGTTGGATCAGCTGGGATTAAAACAGGGTTTAACCAAAAAATACGCTGGCCATATTCATTATTTTTCTCGTGTGGCTTTGATAAAAGCATTTTCTGATGCAGGTTTTTTGATTAAAGATAAAAGTTATAGTGAACATTTTCTCGGACAATGGCTTATGATTGTGACGTATGTATGCATGAACCAGGCTGCGAAAAAGAAAGGCCTCGTTCAGATTAATAATGAAGATTATTTTAAAGAACTTGATTCAACAATGGGGCCGGCCTCTTTGTTTGCTTTGTTTAAAAAAGCAGTGAATACAGCCATTACCCTAGAGTCAATTTTTTTTAAGCAGATTCCTTCACCTAACGTTCATTTTGTGGCGCAGGCCATTAAAAATAATTAAACCTATGAAGGTGGGGCATCTTATTCCAGCAGCGTTCGAGTATTTTGATGACATATATGCGAGTGCTATGGCGCTTATGGAAGACCTTGGCGAAAATGGAGTTGAGTCTGTGCCGTTCACTTTGCAATATACAGTTAAGTCATCGGCAAAAATTGCAAAGACGAATCACGGTTCGACATTTTCAGTCGTGCGGTATACGAATCTAGATGCCGGTTTTAATGCGTTTGCACAATGTGACATTGTTCATCTGCACGTACCACTTCTTGGTGGAGCCCGCGCCTTTATTCATTGGAAAAAACAACATCCGGAAATTCCCCTTCTTATTACCTATTATCGGCCGGTGATTTTGCCCGATTTTTTTAGCCTTATCATTAAGATATATAATTGGTTTTATCTATCTCGATTGTGTGCGCTTTCAGAGCGAGTTATTGTTTTTTCTAAAAAATATCAGAAAGTTCGCTACTTGACTAATCGCTCGGGAAAGGTACAATTACTAAGTCATTTTGAAGATACTGCCAGAGCTTATCTGGAACTGTATCAAGAGGTGCTGCGCTTTCATACACAAAACAATAAAACGTTTATTTAGTGAATAATTACATGAGTATGGATAGTAATAAAAGCTTGTTTTCTAATCTTAACCCACAAACTGCACTACTACTTGGTTTAGTGGGTGGTTTTCTTACCCTTGGAACCATTGGGTTTATTGTACTTGGGGTATGGGTATTAAATGGTGGTGTCAGCCAAGGATCGGGCAGAGTGGCCATGGCTGAGCCTTCCCAACAAGACATTGCGCGCGCGCTACCTCCACCGCCAGTAGTACCAAAAAGCGACCGACCAAAAGTTGAATTATTTGTAATGTCATATTGTCCGTTTGGTCTTCAAATGCAAAAAGGGTATGTGGAGGCTTGGAATTTACTTCAAAAGAAAGCAGATATTGATGTAAAATTTGTCTCATACGCCATGCA
This sequence comes from uncultured Gammaproteobacteria bacterium, assembly GCA_964444705.1. GTDB lineage: Bacteria > Patescibacteriota > Patescibacteriia > Magasanikbacterales > GWA2-37-8 > CAYUHX01. The sequence continues at coordinate 30,910 of CAYUHX010000011.1, read as the reverse complement.
TGAGAAAAAAGAAGTTGATGAAAACACGGTTCAATATTGTATCGAAAAGGAGCAGGGTGCGAAATATCTTAGTTATGTGCAATGTTTTGCCGGTAGTGGAGATTCGGCAACTTGCCGACGTTCAGCAGGTGTGAACGAAGGTTCTTTATCTGCATGTATTAACAAAGCGAATGCTGATTTCGGGATTTTAGATCAATATAATGACAAGACAAAATGGTTGAGTGGCCGCTATCCGGTATACCCAATTCATAAAGATCTCAATGATAAATACCAGGTGCAAGGTTCACCCACGCTGGTGATCAACGGCGTGCAGGCTGATGTTTCACGCAGCCCAGAGGCGATTAAACAAGCAATTTGTGCGGCCTTTAATAATCCACCAAAAGAGTGTGGACAAACACTAAGCACGCTTGCCTACGTAGCCGGATTTGGCATGCAGGTTGATAATCAGGCTGGTGGTGCTGCCGCTGGTGCAGGGTGTGGTAGCTAATATACTCAAAGTTGGCGTTGGCCAGCATGTTTTATTCTTAAGCCAGCCTACTATGGGAAGATTTAATAAAGGTTTGGTACTTGGTGGACTTCTTGGTGCCGCGTTAATGTGGCTTAATGCCACGCCAAAGGGAAAAGAATTGCGTTCAAAAGTAATGATGCATCTTGAGCCTTTGTATCACGAAATAAAAGAAAGTCTAGAGCAACTCGAAGGTCCAACGAGAGAAATGTATGAAGCTTTGGTTGAACGCGCTGTTGAAGAGTATGCGGCAAAAAAAGAACTCGCGGCGGATGTAAAAACTATGTTGGTGAAAAGATTAAAAAAGCGTTGGGCTGAATTGCAAGAAGAATTAGAATAAGTCGCTGGGGTACATAATCAAAAAAATAACGGACGAAGTGTCCGTTATTTTTTTAGATCAAGTATTTTCATTTGAAGTTCGCGATTTCCTTGCCACTCATTTATGCCAATTGAGAAAACAATATCAACTTTATCGCCTGGTTTGAGGATTTCTTTCCAGTTGGCACCAGTCCGTGCTGGGTCGCCAAGGCCAAAACCAATGGTTTTTTGCACCACGTGAGAGTGATGTTTCAATAGTAAACGCAGATGTTTGCCTTCTTGACCGACTGGGTCAAGCGCCATAATGGTGACACCATATGCTGCGTATTTTGGTTCTTCATTCGCCTGGCCAAAGGGTTCAAATTTTTGGAGGAGCTCATACAGTTTCCAATTTACTTCATCAAGATCAACTTCAGCGTCGACAGTTATTTGTGGAGTAAGATCGGTGTGCTCAATTTCGGTATCAACAATTTTTTTAAGTGTTTCTTTGAAGAGATCTAGTTCAGAAGCGTGTGCTAATGAAAAACCACATGCTTGGGGATGACCGCCAAATTTATGAAAAAAATGTGGAATAGTTTGCAGGGCTTTGATCATGTTAAATTCTCGCACACTTCGTCCTGATCCGGTGATTGTTCCATTGTTAAGCCCCATGGCCAGAACTGGTCGATAAAATTCTTCTTTGAGGCGGCTGGCAATGAGGCCAAGAATACCGGTACTCCAACCTTCGCCCAGCACGAATAGAATACGATTATTTTGTTGATTGGTTTCACGTATTTGCGTGCGTGCTTCGGCCACCAGCTCTTCGGTGAGTTTTTGGCGATCAACATTATTTTGGTTGAGTTGCAGGGCGAGCGTGAGCGCTTCTTCTTCGTTGGTAGAAAGAAGCAGGGCTGAAGCAACGTTTGCATGATCCATGCGCCCGGCGGCATTGATGCGAGGAGCAATTTGAAAACCAATGGTGTAGGCATCAAGCTCTCCTCGTGCGGGCGTGCCGTCTTCATTAATGAGTCCACTGGTAAGGAGTAGTTTCTTGAGCCCTAGGTTGTGGGTTTTATTGAGAACGGTTAGGCCATAGTGCACCAAGGTGCGTGATTCGCCAATAAGGGGAACCATATCGCCCACGGTGGAAATGGACACAAGGTCAAGCAGCCATTTTTCAAACGATTCGTGGCTTTGGCCATCTGGTAGCGTGGCATGGTTTTTTTTATGATTTTTGAGGAGTGCTTGTACTAATTTGAAAGCAACACCACCACCCGCCAGCCCTTTATCTGGGTAGCGTTCGCCAGGTACAAGGGGGTGAATAATGGCGTCAGCAGGTGGAAATTCTTTGGGCATGGCGTGATGATCTGTGACAATCACTGTGAGGCCTAGCTCTTTGGCAAAGGTTATTTCTGCAGTGTTACTGATGCCGCAATCGCAGGTGATAATAAGGCTAGTGCCGTTGTCTTTCAAAAATTGTACGGTGCGATTATTAAGGCCGTATCCATCAATTTCGCGGTGAGGTAAAAAGACATCAATGTTTTTTCCTCCTAGTTTTTTGAAACAGGAAACCAATTCAACGGACGCTGAAACGCCGTCTGCATCGTAATCGCCATGCACGGTTATTTTTTTGTTTTTTTCAACATGATCCATGATGATGGCCACTGCCTTTTCCATGTCGTTGAATAAAAAAGGATCGTGCAGGTCGCGGCTGTAGTTGGGGTTTAAAAAGGCATCGATTTGAGCTGGTGTTTTTAAATTTCGGTTCCAAAGCAAACGCACAATACTGCCAGGCAGTTCGGGATGCTCAGCCATAAATTCGGCCGGTGGAGGAGGCGCTATATTCCATTTTTTCATAACATTTTATTGAAAAGCAGGAAGGATGGTGAAGAAAACCATGGCACTGATAGCCACGATTGAAATCACAGTCCAAATTTTTTTTGCGGTTTTTTCTTTCATAGTGTAATCAGCTAGCGTTTTAATACGGCTAAATAGGCTTCAGAAGGAATATCTACTTTGCCATGGCTCATCATGCGTTTTTTACCCTTCTTTTGTTTTTGGAGCAATTTCATTTTGCGCGTATAATCACCGCCGCTCATTTTGGCGAGCACATCTTTGCGGAGGGCCGAGAGTCGTTCAGAGGCAATTATTTTACCGCCAATTGCGGCTTGAATTTTGAGTTCAAAATGTTGACGAGGAAGCGAATCTTTCAGTGATTCAACAATTTTTTTGCCGGTTTGATAGGCTTCGTCTTCCCACACGAGGGTGGTGAGCGCTTCCACTGGTTCTTCAGCCACGTTAATGATGAGTTTCACCACTTTGGTTTTTTCATACCCAAGATATTCATAGTTCATTGAGGCGTAGCCTGAAGTCACTGTTTTTAGTTTGTCATAAAAATCAGTGATTAAAGAAGCAAGTGGAATTTGATAATGCAAAAGAGCGCGTTGGTCGGTGCCGCTGCTTAAATATTCGGTAGTGAGATAAGTGCCACGACGTTCGGCAATGAGGCCCATCACGTTTCCGACAAAATCTTTGGGAGTAATGATGTCTAAATTCATGGTGGGCTCTTCGGTTTCGGCAACAAGTGATGCTTCGGGCATACCTTGGGGACTCCGAATCATCAGCACTTCACCATTGGTCTTGGTGACGCGGTAGGCAACACTTGGCACGGTGATAATAAGGTCAATATCGTGTTCGCGTTTGAGGCGTTCTTGAAAAATATCAAGGTGCAGCATGCCCAAAAAACCACAACGAAAGCCAAATCCAAGGGCCTGTGAATGTTCTGGTTCATACACCAGTGCCGCATCATTGAGTTTCAGTTTGTCGATGGCATCACGCAAATCTTGATATCCATCACCTTCGTTCGGAAAAATGCCGGCAAATACCATTGGCTTTACTTCTTTATATCCGGGCAATGCCTCAGTGGCTATTCCTGATGTTTTGTCCGCATTGAGCGTGGTGATGGTGTCACCCACGCGGCAATCACGCACTTCTTTAAGTCCTGTTACTACATATCCAATTTGGCCGCTTTGCAAGCTCTCGGTAGCCTGAAATTTAGGATTGTAATAGCCGATTTCTAAAATTTCAGCTGGCGTTTCAGTACTCATGAGGTATATTTTGTCGCCTTTTTTGAGTATGCCGTCAACCACACGGATAGAGGCGACGACACCTTTGTATTCATTAAAGCTTGAATCAAAAATGAGTGCGCGTGCGGCCTCTGTCGAATGGTCGGGTGGTGGAGGAATACGGGCGATGATGGCTTCCAAAATGTCGGGAACGCCTTGACCGGTTTTACCCGAAGCCAAAATAATATCTTCTTCTTTGCAACCGAGAAGATGAATAATTTCTTCTTTGGTTTTGGCCACGTTCGCAATAGCCATGTCAATTTTGTTGATGACGGGAATGATCGTCAGATTTTGCTCTAAAGCAAGATAGAGATTACCGATGGTTTGGGCCTGCACCCCTTGGGTGGCATCAACCAAAAGAATCGCTCCTTCAACAGCCGCAAGTGAGCGTGATACTTCGTAGGTAAAATCTACATGGCCCGGGGTATCGATAAGATTAACTTCATAGGGTTTACCACCGGCTTTGGGGGTATATGCCATTTTTACCGGTGTGAGCTTAATGGTAATACCACGCTCGCGCTCAAGATCCATCGAATCAAGTAGTTGTGCCTTCATATCGCGCTCGGAAACGGTTTTGGTGACCTCCAAAAAACGGTCGGCCAAAGTGGATTTTCCGTGATCAATATGCGCAATAATACAGAAATTGCGAATGAATTGGGTGGTGTCAGATATGGACATGAAAGGTGTTTTATGGTATAGTTTTACTTATGAAAGCACACATGAGATCGTGTTTTCAAGTTGCCATCTTCCCCGTGAAGGTGGCCTGGCAGGTGACAGACTTTGTCATTTTCAGTTGGCCGTTCTTGGCCATCGTGATGAGTGGGTTGTTTGTCACCGTTTCGCTCGCTTGGACTTTTTGGCCATGAGATGGCAAGCAAGTTCAAGGAGCTTCAGCGGCTCTGGTCTAGGAGAACCAGGCCGCTCATTCGTTTTTATAAGGTATTACAGTGTTTCTATTAATCCCTCTTTGAGGGGTTTTATTTTTAACCAACGTTTTTTCAAACCCATTGAAAGTTGGGTTAGTTCTTCAACCTTACAGAGGTGGCATATCCCCACATAGGCGAGAAGCCCCATTATACCAGCGCCAGCGCCTTGGAGCAAGATTCCCCACCAACGAGTCATGTCGACAATTGCCGCGAAGGGTGTTTTAAGAATTTGAGTCACCAACGCCATCACCATGACTGCAATAAAAATTTTGCCGAGCAAAAGAAGGATTTTTTTCTCGTCGAGATTAATTATTTTACGTACACGACTGTAGAGCAAAACTACATTTAAGACTGTTCCGAGTGAAACCGCGAGCGCCAGGCCAGGAACTCCGCGTAGTGAAATTCCAAAACCTAGACCAGGAATGCCTTGAAAAAATTGTGTAGTCAGTGGAAAAAAAACCACACCAAGTGAGAGTAAAATGGTTACCACCTCAGAAAAAACACCTAAAATAAAGGGTGTTTTTGTGTCACTCAAGGCATAAAAAGCTCGTGCCAAAAGAGGTAATAGGGCAGCAGCGGCCACTTCAAGAGTAAAGGCAGCTAACGTATCGGCGGTGCTGATGGTGTCTGCCCAGTTGAATGAGCCTGTGCCAAGAATCACTCGTACTATTTGGGCGCGCAGTAAAAAAAGCAGGGTAGCAAGTGGAATGATAAGAAATAAAATATGCCGTAACGCATAGTTAAGATGCTCTCCGAATTCGACTAAATTCTTTTTGCCAGCCGCTTGAGATAAAAGGGGAAAGACTGCCAAAGCAAAAGGAATGCCAATGAGACCAATGGGAAGGTTGTGCAGGTTATTTGCGTAGTTATATACTGTAACACTCCCTGAAGGAAGCAAGGATGCTAAAATGGTTATCCCGACAATGTTGAGTTGACTGGCTGCAAGACCGAGCGTGCGCGGCACCATGAGACGCCATACCTCACGGGTGGCTTTGTCTTTCCAGCCAAAATACCATTGCCAGCGGTAGCCATTTTTTTGTGCGCCATAGAGCTGCAGCAGGCAATGAAGTGCTGCTCCAAGCACGACTCCCCAGGCCAGGCCGATTGGCCCGAGCATGGGTCGTAGCCACACTGCGCCCACGATAATGCCTACGTTGTAAAAAATAGGGGCAATCGAATACAAAACAAATTGCCGCAGTGATTGCAAAATACCACCTAGTACCATTGATAAGCCCAAAAAAAAGGGAGAAAGTAGCATTATCTGTGTGAAAGAAATGACCATTTTTTGATTTTCAGGAGCAAAGCCTGGCGCAATGAGGTGTGATAAAAGCGGTGCTGCGGCAAAACCAACAAGAGCAATACCAAAAAGTGTGCTGCTGAGTATATTTAAAATACTGTTTGCCAATTTCCAAGCAGGATCTTTATCGTCGCCAGCAAAAAAAAGTTTCGTAAATGTGGGAATAAAACCAGCTGTGAGCGCGCCCACTACCAGAAGATTATAAATAAAGTCGGGTATTTTAAATGCCGCATAATACGCGTCCATGAGGGGGCTTGTGCCGTAGAGATGGGCAAAAATACGATCGCGAAGAATTCCACATAGTCGACTGGCGAGTGTGGCCACTGAAATAATGAAAGCTGCGCCAGTGATTGATTTCGAAGGAGTAGAAAAAAAACGAGAAAAAATCATGTACGAAAATTAACGAGTACTCGTGGTGTTGTGGTGGGGGAAAGTGATGGAGAGCATGGCATAATTGGTGCCGCGCGTTTTGGTTGAAAGGTCTTTGGTATAGAGTGAGCCGGTAATACCGTTTGTGTGGCTGAAAGAAAATTGTTTGGTTAATTCAGCACTGCTTTCGCCGTCAATAGTGTAGCCATTTTTTTTCAGTTCGTGTGTATAAAAAGAAATGACAAAGGCGGGTTCGGCGGCGATATTCCGCCATTCAATTTGCACACTATCACTATCGGCATGGAGGGCGGGATCGAGTGCTTCTAGAAAATCATTCGTCGTTTCTTTTTCTGTGAGAGTGCTTGTGGGGGCTGGCTCGAGTGGAGAAAATAAGAGTGGTGAAAGAAAAAGCTTGGGAATAAAACTGGCGAGCAGCACGGCTCGCGCTTTGTAGGCGCCCCGCACCAAGGTGATGCGTTCAATAGCGTCTTTGTCATAGACGGGAATAGAGGTGGGAAAATTGGAGGGGAGAGTGGAAATAATTTGTGGTCCTTTTCCTAAAATGAGACGCACACCGCCAATAAGCAGTACGATGAGAAAAATGACACTCGCACAGCCCACAAAACAGCCGCGTTTAAAGCCCGACCCTCCCTTGCCAAGCTCGCTCAGTGGTGGTTCTATTATTTCAACGTCTTCAATGGGATCGTCAGGCATAGCAGAAAGATGAAGAAGGCAAGATTTGAAGGTAAAAAATGTGAAGATTGATCGTCTTAGTATAACAAAATAAACAGGGGGCTGGCTAGGGTAAAAGGTAGGTATGGTCGATAAGTAGACGCTTATTTTATTTTCTTGTATACTTACGGCACAATTTTTATGCAGATTACTTTTTATGGTGCAGCCGGAGAGGTGACTGGTTCTTCTAGTCTTCTTCACACGGCAGGGTATAAGATACTCATCGATTGTGGGCTCTTTCAAGGAGCTGAGTTTGTTGAATCAAAAAATCATACACCTCTATCTTTTAATCCGCGTGAGCTTACGGCAGTGTGCGTCACACACGCGCATCTTGACCATGTGGGTCGATTGCCAGTGCTCGTGAAGCAAGGTTTTGCTGGGCCTATTTACGCAACTCCTGCCACGGCTGAGCTCTTGGCGCTCATTCTAGAAGATTCGCTTGAAGTCATGGAATATAATTTTCGCCATTTTGGTCATCCGCTTATTTACGAAGCCGCTGATATTGCCGCTGTACAAGCTCTGTGCACACCAATACCCTACAACCAGCCGTTTACTCTTTCTTCTTCCGAACAGCCGGTAACGATTACTTTTCATGATGCCGGACATATTTTTGGTTCGTCATTTATTGAAATTGTCGCTGAAGGAAAACGGGTAGTTTTTTCTGGCGATGTGGGTAATAAAAACATGCCCATTCTCCGCGAAACCGAGGCGTTGCCCCAAAAAATAGACGCGCTGGTGTGTGAATCAACCTATGGTAATCGGCAGCACGAAGTGGCGTTTGATCGCCAGGCCATGATTGAAGACGCGGTGGTTGAAGCGCTGAATCGAAAAGGCGTGCTTATGATTCCCGCTTTTTCGCTCGAACGCACACAAGAACTTTTGTATGATCTCAACGATCTTATTGATCGCAAGAAAAAATTGCCTCGCGTACCTATTTTTCTTGATAGTCCACTCGCTATTCGCGCTATGAGTGTGTATCGCAAGTTTCCTGAATATTATGATGAGGCTGCCAAACGCTATTTTGATGCCGGTGACGATTTGTTTCAATTTCAAGGCCTCATTCCGTGTCAAAGCAGAGAAGAGTCGAAAAAAATAAATGCCATGCCTGGTCCAAAAATTATTATCGCTGGCGCAGGCATGATGAATGGTGGCCGTATTTTGCATCACGCCCTTCGTTATTTGTCTGATGCACGCAGCACCCTTCTCATGGTGGGTTACCAAGCCGAGGGCACGCTCGGGCGCAAAATTTTGCAAGGCATTTCACCTGTGACGGTACTGGGCGAATCAGTTGCCGTGCGTTGCCAGGTGAAATTGCTCAACGGTCTTTCGGCCCACGCTGATACCGACAAATTAACCGATTGGATTGGTGCTACCAAACCAAAAGCGGTATTTTTAAATCATGGTGAGCGGGCCACGTCAGAAGCGTTGGCTGGTCGGCTGGCCCAAGAGCTAGGGCTGAGTGTACAAGTGGTGGCCGAAGGTCTCACCGTCACGGTGTAATTTTTTTTTAGCCTATGTCCACCACAGAGCCCATCATCATTTCTTACGAAGAGCTCATTGCTGATAGTCGCGCGCTCGCCCGCAGCATTTCTAAAAAATATACCAGCGTCTATGGCATCCCAAACGGCGGTATTTTGCCTGGGTTCGTGGTAGCGGAAGAACTAGGACTTCCTTTCGTGGAGCGGCCACAGCCAGGCACACTGGTGGTTGATGAGCTGGTTGATTCTGGTCGCACTCTCCGCACTTTTGGGGCGTATGACACGGCAGTGCTCTATCGCAAGGCGCACAGCCCGCAGATTGCCACCTATTGCCTGCGCGAGTACCCAGCTAATGCCTGGATCAACTTGCCGCACGAAAAACCAGAAAATCCAATTGAAGAAAATGTAGTGCGTATTATTCAGTTTTTAGGAGGAGATGCAAGTGTATATTCATCACCAGAAAAGATAAAAATACTTCTTGAAAAAATTCGTCTGTTGGTTACACAACCCACTAAAAATTTTTGAGAAGTATATTCGTATAATTTTATGGACAGATTAATAAAAAACAGGCAACAATCTGGAGAAAAAAATGAAGTCAACGCCATTTTAGCAAAGTTGAATTTAAAAGATCCGGATATTTATAGTTTGGTTCAAAGAATAAAACATGCTCAGGCTGTTTTTGGGAATCCGCGGGCAGAGTTGAAAAAAGATGACTCTCTCGATCAATTGGTGCAATTATTGGGTTTACCTAGCGAGGATCTTTCGTATAAAAAAGTGATAGAGGAGTGGGTTGCTCAAAATTGTATAGCAACCTCTGATACTGAATATTCACCAAACCCTCTTAAGGATTTATTTGTTGAGATGAAGGAATTTTTTTCCATCAAAAACGATCGGCGTTTGGCCTTTTTTTTAGGTATAGACCCACCGTATTTGTCAATGATTCAAAAAGATAAAAGCAACAGAGGTTGGCGGGCGTTGCGACAAGACAAAGTTAATTCCATTATTTGTAAGTTGCAGGGTTGCTTGGTTGAAGAAAAAGAAGGTAATTTGGAAAGTAAAAAGCACAATGATCGTATTCAAAATTTTATCGAAAGATTGGCAGATTGTACAGAATATGAAGAAGAAGTGGTCTGATATGGGGTAGTCGTCAAACCTGAGTATACTATTGCTCAGATTTTTCATTTTTCACTTCCTCCTTTTTTATTTCTTTGAATGTTATCCACACCACCGGCCAACTGCCGGTTTTTTTATTTTCTTTTTGCCTAGATACAGAACAAAACCGTTTTGGTGGGGAATGTTGACGGGTGTGGGTGAGTGGTATAAAATGGATTCAAGTGGTAAAAAGTGGTGAAAGTGTGCCCTTCAATAATCTAACTCCTTCACGTCTGTGTTTATCGGCGAATATCTTCATAGTCTTGATGACAAAGGCCGCGTAGCGGTGCCGGTCAAGTTTCGGTCGCTGATAAAAACAGGTGCGGTGGTGACGCGTGGGTTAGATAATTGTCTGTTTTTGTACACCGCCGAAGAGTGGCAAAAATTAGCCGAGAAGTTGGCCAACTTGCCCATTAGTCAAGCCGACAGCCGGGCCTTTGCGCGTCTCATGCTCGCTGGCGCCATGGATGTGGAAGTGGATAAGCAAGGCAGAATGAGTATTCCAGATTATTTAAGAAAGTTTGCTCTTTTAAAAAAATCAGTGGTGATTGCAGGGCTCTATAATCGCCTGGAAATGTGGGATGAGGCTGAATGGCGTCGCTATCAAGCCAAAACCGAAGCCGAAAGCTCGTCAATCGCCGAGCGTATGGCTGAACTCGGTGTGTAGTTTTTAACAAACGATGACATGCGCCATACTCCCGTGTTACTCAAAGAAACCATCGAAGAGCTGGCCTTAACCCCTGGGCTTTGGTGTGTTGATGGTACGGTGGGTGATGGGGGGCACAGCGCGGCCATGCTTGCCAAAATGGGGCCAACCGGAAAACTTCTTGCCATTGATGCTGATGCCGAATCGCTGGCGCGGGCCAAAGATTTTTTACACGAATTTAAGAATGAGATTATTTTTTCTGAAGGAAATTTTGCAGATATTGGTAGCCTGGTGGCAGCTGCAGGGTGGAAAAAAGTAGATCGAATTGTGCTTGATCTTGGCTGGTCAAGTCCACAATTTGCTGAGCGCCATCGGGGATTTAGTTTTGAAAAAAACGAGCCGCTCGATATGCGGTATGGAAAAAAACCGAACGCCCACAGCACAGTGGCGGCGGTGACCGCCAAAGATGTGGTGAATAACTCTACAGAAATTGAGCTTGAGCAGATTTTTAAACGATATGGCGAAGAGCCGCTTAGCCGCGAGGTGGCACAAGCGATAGTTGAAAAAAGAAAAGAAAAAGAATTTGAAACCACACAAGAATTAGTTGCAGTCATTTTAGCGGTGTATCGCACCAAGCTCCGCAGCAATAAAGAGGTGCCGTGGATTGGCGGATTGCATCCAGCCACAAAAATTTTTCAGGCGTTGCGGATTGAGGTTAATCAAGAGCTTGAGGCATTAAAACAAGCATTGCCTGAAGCAATTGAGCTTTTAAATCCGGGCGGTCGGTTGGCAGTGATTACGTTTCATTCTCTCGAAGATCGAATAGTGAAACATTTTTTTCAAACGCTTAACCCAAAAGATTTCACACTACTGACTAAAAAACCAAAGAGTGCAACTCCAGATGAATTGCATATCAATCCCCGTTCGCGAAGTGCCAAACTTCGGGTGGTGGAGAAGCGTCGTTAATAATTTCTAGGTATTCATTTTTTCTGTCATATGTCTCTCAAAAGAAGAATGCTGGCCCAGTATGAGCGTGGAATTAATTTTTTTCGTGGACACGCGTTGCCAAGTTGGTGCACAGGCCACACTATGAGAGTGGTGGTAACGGGGCTGGTGGTTGTGATGGGCGGAGCCTATGTGTTTGAAACGAGTGCGGCTACCGTAAATGGGTATGAAATTCATTCTTTAGAAAAGAAAATTGCTCGGCTTAAAGCCGATGTGAAGAGTTTAGAAATAGAAGCGGTGAGTTATCAGTCGCTGGCGAGTGTTGAAAAGCGTCTAAGCGTGGCTGGTATGGTTCCGGCTGATAATGTTGCCTATGTTAATATAGCGAGCCAGCCGAGTATTGCCCGCCGCTAGGCGCATTAAAAATAAAAATCTCCTTATCGTGGGAGGTTTTTTGTTTTAGGCCAATTATGCTATACTCGAAAGGTATTTTGAATCTTTAATTGTATGCATCTGGCTGCACAAAAACGTCTGGCAAAGGAGTTTTTTTTAGATGGATTTCAGTTTCCGCTGTGGTGGTATACACGTGGAATTAACTACGCGTTTCAAAAATGTCTTGATTTGGTGCGCCGCGGCAACAACGAGCTCGCGCCTGGGGTGTGGCTCACCAATTTATTTGTTCCCATGTATGGGCAATACGATTGGCAGGGGCGGTTAATCAGTTTTTTCATGCGTTTAGTGCTTCTTATTTTTCGAGGCGGAGCGCTGGTGCTGTGGGTGGGTGTGTGTATGCTTCTTTTTTTTGCCTGGTTGGTGGTGCCGCTGTTCGTGGCGTATTACTTCTTTGGCTCCTTGTGGCGCCTGATTAATGTGTATCTATGAGTTCATCTGAATCAGCGACTGTTGTGCCGCTTCTTGTCTGTGCTGTGTGTGGTGCGAAAGGTATGCGCGACGAAACGCGTTGTCGGTCGTGTCGTGGATTGGCTGTGGGGTATATGCCGCGTCGACAGTGGTTGTATTGGGATTATCCGTTGACGGGGTATTTTTTTGCGCTCGTTGAAGGGCGAAAAAAGCTGCACACGTTTCAACGCGTGAGTGTTTTTTTTCTGTGGGTAGCGGCCTGGCTTGGCGCACTTTTGGTGCTGTATTTTGCCAATACAGAACAATTGCTGCCGAAAGCAGATGAAAGTTTTCTGGCGTTGTTTCATAATATTCCACCCTTTGCCACCTGTTTGTTTTGGTTTGGTGTCAGTTGTGGCTTGTATGTGTGGTACAAAACTATTCAAGAAAATGATTTTGCAGGAGATGTTGAAAAATTTGATTATCACTCCGAACATGCGGCGAGCGTGTCGACTGCCTCTTGGCAAGAGGTGCTGGCGCTGCCTCGTTCGACTCGTCGCAACATTGCGAGCGCGTATACGTCTGAGGCGCTGCAGGTGTTGCGTCGCGCGCATGAACTTGCCTGTCGGCGCGGCAGCAGTGAGTTTACCATAGCTGATATTTTGTATACCTTGCTTGATACCTCTTCAGCTCGTTCAATTTTTATTCGTTTAGGAGTGCTGACTAAAACGATTCAAGAAAAAATGGGTGCTCATGTTTCTGCGAACACAACGCCAGTCGTTGATCCTGTGCCGGAAGCTGCCCTGTATCAGGTGTTGTTTCAAGCTTATGAAAAAGCCTATCTGTCACATCAGGCCAAGGTAGGTGTGGAGGAATTGTTGCTGGCGTTGATGGAAGAGTCTCCTCCTCTTCAAGAATTTATCGAATCTTTCGATATTGAACGCACGGCGCTTTATAATGTGGTTGAGTGGGAGCGAATTCGTATTCGTTTGTCGACGCATTATCATCGTTTGGCGGAAGCGGCGCGCCATCGTCCAAAAAGTGGTATGGATCGCGCAATGACCGCAGTTGCAACGCCGTATTTAGATCAGTTTAGCCAAGACATTACTGCGCTTGCAGTATATGGCCACACTGAGCCGTGTGTGGGGCGAGAAAAAGAATTGAATGAAGTGTTTCGTGTGATTGAGACCGAAAAACCGCTTATTCTTTTGGTTGGTGATCATGGTATTGGCAAGCGAACAATTGTGAACGGCTTGGCCGAGCGGATGGTGGAAGATGATGTGCCTGATCGTTTGAAAGATAAACGTTTGGTGAGTTTAAGTTTATCATCACTTATCGCCGGCACTAATGCGGCGGGTGTGGTGGAGAGGTTGCTTGTTTTGTTGAATGAAATTGCGCGAGCGGGCAATATTATTCTTTTTATAAACAATATTCATGAACTCATGGGTCTGTCGGCAGGCGAGGGTGGTGCCAGTCTTGATGTGGCTGATGCGTTGGCTGAATTTATGAATAAGGGTTATTTTATCACCATAGCCACCACCACGACCGAAGGTTATGCGCAACATTTAGTACGGTCAAATCTTGGTAATGTTGCAGTGCCGATTGAAATAGGGGAGATGGATGAAAATCAAAGCATCCACGTTTTAGAATCGCGGGTGAATTTCATTGAATATACGCAGCAGGTATTTTTTATGTATGACGCATTGGCCAGGGCAGTGCAACTCGCTCGACGTTTTATGCACGAGGTATATTTACCAAGCAGTGCCTTAGAAATTATCAATGAAGCAGCGGTTCTCATGCACACGAAGAAGGGTAAAAACGCGTTTGTTTCGGGCGAAGCGGTCGCCGAAGTGGTGGCAAGTAAAACTAAAATTCCGGTGACGGCGGTGTCATCCGATGAATCCTCAAAGTTACTACGTTTAGAACAAGAAATGCATGCTCGCGTAATTGGTCAGGATGAAGCGGTTGGGCTTGTGGCGAGTGCTCTGCGCCGCGCTCGTGCTGAAATTCGCTCTACTTCTCGCCCCATTGCCAACTTTTTATTTTTGGGGCCAACTGGCGTAGGTAAAACTGAACTCACAAAAACCATTGCCGAGGTATATTTTGGTGGTGAAGAACGAATGATTCGCCTTGACATGAGCGAATACCAAGATAAAGCAAGCATTTATCGCCTCATTGGTGCGCCGGGTGAAAAGGGAACAGGTCTTCTCACCGAAGCAGTGCGTCGTAGTCCATTTTCTCTTCTTCTTCTTGATGAAATTGAAAAAGCTGACCGAGATGTATTGAATCTTTTTTTACAAGTGATGGATGATGGGCGTCTTACCGATAGTACGGGCAAGGTGGTTGATTTTACTAATATTATTTTAATTGCCACTTCGAATGCCGGCACTGCGTATGTGAGTGAGCAGCTAAAACAGGGCATGTCGATTGAAAACGTGAAAGAGCATTTATTGCATGGTGAGCTTTCACAATACTATCGGCCAGAATTTTTAAATCGTTTTGATGGTATTGTGCTGTTTCGTCCGCTCACTGAAAAAGATATTCTCGCCATCACTCGTCTTAGTGTGGAGCGTATTGTCCGTAATGTGGCTGCTAAAGGAATTGAGCTTGTGGTGGAAGAAAGTGCGCTTGAGGCTTTTGCTCGAGCTGGATTTGATCCCGAATTTGGGGCTCGTCCTCTCCGTCGCGTGCTCCAAGATAGGTTGGAAAATAAATTGGCTGATTTAATTTTAAGTGGTGAGCTTCCACGCCGCAGTCGGGCGCGGGTGCGAGGAGAAGGAGAAATTGTGGTTAATGGGTGATGAGCTTTTATGCACGGATTCTTTTTTGTTTTGGCTGCGTTGCTTACAATAGGGTTTACCCTATTTCTTCGTTTTTTTGCTTCGAAAATAAATGTTGTTGATCGCCCTGATGGTGCACGTAAGCGGCACGAGCGTCCAATTCCTCTTTTGGGAGGTGTGGGTGTTATGGCTTCTTTTTGGATTTTAGTTGCAGTGGCGTGGTGGAATACGGGAGTTCTTTCGCATTCGTTTCATGCTAGTCAGTTGGTGGGAGTTTTTTTTGGATGTCTTGTGTTGTTGTGGGTAGGAGTTGTGGATGATTGGAAACCATTATCACCACGCGTGCGTTTTGTGTGCAGTATTATTGCCGTGCTCATTGCTCTTATTGGCGGAGTTGGTTTAAGTAAAATAACAAACCCGTTTGGCGGGGTTCTACCGCTCACATTTGGCAGTTTTGCAATAGGAAATTTTGGAACTATTTTGCCTGTGGCCGATGCGCTCGTTTTTGTGTGGTTGATGGGAATGATTTATACCACTAAGATTCTTGACGGTCTTGATGGCCTCGCTACCGGTATCACCCTAATTGGGGCGTGTATAATCTATTTTTTAGCAGAAACGAATCGTTTTCATCAACCACAAGTGGCGCTTTTGGCCATTATTTTTGCGGGTGCCCTCAGTGGTTTTTTGTTGTTTAATTTTTCGCCGGCCACAATTTTTTTGGGTGAAAGCGGGGGGTTGTGCCTGGGGTATGTGCTTGGTGTTTTGGCTGTCATTTCAGGCGGAAAAATTGCCACCGCCCTCCTCGTGATGGCAATTCCTATTCTCGATTTTGCTCGAGTTATTTTTGTGCGTCTCCGTCAGCATCGGCCGCTTTTTCAGGGTGATCGTGAGCATCTGCACTTTCGATTGCTCGAAGCTGGTTTTTCACATCGTGAAAGTGTACTTATTCTCTATGCGGTGGCTTTAATTTTTGGTGCACTCACCTTTATTCTGCCGAGCACTTTCAAGCTCGCCGCTTTTGCTGGTCTTTTTATTGTGGTATTTGTGGCCGGTTTTTATTTAAAACCAAAAGTAAAATAGAGGTGTAAAATCATTTTTTGAAGTATAAACGATATGTCTCTTTCTACACATCTTAAACCATGGTCGGGTTGGATTGTTATAATTGTGATTCTTTTTTCTTTAGGACTCAAAGCATATAATCATTTTAACTGGCCGGAAAGAATACTCGTTGTGCACGACCAGAGTTTCAAAGTGCTGGTGGCTGATTCATACGCTCATCAGGTACAAGGACTCAGCGATAGAAATGGAATGGGAAAATATGCAGGCATGTGGTTTGCTTTTCCCACAGAACGTCAGCACACTATGGTCATGCGACGAATGCGTTTTCCCCTTGATATTGTTTGGATTAAGGGTGAAAAAGTGGTAGACTTAGCGCCTAATCTTCAGCCTGAAAAAGGAGTGTCTGAGGAGTCGTTGAAACAATATCCGGCTCGCGAAACATCAACTGCTGTCTTTGAGGCACCGGCGGGGTTTATAGCGCAAAATAAATTGCGTATCGGAGATACTGTGCTACTTAAAATGGAACAATAAGAAAATGATTAAAATTTGTTCTGCCACAATGAATCGTATGCCATTTTTGTCGGTTATTATACCAGTGTTTAATGAGGAGAAAACCATTCTGCCAATTATTATTCGGCTCTGCGCGGCGCTGGAAGCAGGTGGTATTGAAGCGCAGTATATTATTGTTGACGATGGCTCCACCGATGCGACCCAAAAAATTTTGGAAGAAAGCATCTATGTGAATGATGCTCGGTTTACTTTTGTATTTCAAGAAAAGAATCAAGGAAAAGGTAGTGCTATTCGAGCGGCATTGCCACATATTCGCGGTACCTACACCATAATTCAAGATGCTGATCTTGAATATTTCCCCGAAGATATTCCGGCTCTGGTGGCGTATGCCAAGGAGCACGAATCGAAAGTTGTCTACGGTTCAAGAAATATAGATGCCAAGATGCCACGGGGAGGCTTTTGGTTCTATTGGGGTGGACGCCTTTTAACCACTATTGCCAATATTTTGTTTCATCAAAAATTAACTGATGAGGCGTGTGGGTATAAACTTTTTTCTACTCCTTTGCTCCAGTCGCTTCCGCTTACATGTAAACGGTTCGAGTTTTGTCCTGAGGTGACGGCACTGGTGGCGAAGCAAGGTATTCGTATTCCCGAAATTTCGGTTCGCTACGCGCCACGAGGCAAAGAGGAAGGAAAAAAAATCAATTATCGTGACGGCATTGCTGCCATAGCAACGCTGCTGCGCATTAGATTTTCATTTTCAAAAGAATGGTCACAGGCGGTGTGCCTTGGTCTTCTTGTCTTGGGCATATTTATATTTACCTGGGATGGCAGTGTGGCCGGTTATGAACCAGACACAATTGAAGCCGCAGCTTCTCTAACCCAGGGTGTGTATATGGTCAAAAGGCCAGCAATAGGATCATCGTTATTATATTTGCCACTGCTTTTTGTAAATAAAGTGCTGTGGCCCGTTCAACCGTTGCGTTGGGTAACGCTCATGCCGCCTTTTTATTCATCTTTAGCTGCGGTGCTCATTTTTTTAATCGTCAATCGTCTGGGTATGCGCCGATCGGTGAGTATGCTGGTAACGCTCATTGTGACGGTGGGTAGTTTAATGTGGCCATATAGTCGGTTGGGCATGGAGTATCAGGAAATGTTGTGGATTGGAGTTCTACTTTTAGCGCTGGTGTGTTGGCGCAACAATCAAAAAATGTCGCCTCTCTTAATTGGGGCAGCTATGGCATGTCTCGCTTTATCGAAATCGTATGGGGTAGTATTTATTATTCCTACATTACTTTTCATAGGTACAACCAAATGGGAGCAAAAGAATTTGAGAGAATTTTTTAGGCTGGGGTTACTCCTTCGGGTGATAGGGCCAACAGCGTTGGTTGTAGTCTATAATGTGTTGATTAACCTCCTCTTGGTTGGTCAAATTTCTGGTGCGTACTCGCTTGCGCACGAATTTCAATTAGTTAGTTGGTGGGATGGGGTGTGGGGAATTTTTTTTAGTTTTGGAAAAAGCATATTCGTGTATAGTCCTTTGCTTATACCCAGCTTATTTTTTTGGCCTGCCTGGCATAAAAAATTTCTTGCAACCAGTGTCTTCATTCTCAGTGGTTTTGTGCTCTATTTTGCTCTTACCGCTCCATTTAGTTATTGGAGTGATGAAACGCTTAGTGTGCGCAAATTAGTGCCACTAATTCCTTTTCTCCATCTACCACTTTTTTGGGGAGTTGATCAAGCATTAAGAGAAAAAAAGAAGATTCTTCTGTGGCTTCTTGGTGCCACAGTGCTTATTGCCGGGTATGTGCAAATGGTAAATTCAATGTACACCTACTTTCGCTATTTGCGGATTGTCTATAAGGGAAATGTTGATACGCTGGCGCAGATGCGTTATAACCCACAAGTTTCGGAGTTGTATCTGAATCATCGCTTGTTTATTTCGTTTATCCAAAAACAATTTACTGGAGAGTCGGGAAAGTATGCCTATGTTGAGGAAACGTGGATGCGTCATTTTCAAGGTCCTGGAATAAAAAATAGTGTGCGGAGCGAGCTTCAGCTTGAGCTCAATGAATGGAATACTCCTTCGGTATATTTTTTAAAAACAGAAAATAATGCGATGAGAAAGTCTCTTTTGTTGGTGCATCTTTTTCTCGTCGCTTTGCTAGGTGCTAGTGTGGGCATTACTATATCTAGCACATTTAGTGCTGAAAATGCGGAGTGGACCCGGCGAATCCAGGGTGGTGTTTGACAAATATGGCCTATTTTAGTATACTTATTTTTAAATCTATTGATGAAATTTTTGTTTATATCTAAGTAAATTTCCGTATGCGTGCAGTTATCGCGACCGGTGGGAAACAATATCTCGTTAAAACCGGCGATGTATTAAAAATAGAAAAATTGGCTGTTGAAGAAGGTGAAACGGTAGTGTTTGACTCCGTCCTTCTCGCTGCCGAAGATGATGGTAGTGGTGTTCAGGTTGGCAAGCCGCATGTCGCGGGCGTTACCGTGAAAGCAAAGGTTTTAAAACAGGGAAAAAATCGCACTTTATTGGTAGAGAAATTTAAAAATAAAACTCGCTATCACAAAGCGCACGGACAACGTCAGCGTTATACTCAGGTAGAGATTGTTTAAAACATTCTTCAAAAAATAAAAATCCACATTTAAGAAGTGTGGATTTTTTTATGCAGATTAATTTTTTTCTGTGCGACCTTTAAGGGCGTTGCCAAGGGTGATTTCATCGGCGTATTTAAGGTCACTACCCATGGGAAGGCCCCGAGCCAAGCGTGTAATCCGGAGGTTGGGTGTAGCTGCTTTTAATTCGCGGTGGAGATAGAGCATGGTGGTTTCGCCAGGAAAATCAGGATTAAGACTGAGTATCACCTCATTCACCGGCAGCGACTGAGCGGTTTTTATTCGTTCAAGGAGTTCTTTGATCTTTGTTTTAGCTAGACTGTTTTCTTCGGTGGGGTCGAGGGTGGCACGGAGCACATGATAGACCCCTCGGTATTCATTTGTGTGTTCAAGCACTTCCACATCTTGTGGGTCAAGCACAACGCAAATGGTTTGTTGATCTCTTTTGGTATCAAGACAAATGGCGCACGGGCTGGTGTCATCAAAACGCCAGCAGCGTTCACAGCTTTTGGTGTTTTCAAAAAGTTCTTTTAGCGCCAGAGTGTGTTCAGCCACTTCTTTTTTTCCTGAACGTAACCAATGAAAAACAAACCGCTCGGCAGTGTGTTGGCCAACTGAAGGCAATCGTTTGAGAGAGTTTATAAGTCGTGTGATCGACGGAGAATACATGTCTTGTGGAATTAGCTTGTAACCAGTGAGGTTGTAGGTGTTAGTTTTTGGGTGTTAGATTTTAATTTTTTAGTGGTATTCCTTTAAAATTTAAAAACTAACACCTGTAACCTTTGACTAACACCTAATTACTCATGCCTGGAATATTCATGCCACTGGCTTGCATTTTGGTGGCAATAGTACGCTGAATTTTTTTGAGTGCCTCGCGATGAGCTTCTTTAATGCCATTTTCTAATTTTTCTTTCTTGTCTGGGGTAAGTAATTCAGGGTCGATAGCAAGGCCGCTCATTTGGAGATTCCCATCAAGTGTGAGCACGATTTTTCCACCTGCTGCATCGGCACTTGCTGATTCACCGCTTAAAAGTTCTTGCAGTCTTTTTCCTTGATCGCGTAAATCTTTAAGTTGTTTGAGTTTATTAAACATTGACATACACTTTTTTTATTTTGAATTAAAAATAATTTTAAAATTCAGGCGATCCTTCGCCGTCAGCTTTTTTAGAAAAAGCTGACTTTGGTTTCAGTACAGGCACACCGCTTGTGAGTGGGGTGGGAGCAGAATGTGTATCAAGATTGCGGAAAGAGGCAAGTGAATCGACGAAGGCAAGTTTTACTATGCCGGTGGGGCCGTTGCGGTGTTTGGCGATATGAATTTCAGCCACATTTCTTTCGTCTGGCGGAATATCTTCAAGGCGATAGTTACGATCGGCGGCTTTACGATAGATAAACATTACCACATCCGCATCTTGTTCAATAGAACCTGATTCGCGCAAATGAGAAAGTTTTGGAATTGCTGGTTTGCTTTGTTCAACCACACGTGACAGCTGCGACAGGGCGACAACGGGAATGTTTAATTCGCGGGCAATACCTTTCAAACCGCGAGTAATGCCAGCCACTTCTTGTACGCGATTTTCTAAACTGCCCTGTGATTCCATGAGCTGCAAATAGTCGATCACGATAAGGCCTAAGCCATGCTCTGCCTGAAGACGACGAGCTTTGGTGCGAATTTGCATGATGTTGATATTTGGCGAATCATCAATAAAAATGGGCGCTTCTGATAGAGTGCCGATTGCGTGACCAATGCGGGGAAAGTCATCGTCTTCCGGCCGATCAGACAATTTGCCGGTGCGCATTTTCCATAGGTCGATGTTCGCTTCTGAACATAACATGCGATCAACCATTTGTTCTTTACTCATTTCTAAAGAAAAAAGGCCAACTGGTACTTTGCGTCTGGTGGCCACATTGCGCACAATATCAAGTACAAATGAACTTTTTCCCACACTTGGGCGGGCCGCGATGATAATGAGGTCAGATTTTTGTAAGCCCGCGAGCATATTATCAAGCCCAGAAAAGCCAGTCGGAATACCGCGCAATTGACCTTTGTTTTTGTGAAGTTCGTCAATGCGTTCAAAAGCATCGGCAAGTACACCGCGAATAGGGGTAAATGATTGTTTAAAATAGATCTGAGAGACGCCAAAAAGGTGTTGTTGGGCTTCGTCAAGAATATGTTCAATGTCCTCAGTGTCTTCTTCGTATGAAAGACGGCTGATTTCATTCGCTGCACCAAGAAGACGGCGGCGAGTGGCCTTGCGGTGGATTATTTTTGCGTAATGGATGATATTTGCGGCGGTGGGAACAGTATTCGTCAGTTCCACCAGATAGGCACGGCCGCCGATGCCTTCAAGTAGATTTTTTTCTTCTAAACGTGCGCTAAGAGTGAGAAGGTCAATAGGATCGTTTTTGTCGTATAATTCTAAGATGACTTCAAAAATACGACCGTGGGCATCTTTATAAAAATCACCCGGTTTTATGAGATCGGCGATTTTGAGCATCGCTTCTTTATCAATCAAAATTGAACCCAAGAGCGACATTTCAGCCTCCAGGCTTTGTGGTGGAATTTTATCAA
Organism: uncultured Gammaproteobacteria bacterium; assembly: GCA_964444705.1. Classification (GTDB taxonomy): domain Bacteria; phylum Patescibacteriota; class Patescibacteriia; order Magasanikbacterales; family GWA2-37-8; genus CAYUHX01. The sequence continues at coordinate 9,043 of CAYUHX010000011.1, read as the reverse complement.
TAGAATCGCTCATACGTTATGATAGATATGCGCGGCTATAGTAGCCTATCTTTTTAGTTTAGACAAGGGCGGATATCTGTCATTTTTCATTAAAAATGGTATAGTAGTATCGTAAATAAAAATACGATGAATAAAAAAGAATGGTGCAGTATTATTGGAGTTAATATTCTCGCCGCAGTGGTTATTTTTGTGATTCATTATTTTTTTCCGAGCGCTCTGAATAATCATGCCACATCGTTATTGCCCTTGTGGCCGCGTATTGATAATCCCCATATGCAGGCATACTGGGGATTACATTTTGCCGGTCAGCCTGTTTTTGCGGCGCGGGCACTGACCACCGGGCTCATATATGTGGTGCATAAAGTAGCAGGGTTTGAATATGGCACCAGTTTTGCGCTGGTAAATTTTTCTTTATTAGCCCTCGGCGGAGTGTTGATATCCCTCTTGGCGCACGAACAGAAAAAAGACATAAAAGGGGCTATGATAAGTAGCCTGCTTTTTTTTACTCACGTGACTATTTTGTTTTCGTTTGTGACGCCTATTAGCAGTTTTGATGATCCGCTCCACTATGCGGCGCTCCTCGGTGTTCTTCTTTGTGTGCGCCAGAAAAAATGGCTATATGGCAGTATTGCAATGCTTGTAGCGCTTCTTGCCCGCGAGACCAGTATATTTTTATATCCCGGATTTTGGTTGTTAATTGCTCCTTGGGTGTCTTTAAAACGTTTTTTTAATGACGTATTTCACCTTAATAAACAGGTGTTGTGGATGGTGTTCCTAGTGCCACTTATTCTTTTTGGGGTTTGTACCATTGGCATATTACACGCAAAGCATCAGCTGGTCAGTTCGATAAATTATGTTGCTACTGAACGGTTTAGCCAATGGCACTATAATATTCAAAATAGTCAATTTATGATTGAATCAGTGGTATCGTGTGTTATGGCACTTGGGCCAATTGGTCTTTTGGCCTTAATGTATGCGCGCGCGCATGCATTAAGGGAAGATGAGCGGCCGCTAGTTGTGGCAGCGCTTGTCACGGCGTTCATTAATACTCCGCTTGTTTTTGTAACCGCTCGAGCGCAGGAAGCACGACTGTTTGTGTTGCCGCTTATTTTTATGTGGCCACTTTTAGGTCATTGGTTTAGGCAAAGTGTAAAGGATATTATAGAAAAATTTTTTATCCTCAGTCGTCAACTTCGGAGCGGAAAAATCGGGTATTTAGTAATTCTTTTTTTTGCTGCGTTGCCGGTGTGGTATTGGTTTTCGTTCCGAGTGTATGAACCCATGCACCGAGGTTTTGGTTATGCGTTTCAAGGATATTTATTTTTTTTCTTACTGAGCGCATGGTTTGTTTTAATCATTGAGAAGGGGATTGTCTTGCTTCGGCTTGAAAAAAAAGCGCTTCAAGATAGCGGTATTAAATAAGGATATTGACGTTTGAAGGCTGTATGACTGTGAACACTAAACATCTACTCTATCGAGTGATTTTGATTGGGGGAGTCATTTTTGCCTTAAGTATCAATGCGTTTTTTATTAAAAACATTCTGTGTGGTTTGGTTTTTTTTGGCCTCTATATAGGTCTAACGGGCTGGTCAGCAAAAAATTTTTTAAGGCAAGGTTTTGGGTTTAGTTCGTCACCTTATCTTATTTTTTTGGGAATGTTTACGAGTTTGGCTGTGCTCGGGTTTGGAGCCAGTGTGGTGATCACGCTCTACGTATTGTCATTTTTTACTATCATTCTTCTTCTTCTTTTAAATGCTATTCTGTGGGAATGGGTAGCAAATTATGCTCGACTCAGCAATAAAATGGAAGCAGATTTTGTTGAACCTCCGTCTACTCGTTTTACTTCAACAGGGTATAAAAAATTGAGTATTGTTCTTGTTGGTGTATACCTGTGCGGCGCGTTTGGTGGATTTTTTTTATTGCGCGCGTCATATAGTGTCGAGCGACTTATCACACCTTGGTCGGTGATTCATCCGGTGTATATCTATCTTTTTGCCGCCCTCACTTGTCTTCTAGGCATTATCATCTATCTGCGTGCGTTTCCTAAGGTTATTTTGGCAGCGTGCCTCGTGCATTCATTGCTGCTCCACAGCTATTTACCCCTCACGTATGAATTTTTCTATGTGGTTGATGTCTGGCGGCATATCGCTCAAGAAACACATATAGTTCATGAAGAACCACCGCGTAAAGTAGTGGTGAGCGATGCGGCAAGTCGTACGCTCATGCAGCGAATTGATCCGGGTATGGTGGCCTATGCGCAAGAGTGGGGCCTCGTCGCGATAATTAACCGCGTCACTACTGCGTCACTCTTAGCGATCAATAAATGGTTTGGTCCGCTGGTGTGGTCGTTGGTTTTTCCACTTCTCATATATGAGTTTATGCTCGTGTGGAAAAAAAAGCATCACGAGGCTGAATGGATGGTCTTTGTGTCTTTTTTGCCTTTTGTGTGGCAAGCGGGTGGAGCGGTGACTATTCCAAATAGTTTTGGTTTTTTGTGGTGGCTTCTTTGTGTCTGTGGTCTTTTTAGTCATTACCGTGCGCCGACGCAATTAAAAAAAATCGCCTTGGTTGCGGCAGGAATACTTTCGGGAGCAGGCTATACGCTGTATTTTATTTTAGTGTGGTTAGGATGGGCGCTCATGATCGGTTTGGAGCGTTTGGTATCTCTCCAAAAAAAGATTCGCTGGTTACTCATCTTTGTTTTGACGGTGGCACTTATTTTTCCCGGGTTAGATCTGGTCGCAGGATACAGTGTATTTCGTCATAATGGGTTTTTTGGTCAACTAAAACAATTGGTGGCAAGCGCTATTTCTTTTTATGTGGCGGTCGGTCCGCGAGCCGTTGATACCGCCGCCGGTAATATTTTAATCAACCAAGTTCCCAAATATGCGTTTGTGGTTAATTGGTTTACCGTGTCACGCCTGTGGTTAATTCCATTCATGGTAGTATTCTGGGGTTTTTTTGTAGCTGGTCTCATAACTCTTTTTCGGCGCACCACACTGTTTAGCCGTTGGATTGGGGTGTTCGGTGTCGGTGTGATGTTGAGTTATATCATTGGACGCTACACTTTGGTGGGGGAGCAAATTTTATCGAAACGTTTAGAAAATGTGATTGCTTTTTTTCTTGTGCTTATTTTTTGTGCGGGTGTGGTAAGTTGTAAAAAATATAGTATATCCATCAGCGTGCAAAAAATAGAAATTCCCCTCATGCTGGCGAGTATCGTTCTATTTTCTGTAGTGACTTCTGCGTCGTATTCTCTTGGTCCTGATACCGATACGGTAAGTCGTGATGAGTATACTGCTATTGAATCGGTTTGGAATGAAATTAAACACGAGTCCATGCACTGTGTTTTGGCAGATACGCACCCGCTGCTTGTACTTGAAGCTTTTTCCGGTAAGGAAATTGTGGGCGGTGGTTTTCCCATTGCGCAAAATTTTGGCCAGCCCGAGCGGGTACGATTATTTAACCAGGTAAGACAATTTCCTACTGCTGAAATGTGGAATGAAGCGCATCAGCTCACCCACGCCAAAACATGCTGGCTGGTGATAGATAAAAAACAGCTTTCTTCTAATGCTTTAAAAGAGTTTACACAAAAACAATTCCAATCATTCGGCAGTGTGATCGTCTGGCATGATTAATTTTTATTTAGTATTTAAATAGTATGGATTGCCTTTTTTGTAAAATTATCGCAAAGCAAATTCCTAATTACACCGTCTACGAAGATGATACTGTGCTCGCTTTTTTAGATATTTTCCCCTGCAGTAAAGGGCACACGGTGGTTATTCCGAAAGTGCATTATGAGTCGCTTTGGAACATGAACATGGAAACGTTTCAACTCCTGGTCGCTGGGCTTAGGGCGGCAGCTGGCCTAGTAGAGGCACGCCTCAAGCCTGCAGGCATGAACATTGGCATCAATAATGGTGAGGCGGCTGGCCAAGCTGTGCCGCATGCCCATTGGCATATTATTCCACGCTACGAAGGCGATGGCGGTGGTAGCATGCATTCAATCGTAAAAAGCAAAACACCAATTGATGTGAAAGAAATAGCTGCACTTTTTACAAACTAAAAAAAGCCTTTCGGCTTGATGATTTTTATTTGGAGAAGATTCTGTAGTGCCCCCGCCTCGACGCTGTTCGTCAAGGCAGGAGCAACTGTGGTGCACTGTGGTGCGTGGGAGACTGGGGAAGTTTCGCGCCGGGCCGGGCCTTGGCCCGGCTACTCCTTGTCGCTGCCGGCGGGCCCGGGCTCACCGCCGGCTGTGACGCGGTGCCGACTGCCCTCGGGGGAGACGTAGACCGGCCCGCCCGCCGACCCGGTGACGTAGCCCTTGTGGGTAACCTCCTGATAGGGTTCGTCCGGCTTCCGATCGCCCTTCTCGGGGCACCCGGTGAGGGCCAGGGTGATGGGGATGATGCCGGCGAAGCGAAAGAACAACTTGCGCATTTGAGAACCGATCGCTTTCTCCACATCGCAACACCGTTCTCGGCGTTGGCGTGGAAAAAAGTATCTTTAGCTTGAAAAATACCTCTTTCCACACCAGCCTGAGCGTGTGATAAAGAACAATGTCAGTTTTTATAACTGACATTTCTTTATACTATACTTCTCTGATTATGTCAAGGATATGTTGCCAAAATATAGATTAAATTTATTTAAAAATAAGTTAATTTTGATGGGAATAGCTACTGGTATATTTGTTATTTATCAAGGCTGGCTTCCTTTAAATCAATTTACAGCAAAAGATTTTTTTTCTTCTACTGCGGTTCATGATGTGCGTGCGCCGGTCAAAAAAACTTCTAGTTCAACATTTTCTTATGGAGTCGTATCACGAGTCGTTGACGGCGACACGATTGATCTTGAATCTGGTGAGCGAGTGCGCTACATTGGCATGGACACACCCGAAACAGTTGATCCGCGCCGAACGGTGCAATGTTTTGGCAAAGAAGCATCGGAGCGGAACAAAGAATTAGTCGTGGGCAAAAAAGTGCGTTTAGAAAAAGATGTGTCTGAAACTGATCGTTATGGTCGACTGCTCCGTTATGTATATTTAGAAGATGGTACCTTCGTAAATGTAGAACTGGTGAAAGAAGGTTATGCTCGCGCGCTCACCATTTCGCCCGATGTGGCGAAGAGCAGCCTGTTTGTGGCCGCTGCCAGACGGGCACGAGAAGAACAAAAAGAATTGTGGGCAGTATGCAAGTAAGAAATTTATTCTAAAAAGATAACTCATATGCAGATTTATTTTGCCGGATCCATTCGTGGTGGGCGAGACGATCAAGCTTTATATCAAGAAATTATTGCGAAACTTGGCGTCTATGGTCAGGTGTTGACTGAACATGTGGGCAATAAGGATCTTTCAGCAAAAGGAGAAATGGTTTCTGAAGAATATATTTTTACTCGTGACGTAGAGTGGCTTAAAGCTGCAGAGGTGGTGGTGGCAGAAGTAACATCGCCGAGTCTTGGGGTTGGGTACGAACTTGGCAAGGCCGAAGAATGGGGGAAACGCGTGTTGTGTCTCTATCGCCCCAGCGAAGGCAAAAAACTTTCGGCCATGATTTTGGGAAACAAAATCTTTGCGCACGCCTCATATCAAACTGTTGCTGAGCTTGATTCGATTTTTAAGAATTTTTTTAATTCTCTCTAACCAGCACATTGTATGGCTACTCTTGTTTTTGACATCGAAACGATTGGTGAAGATTTTGATCTGCTCGATGAAACGACGCAGCACATGCTCACGCGCTGGGTCGAGCGCGATGCGCGTGATGAGGCTGAATACGAGCGGGGGGTGGAAGATATAAAAAATGGCCTAGGTTTTTCGCCTCTTACTGGTGAGGTGGTGGTCATCGGGGTTTTGGATACCGAAAAAAATAAAGGAGTGGTGTATTATCAAGCGCCAGGGCAAGTGAATGAAGAATTTGAAGAAGGAGGTATGCTTTTTAAGCAGCGCACTGAAAAAGAAATGCTTGAACAGTTTTGGCAGGGAGCGAATCGTTATGATGAATTTGTCACCTTTAATGGTCGCAGTTTTGATGTCCCTTTTTTAATGATTCGTTCGGCGGTACACAAAATTAAGCCGAGCAAAAATTTATTGGCCAATCGCTATCTTAATTATCAATACCAAGCCGCTGCCCGTCACGTTGACCTGTGTGATCAGCTTAGTTTTTATGGCGCGGTGCGTCGTCGCCCGAGTCTCCACCTTGTCAGTCGTGCGCTTGGTATCAAAAGTCCCAAGGGTGAAGGAGTGACCGGAGATGATGTTAGTCGTTTGTTTAAAGAAAAGCGGTTTGTTGATATTGCCAAATACAACGTGGGAGACCTTGTGGCCACCGCTGAAGTGTATAGGTACTGGCGAGATTATTTAAATGTAAGTTAGGGATTAGCGCCTGTTTAACAACCCTCGTGGATTGATTTTTTTTGCTTAAATTGCTAGAGTCGAGGGGTATGACCGATACCCAGCCCATTAAAGATCGTATCGATATTGTGCAATTGATCCAGGAATACGTGCCGCTTAAAAAAGCTGGTGCTAACTGGAAAGCAAATTGTCCATTTCATAGCGAAAAATCCCCATCATTCATGGTGCATACCGAAAAACAGATTTGGCATTGTTTTGGGTGCGCTAAAGGGGGGGATATTTTTTCGTTTATCCAAGAGATGGAAGGTTTGAATTTTGTTGAAGCTTTGAAATTATTAGCCGATCGGGCTGGTGTTAAAATTACTTCAGATTATTCAGATGGTCAGCAAAGCCAGCGCAACCGATTGATTGAAATCAATACAGCGGCGGCACATTTTTTTCATCAGTTTTTGCTGCGTATGCCAGCAGCTTTTGTAGCCAGAACCTATTTACAAGAGCGGCGTGTGACTGAAAAAACGATTGCTGAGTGGCAGATTGGTTATGTGCCAGAGCAGTGGGATTTGCTGACGCAATATCTTTTAAAAAAAGGTTTTGGGATTGACGATTTGGTGGCCAGCGGTCTTGTTATTTCTCGTGAAGACGAAGATGGTGGACGCCGGCGGCATTATGACCGTTTTCGAGGGAGAGTGATGTTTCCTATTAGTGATGTGCATGGCACAGTGGTTGGTTTCACGGGCAGGGTACTGAAAGAAACAGAGCATTCAGGTGGTAAGTACATCAACACACCACAAACCATGCTCTATGATAAGTCTCGAGTATTGTACGGACTTCATCTCGCCAAAAGCGTCATCAAAGCCAAAGATGTGGTGGTGCTTGTTGAGGGGCAGATGGATGTGATTGCTTGTCATCAAGCAGGAATGAAGAACGTTGTTGCTGCTTCTGGCACCGCTCTCACTGTCGAGCAAATTAAGTTGCTTAAACGTTACACCGGCAATGTTGCCATGGCGTTTGATGGCGATAGTGCAGGAGAGAAAGCGGGCCAACGCGGTGCGGGTTTGGCACTTGAAGAGGGAATGCAGGTTAAAATTATTATTATTCCGCGCGCGGCTGGCAAAGATGCTGATGAATGTTTAAAAAATGATCCAAAGAAATGGTTTGAAGCGGTTGAAACAGCCGTGCCGCTATTAGAGTGGTACTCTACTGTCGTGCTCCGGGGTTATAACCTAGCCGATGCGCGGGAGAAAAATCGTGGTGTACAACGCGTGCTGGCTGAAATTGCCCATTTGCCTTCGGCCGTAGAAAGAGATTTTTGGTTAAAACGTTTAAGTGAGTCAAGTGGCACAGACATTCCAGTGTTGCGTGAGGAGTTAAAAAAGGCGTTGCGTTCGTCTCCTAAAAAAAATATGAGCGCTATCCCGAGCACACCCTCTGTCGAGCCCGCAGCCCGACCACATGATCGCGTGGCACGTCTTGAGCAAGGATTTTGGGCACTCATGCTTAAGTTTCCCGGACTCACACCCAAGCTGGGCGCAGCGGTCAAGGGCGAATATTTTGTGGGCACTCCTTTTGAAGAACTTTACGAATGGTGGAAAAAATACTATACTAGCGCTGTCTCATTTGAAAATGATTTAGCTGCCGAAGCGGGTTTGCCTGCTTCGCTTAAAAACCTGATCGAAACAGTAGTACTCTGGGCTGAAAAAGAATATCCATCGTGGACCTTGAAGCAAGCTGAAAATGAAAGTCAGTTCATTATTACCAATATTCATCAAGAGTGGGTAAAACGGCAACGTCACGAATTACAACGTCGTTTAGCTCGCGCTGAAAAAGAAGCAAACACGATTGAGGTTAACCGTCTTTTGCAACAACTACAAGCCTTATAATTTAATGTGCCCTTCCCATGAGTAGCCATCGCCCCTCTCGTGCCTCTGTCGCACCAAAAAAATCTTCAGCCGTTTCTTTAAAGAAAGCTAAGAAAAGCACCACTGCTTCTCTCACAGATCGCACCAAGCCTAAAAAGGTAGTTGGTAAAAAAACACCAGTAGTGGCAGCCAAATTTTTGGATAAAAAGAAAAAAGTTTTTACTGCTAAACTAAAAAGTAGCAGTGATAGCAAGCAGCATGCTCGGCCACAATCACCTCCACTCCTTCCTCCCGAACCGGTGGTTGAGCCAACGATGGAAGAAATTACTGAGCTTTTAACCAAGGGCAGAAACCGTGGTTTTTTGACTGAGGTTGAAGTAGCTAAAGTATTTACGCATCCCGAATGTTATCTTGATTTATATGAAGGTTTTCTTGATTTTGTCGAAAAAAATGGCGTGACCATGGTTGAAGCGCTTAACCAGCTTTTGGGTGTCAAAAAAGCGCAAGACGAAGTGCTTAAACAATTTCAAGGCGCTCAGCCTGATATGGATGTGCCGTTTGACTTAAGCCAGATCTCTTCCGACTCGATTCAAATGTATTTGCGTGAAATTGGTAAGATTCCACTGCTCAACACTGAAGAAGAAGTTGCGCTGGCGCGCCGTAAAGAAAAAGGAGACAAGGTTGCTGAACGTAAACTTATTGAAGCCAACTTGCGCTTGGTTGTGTCTATTGCCAAAAAATTTGTCGGCAAAAGTTTGTCTCTCCTTGATCTTATTCAAGAAGGAAACATTGGTCTTTTCCGAGCAGTGAAAAAGTTTGATCACCATAAAGGCTA
>CAYUHX010000010.1:0-41446 GCA_964444705.1 uncultured Gammaproteobacteria bacterium | reverse complement strand
TTTAATTACGCCATCAATCGGGCGATCTACGGGCTTTAAAAAAATATCTTTTAACGGATCTTGAAGCTAATGACTTGACAAAACGAGCCTACGAACGCTTGGTGGATAAAAAATCCCACACAGGAATACAAAATTTAAGAGAAAAAAGAGAAAAAATGAAAAAAGCATTTGAACTCGATCAGGCTAGTTGGGATGCCAGTGCATTTTTTAAAACTTATAGAGAAGAGGCAAGATTGTTAAAAGAAAGAATGGCTGATTTTGACATGATTAGGGCGCAGATACTGCATATTCAAAACATTGTGGCCGAAGCTTTGCGCAAGCGTGTGACACAAGACGAAGAATTGAGTGACCTAGTGTATAATGATATTGATGATTTTGTGGCACCTTTATCTGCATTTTCTTCAAAAAAACATCTCTTAGAAACACGTTCTCTTAATCCGGGTAAAAGAAAAATAGTCAGAAAGCATGCACAGCGAATGCGTGATCTTGAAATGCCAGAAGTTTGGTTGGAAAAAAATCGAAAAGCTTTAGAAGTTTACACTTCTCTGCCACCGTCGCGCCACCTGGTAAATTTTACAGAGTGGGGGAGACATTTTTTTTCTCAGGATAAATTGCCCCTTACCAATCTTTTTGAAGCCGATACGAGGTACGTATCCGGCTCAGCGGCGTTGCAGGTAGTATCTGATTGTTTGGCTGGGGCCTATTATTTAGGTCAACACGGGCTTGGTTTGCAAGACATTAAATTAGAAAATTTAGGTTTTGTGATTGAGGGCGGGAAAGTGGTGGGGAAATTGTTTGATCTTGAAGGTTTGTATCCACTGGACGAAACTATTGCCGCTCGGATTGATACGCCAAAATATTCTGATCCGGAGGCTCACATTATTTTTTATCAAAGTGAGATGGTGTATCAATTTGGACTTTGCCTTGAAAAAGTTCTAGAAAAATGGGCGTTTGCTTTCCAGCCGAGCAACTCCATCACCAATGAATTGCGTGAGCTGGCGAGAGAAATGACGATTGTGCGCCATGGAAACACAGATCCACAACAGTTTGCGGAAACACGTATTTCGCTCTATGAAGCCGAACGACGCCTTAATTATTTATTAAGCCAAGGACCGTGATATGAAAATCATTTTTTCTGGTGGTGGCACCCTTGGCCCGGTAACACCCCTCCTTGCCATGGTTGAAATGTATCGTCGACACGATGACACGGCTTCTTTTGTGTGGGTCGGCAGCGTTAATGGTCCGGAGCGAGAGGTTGTCGAGGAATACGACCTTCCTTTTTTTTCTATCTCTTCTGGAAAATGGCGTCGTTATTGGTCTTTGCAGAATTTGCTAGATATTCTCAAAATTGGTGTTGGTTTTTTTCAATCACTGGTACTCCTTTGGCAAGAAAAACCGGATTTACTTATTTCCGCGGGTGGTTTTATTAGTGTGCCGCTTCATTGGGCAGGTTTTTGTTTAGGCATTCCATCATGGATTCATCAACAAGATGTACGTGTAGGTTTGGCCACCAAACTCATGGCTCCGTGCGCGAAGAAGATTACCACGGCGCTGGCAGAAACTGCCGCTTTTTTTTCTCCGCACAAAACTGAGTGGATTGGTAATCCGTGTCGCGATGTGGCGTGTGCTGATCTTTCAGGTGCGCGCGAATTTTTTTCTATTCCTCCAAATTCTCCTGTTATTTTTGCGCTCGGCGGCGGCACTGGTTCAAGTGCAATCAATCAGCTTATTATTGAAGCGCTCACTTCTTGGCCCGCCAATTGGCATGTCATTCACCTTACTGGTAAAGAACGTCCGGGCGAGTTGGCTGAACGAGCCAGCAAAACATTTTCTAACTACCATGTCTATAAATTTTTTACGAATGAAATGAAATTAGCCTATGCTCTTGCCGATGTGGTGGTGTCTCGGGCTGGATTTGGTACGTTAACCGAGCTCGCAACTCTTTCTAAAGCGGCGATTATTTTTCCATTGCCACGCACACACCAAGAAGAGAATGCTGATTTTTTGGCAGCCCAAAATGGAATAATCCATTTGCAAGAAGGGGTTAGTAATAGTTTTCGCCTTACCTATGTCGTACGAGATTTAATTGAGCATCCGGACAAAAGACAGAACCTTGGAAAAAATTTGCACACACTTCTTCCTTCTGCCCCCGCAGAAAAAATAATTGGTATTGTACGAGAGTTGACTTTTTAGTTTTTTTGAATCAAAAAAATATTTGAAAAATAAAAAACACCCATTGCGGGTGTTTTTTCGTGGGCCGGCTGGGGCTTGAACCCAGGACCTTATCCTTAAAAGGGATCTGCTCTACCAGCTGAGCTACCGGCCCGTATTTACACTTTATATTCTATATATTTCAATAGACTTTTGACTTTGCCAATGATATACTAAACAAAAAGAAAAATCAAGTGGGAAGCATGGTGGATAAAAAATAAACACAAAAGATATGTTAAATAAAAAGTATTTTCAAAAAATTAGAGCAGATTTACTCTCGTATGCCGAAAAGCGTCGAGAGGTTATAAAAATTGCGGGAGATGCACAACATTTGGCCAAGCGAGCTATTTTTGCTCGTCAACGAGACGATGTAACCGCAGCGAAGCAGGCTTTAGAGACAGCGGAAAGTCTTTTGCAGGGATTGGTTAAAAAATTTCAAAAAGAGCAGGGTTTATTAGATGAAGGATCTTTCCGAGCGGGGCTAGAGGAATATGTTGAGGCGTATTTGTTTATCTCCTATTTAAATAAAAAAGAAATTGGCCCGGTTAAAAATTTGCCAGTACCGGGAGATATCTACATTGGGGGCTTGGCTGATCTGCCAGGAGAACTTCTTCGTTATGCCATTAAATCCGCTACTGAACGCAATTTCGTCGTGGTGAAAGAGTGCTATGCGGCGGCCGAAGAAATTGTTATGGAAATGGTTGATATGGATTTAACTGGTTATAATCGACAAAAATTTGATCAAGCCAAACAGGCGCTCGGTAAATTGCAGCAGGTTGTGTATGAAATAAGCAGGCAATAGTACGGTCATGTCTTTAAAAGAAAAAATCATACATTCGGCATGGGTAAAGAAGGTCAATCAATTAAGACATTTATTTTTGGCCTGGTTTTTTTATTGGCGCTATGGTCGTCCGGGTCGAAAGTTAATCGTGGTTGGTGTTACAGGTACGAAGGGTAAGTCTACGACTTGTCGCCTCATTGCTTCGGTGCTTGAGGCCGGCGGGTATCGGGTTGGGCTTATGTCTACGGTTGAATTTCAAATTGGAGATCGGCGTTGGCTCAATGATAAAAAAATGACCATGCTTGGTTTGGGTCAAACGCAAAAAATGCTTCGAGATATGGTGCGGGCAGGGTGTCAGTATGCGGTGATTGAAACGTCGTCGGAAGGAATTTTGCAATATCGACATTTTGGACTTAATTATGATGTTTCTGTTTTTTTGAATTTAGGAATGGAACATTCAGAGCGTCATGGTGGATATGAAAATTTAAGAAGAGATAAGGGAAAAATGTTTGCTGCTCTCAAAAAAAGCTTTGTTAAAAAGAGTAATGGAAAAAAAATTGCCAAAACAATCATTGTGAATGGTGATGATAAAGAAGCTCCCTTTTTTCTAAATTTCAAATCAGATCAAAAGTACGCTTTTTGCCTCGAAGAGCGCACATTGCGCATCCTGCCGTCTGGAATTAAAATAGTGAAAGGTATGCGCGGTGCAAGCGGTGAAGCAGGATCAACTTTTACCGCCAACGGTGCTGAATATAGTGTGTGTCTGGTGGGAGAATTTAATGTACCAAACGCCCTTGCAGCAGTCACGGTTGGGCTTCAGGCCGGGTTGTCGCATGAGCAAATTGCCCTTGGTTTATCTCGAGTGAAGAATGTGGAGGGGCGTATGGAATTTATTGATGAAGGACAGTCGTTTAAGGTAATAGTTGATTATGCGCACGAACCGTTAAGTTTAACGGCTTTATTTAAAGCCTTGCGTGGTTTGGTAGGGGAAAAAGGTCAGATAATTGCCCTTGTTGGGTCAGATGGTGGTGGGCGCGATAAAGGCAAGCGTGTGGCAATGGGTGAAATTGCCGGTCGTTTAGCCGATAAAGTATTTGTGACTGATGTGAATTGTTTTGATGAAGATCCTAAGGAAATTGCCGAAATGTTGGCCGTAGGTGCGCGCCAGGCTGGAAAAGTAGATGGTAAAGATTTGTGGATAGTGGTTGATCGCAAAGAAGCTGCGCGCCAGGCAATTTTATTGGCAAGAGCAGGTGATGTGGTGGTGCTCACTGCCAAGGGCACTGAGCCGTGTATGGTTGGTCCGGGTGGTAGTAAAATTCCCTGGGATGATCGGAGTGTGGTGCGGAAATTGCTTCTAGAAAATATTTTTTGATAAAATAGTTTCTTTCTCAAAGGCGTGATATACTTTGTCTTATGCCTTCAAATGGAAACAGAAGATGGAGTACCTTTTTTAATTCACCACTGTTTTTAGTGTGTGCAATTTTAGTGCTTTTGTTTCTTGTTGTCTCATACGGCCAAGCATTTTATCGAGATTACCAAGTGCGTGAAGAAATTAAACGTTTGCAATCTGAGAGCCAACGTCTTGAAGCAAAAAAAATTGAAACACTTGAGTTACTAAATTATGTGAAATCTGAGCGTTATGTAGAAGAAAAAGCTCGGACTGAATTAAATTTGGTAAAGCCCGGTGAAAAGGTTGTGGTAGTGAGTACCGGCAGTGGTGATTTTTTCCCCAAGTCAGCCAATGGACAGGCAGGATCGGATATGGTACAACCTGGCTATCAGTCAAATATTTCTAAGTGGATTCGTTATTTTTTACCTCAATAATTTTTTAAAAATATATGAATGATACTTCTTTTGAAAAAAAGAAAAATACCCGTTTCTTTTTAGGTGGTATTGTATTATTTTTTTTACTTGTCACGGGCGCGACTGTGGGTGTAGGAATTTATCGAGTATATGCACGGGCTGCTGTCGATCCTTTTTCAGTCGGTTTGGCCCGAGTGCTTCATTTGTCAGCGGCCAAAATAAACGGTGAGCGTATTTTGTATAGTGATTACGCTGACGATCTTAAGGCTATTCATACCATGCGTGTGTATGATCAAGCGCACCAGGGGGCAGGGGCTGCGCTCACTGAACAGCAGATGTCTGACCAAGTGCTCTGGCGTTTGGTAAATACCATACTTTTAAATCAGGCCGCCGCCGGATATGGGTTGCAAGTAGAGGCTAAAGATCTGCAGGAGGTTCGAAATCAAATTATGGCCAAATACAAAAATCCCGGTGAAGCTGATGCTGAGCTCAAAAATCGCTACGGCTGGGATATGGCCACCTATGAAACAAAAGTAATTCGTCCTTTCATTCTCCAGAAAAAATTGAACGATCATATTGAAAGTGACACAGCGGCGCGCGCAGAGGTCAGAGCCCGAGCTGAAGAGGTGCTTAAAAAAATTAAAGCCGGAGCCTTATTTGAAGAAATGGCGAAGATGTATGGCCAAGATGGCACGGCCGCAAGTGGTGGTGAATTACCTATATTTGGCACAGGTGATATGGAACCTCAATTCGAAGCCGCAGCCTTCGCCTTAAAAAAAGGAGAACTCTCTTCAACATTAATTGAATCACCTTACGGTTTTCATATTTTGAGAGTTGATGATATTACCCGGATAAAAACGAAAGATGAGAAAGGAAAAACAGTTGAAAAACCACAAATTAAAGCTCGACATATTTTATTTCGCTATCCTGGACTCGACACGTATCTTGATGGGTTAGCTCGTCATGCTGAAGTACATTGGTATGTGCCGGTACATAATCCATTAGATGATTTTTTGAAAAAGAAAAGCTAAATAAATATCTAGGTGAGGGGCGGAAGTAGCCGCCTCTCACGCGTTGCGGGCGTAGTATAGTGGTAGTATGTGACCTTCCCAAGGTTAAGGTGTGGGTTCGATTCCCATCGCCCGCTCTACGTGATTAAAAACAATCATAGAATCGTCATAAAGACGATTTTTATTTTATAAATTGAGTAGACAGAGTTTAAAGGTAAGTGATACGATTGATTTAAAGAGTTATTTAAAAAAATTTGTTTATTGTTTTCACTGCGATATCCTTTGCGCTACAAATACGATGTTTATGGGTAGAATAATGCTTGAATAGGATGGTTTTTTGTGTTAAAATCTCGGCGATTTGTCTATGGTCGTATGGGTTTGTTAGAAACAATCCGAATTATTAGAAAATCATTCTCTTTATACATTCCTTCGGTAGAAATTACCATTTCAAAAGGAGTGTTGCTTCGTAATTTTAAACAATATCAGGCGGCATATCCAGATTTTCTTTTAGCGCCAGTGCTTAAAAGTAATGCGTATGGGCACGGGCTTGTTGTGTGTGCTCAAATACTCGATAAAGAACAGGTTGCTTTTTTTGTGGTTGATTCTCTTTTTGAAGCAAAGCTCTTGCGCTCCGCAGGTATTAAAAAAACAGTGCTCGTGATTGGGTATGTTAACCCAATCAATATTCGTCACGCTCATAAAAATATCGTGTATACCATCACGAGTTTGGCACAGCTTAAAGAAGTTAGTTCCACACTTTTTACTCCTCGCCGTTTTCATCTCAAGCTTGATACGGGTATGCATCGCCAGGGAATAATGTTGAGCGAGCTAGATGAAGCCATTCGTATTTTTGAAAAAAATCGTTTACTTCAACTTGAGGGTGTGTGCACACATTTCGCAGATGCTGATAACGATGATGAGACTTTCAGCAAAGAACAATGTCGTCTTTGGCGAGAGGCACAACAGAAAATAAAAGCAGCTTTCCCAAACATGAAAGTGTTTCATGTTGCAGCGACGTCTGGGGCCCGCTTTGCGAAAGAGGCGGGGAGTAGTGTGATTCGGGTGGGGCTTGGTTTGTATGGAATTGATCCTTCTCCTCGAGAAAGAGTGATTGTGGAGCCGGTTTTGCAACTAGAAACAGTTATAAGTGGAATTAAAATCATCGAAAAGGGTGAGTGTGTTGGTTATAATTGCACTTTTCAAGCGTCAAAAACTATGAAAATTGCCACTTTGCCATTAGGGTATTACGAAGGCATTGATCGTCGGTTGTCGAATGTTGGCTCAGTAAAAATACATAATCAAATCTGTCCAATTGTGGGGCGGGTGAGTATGAATATTACTTCCGTTGATGTGTCCGCGGTTTCAAATGTGAAAGAAGGCGATCGAGTGGTGGTGTTTAGTCGCAATACCAAAGATGGTAATTCTGTCGACGAGGCGGCTCGTGTAGCACGCACAATTCCATATGATCTTTTAGTTCGACTGCCACCTCATCTTCGTCGCACAGTCATCGCCTAAATTTAATTCTATGAATGTTGCTATTATTAATCCGGTTATGGAAACTATTATTTTTTCGGTGCTCATTGGCGTGGCGTTCGTGTGCGCAATTCGAAGAAAGAAAGATACCGAAGCGCTTTCACTGGCCACGACTAATGAATTAAAAGGCTGGGCAATTATGAGTATTGTACTTGCTCATATTGGTTTTTTTCTCACCACCTCAAATCGTTTTTTGTATCCTTTGTCTAATTTTGCAGGAATTGGTGTAGATTTATTTCTTTTTTTATCTGGATTTGGGCTTACGGTGTCTATGCTGCGTCACCCTCTTTCTCGAGCCCAATTTTATTTTAGGAGACTCACCAAGATTTTTTTCCCTTTGTGGGTAGTGCTCGCAGGTTTTATTCTTCTTGATGCGTTGGTATGGCAACGGCTGTATTCATGGAGTGTCATTTTAAAGAGTGCGATTGGTTTTTTTCCCTCTGCTGACCTATTTTACGACATTAATTCACCTTTTTGGTATATCACGCTGATTTTGTTTTATTATGTTTGTTTTCCAATCTTTTTTTACAAAAAATCGCCCGCACTTTCGGCACTGCTCATTTTTATTATCAGCAGCATTTTGTTGCGTTTGCCATTGCCGGTGGTAAACCGCGTCTTTGATTTATATCGTCTGCATGACGTTGCTTTTCCACTGGGAATGATTGTGGCGGGGTTTGTAGGCAATAAAAAAATAACTCGTCTCGCAGCCACTTTTTCTGCCTGGGGGAATCTTCTTCATTGGTATGGTTGGGTCGTGCGAGCGCTGGCGTGGTGTATTCTCGGGGGCGTCGTTATTTTTGTGTCATTCTATGTACCACTCACCACCGTGCGTGTTGCCGAGGCCATGAGTGTGCTTGGTATGGGAGCTGTGGTATTAATGGCAATTGTGTCGCCGTATCGCAATAGTTTGTGTGAGTTTTGGGGAATATTTTCGTATGAGATCTATATGCTGCACTGGCCGCTTGTACAACGGTATGATTGGTGGTATCAGATGCTGCCAGCAGGCGTCGCCACATTGGTATATGTGGCATATATTACTGCGTTGAGTGCATTTTTTAAAAAATATGTACAAGAGAAATTGTTAGATCCGCTTTCTGCTCGTTTAATTAAAAAATAATGAATTTTTATTGACGCAATGCTTAAATCAGAGTACACTTTTCGTTACATTAAAGAAGAAGATTAAGTATGCACACCCAGCAACAAGAAGCAGCGGTAACTCGATCTCAAAGTGATGTATCATCCCCTCCAATGAGGGAGCATTTTGAGTTAAAAATGGAACATCATGTATTTGAGGGAGCTTTAGCTAATTTTTTAGAAGAGCAGTATTTAAAAAAGGCATCTGCTGTCGAGGGTCTTGTTGCAAGTGAAGATGAAAATAAAAAAGAAAAACTAAGAATAGCAGCAGTCCATAGTGCGTCGAATTTTATACAAAGGTATGGTCAAGTGTTTCGTTATCTTTTTCACAATGACCCAAAATTAGATATTATCAAAGATGGAGTGGTTAATTATTCTTTAGAACTTGCTGAACAAAAGCGTACTACCCAGCTTGCAAAACAACAGAGAATGGGTGGTGAAGTTACCGATCAAACCCTTTTGCATCCCAGTGCTGAATATCGCATGTATCGAGAAGAAAAAATAATCCCACGCCTGCGTTATCTTTTGCAAAGAATCAGTGATCCAGATATGCAAGCACTTCGTGAATTATTTATTCTTACTCACGAAGAAGATGGAAGTCGGTTTGACTCATTTTTGAATAGTTATGGGCAGGCGTTTGGGGCGGCGATGAAAATCAAAGAAATGCACACGCTCATGAAAAAGCTTTCGCCCTTAGAAATTGCCCAGAAAATTAAGGATATGTACGATGATAACCTCTCACAAAGAGGTTGATTATCAAAACTGCCGATATAGCTCAGTTGGTAGAGCGGCGCATTCGTAACGCGCAGGCCGCCGGTTCAATCCCGGCTATCGGCTCAATATATTTTCTATCCACATATCAAACCCATTGGGTTTTTTTTATTTGTGTTTGATGGTATACTAAGTGCGTATAAATCTATGATTAAACTACACGGAATTTCTAAATGGTATACCACTTCTGCGGTGGGACTAAGCGATGTTACTCTCCACATAAAACCAGGAGAGTTTGTGTCTATTGTGGGTCAAAGTGGCGCAGGTAAAACCACGCTTGTGAAACTCCTCATTGCTGAAGAAAAACCCACAAGAGGTAAAATCGAAATTGGCGGGTGGGATGTGACCGATATTTCTCCAAGCACGGTGCCGTATCTACGCCGCCAAATAGGAGTAATTTTTCAAGATTTTAAACTTTTACCTAAAAAAACAGTGTTTGAAAATGTCTCTTTTGCACTTGAGGTAGCTGGTGCTCGCACTACGCGCATTCGTCAGGTGGTGCCGCAAGTTCTCGATATCGTTGGTCTTTCTGGTAAATATCAACGTTATCCACACCAACTCTCTGGTGGAGAACAACAACGCGTAGTTATTGCCCGATCACTGGTGCATACACCTAAAATCATTGTTGCTGATGAACCAACAGGTAATCTTGATTCTATTAATACTGAAGAAATAATTGATATCTTAAAAAAGATTAACGAATTTGGCACCACCATTGTGCTTGTGACGCATAATCGAGAAGTGGTGAACCATCTGCGACGACGTGTCATTACACTACAAGGCGGCAGAATTATCAGTGATGAATTAAATGGTAAGTATATTTTATAGTCGTCTGTTTTTGCGTCACCTCATTGGCGCCTTTTATTTTTTCCTTATTGTAGGAACGCCCTATGACTTCATTTCTTCGCATTATTAAATTTGCTTTGCAAGATTTTGGCAGAAATCTGGGGCTGTCATGCATGACCATTTTTATTTTAGTGCTCATGTTATTGTCGGTAAATATTCTTTGGTCAGTGGAAGTGCTTACCTCTGCGGCAGTAGGCTTAGTCAAGGAGCAGGTAAACATTAGCTTTTATCTAGCGAGTGGTATTACCGACAAGCAAACGGCCGAATTAAAAAAATACATCGCTTCATTTCCAGAAGTGACGGAAATAAAAGTTTTGCTTAAAGAGCAGGTATTGGAAAGTTTTCAACACCGACATGAGCTCAGCAAAGAAGTGCTCGCCGCTTTGCAGGAACTTGGTGGTAACCCATTTGGACCTACCATGATTGTTCGTACGAAAGAGCCAAAAGATTACAAAAAAATTATTGATGCCATCAGTGTTCCAGAATATGACACGATCATTGAAGCGAAGAGTTTTGACGGTCACGAAGAAGCGATTGATCGCATTCAATCAATCACCAGTCGTGTAGAAAATATTGGTCTTGGTTTGTCTGGTATATTTGCACTTATTTCATTTTTAATCATTTTCAACACTATTCGGGTGGCTATTTATACGCAACGGGTAGAAATTAGCATCAAACGTTTGGTGGGGGCTAACAGTTGGTTTATTCGCGGGCCGTACTTAGTCGAAGCGGTTATTTTTACGCTCGTGAGCAGTGGCATCGCTGCGCTTTGCCTATATCTTGGATTTAAATGGCTTGACCCCTACATTACGGTCGTTTTTCCTGCAGGTTTTTCCTTGACAAGTTACTATCTTTCGCATATTCTGTACTTGATTTTGATCCAAATGGGAGCAGTGCTCCTTCTTACCATGGCGTCGAGTACGCTCGCCATGCAGAAACATTTAAAAATATAGTAAAGTAAAAAAGCGTGTGCTCGGCCCGCACTAAAGCGGGCTTCATCATTCCTATTCGGGGATCGTCTAAAGGTAGGACAACAGCCTTTGAAGCTGTGTATCTTGGTTCGATTCCAAGTCCCCGAGCAATTAAAATAATGGCTAAATTTAGCCATTATTTTAATTTAATCATAGTCGAAAGTTAAAGAAAATGGTACTATGATAAGAAAATAAATATCAAAATAGCGTTTCTTGTTTATGCCAATTCTCCCTCGAAGAAAAATCAATATTGAAGGTTTGGAGCCAGAAGAAGGTTTTTTTAAAAAAGTCTATCCACTAAGAGAGGGAAACGTCCATTCTGACGATGTCAACAAGGTAATTAAAGTTTATGATATTAACCCTGCTCTCCCACATCTGAAAGAAAATATAAGTGACAATTATATTAAGGCGGATTTTTTTCTTACTAAAATAATGAAATTATTATATCCGGAAAATATTCCCAATATACACATGGCTGCTGGGGGAAATTTTAATCAAACTATCAACGAACGTGTATGTATTGATTCCAAAAAAACAGCTCGTTTTCAAGATTTAACGAGTGAAGCTCGTGGACGCTTTGCTGATCAGCTTGAAAAAGATGGAATCTATATGGATAGAAAGATGGATAATTATGTGATAAATGATGAAGGAAAGATGGTATATTTGGATTCTTTCGACCCCTGGATGATCGTTGACACCAAAAAAGGTGTTCTTATTAAAACGTATGATGCAAAAAAATTGCAACAAGTAATTAACAATCGTCTTCCAATTAGTGAAAGAAGAAAAGCTCTGCAGTACTTAAAGCGGTTAGAAGATTTGTATGTAAGAGAGTGTAAGGAACGGAAAAAGAAAAAACAAATTCTTATTGATGAAAAAAGTAAGGTTGATCGTGTTCGTCGTTGGATTCACAGTCTTTGATTTTTTAAATTTTGATCAATTGATTGAACTGTTCCCACCGTATCCCATAACGAGAGCACTGTCGAAAAACCCCCGTAATTGGGGGTTTTTTGCGATCGCATTATGCGGCGAAGCCTGTTGCGCCTCATCAATTTAGTAGTTTTAACGAGTATAGAGGCGATAATAGTTGAGCGGAACGTAAGTGCGAAATGGATATTGGTGCGCGGGGTACGTTACGTACCTTTGTGGGAATGGTACAGGTACAATGAGATTAGGATATGCTTCATTTTTCAGGTGAGGGTAGGTATACGCAGGGGCTGGAGCAGGAACATAGTTTTGGGTAATAGATTGTATGGGCAACACGTGTGTAAATGTTTCGTGATTCAAAATTGCAGCGTGTGTAGCTTCGTTATCGTGGTCTGCCTCATCATGAGTGTCGACTTCTTTGCTGGCAGGAATAAGCACACGAGCGTGAACGAGAGTGTTTGAACCTAAAAAGAATAACAAGGTGCTGATAAAAACGATGATCGCTTTTTGCATAGAGTATAAAAATAAAGTGAATTAAAATTTTTTAAGCACTAAACAAGTAGTGTTTAAAAGATAGTGGGCGTTTGGCACCCGACGCCCGGGCGGGTTATTCAAATGAGATTTTAAGTCCTATTTTGGGGGCCAACTCCCATTCCCAATAGGCATGGGTGCCGGGAGGCGAAAGACTGGCTTCTACTTCTCCCACTGCCCATAGCCATTCGGTGCCAAGACGAATCTCTACGACCGGGCTCACCCCGAAATTGAAGGCGTGCAGAGTCTCGGGTGCATCTAGCTTTTGGAGAGACAGGGTGAGTAAACGTCGTTCACCGTGATACCCCAAAAATGGTCCAAGGCCGAGTTTGGCCCAGTTACCTAAGCTCAGAAAGAAAACGGTGCCGCAGTGAATACCCCAGCCGTGGTTGCCGTCATCCTTGTTGAGATAGTCTGCGCCGCAGTTAAATTCAATCCACTCAAGCTTGGTTGGATGGAGTCCCACATGAAACCATCCGCCCTTACCATCTTCTAAACCACCACGAAGCGAAGAGGGGACAATGAAACCATTGAGTGCATACGCAAAACCAGCGCTCAGGTCAGCATGAACGACCGGGGTGGGTGGTGTTGAAGTATCTGCGTGCAGGCTTTTCGGGTAAGCGAGACTTATGACCAAGAAAAGAGCGAAGAAATAGGTGATGCGTAGCATGGGTCCTCCATAACGCAACTAAGTTGCATTTGTTAAATACCACAACTGAGAATCATTTGTCAATGCAACAAAGTTGCATTTATCCACAACGTAACCTTGAAAAAAATGTTCAAGTACGGTAACGTCTAGGTACGTTACGAAACAAGTATGCACAATTCTTCAGAATCATTACTAAAAAATTTGCAGCAAAAAGGGGAGCGGATTACGGCAATTCGTCGAGTTTTGGTTAATGTATTAGAAAAAACAACTCGTCCTTTATCGGTGCAAGATTTGCTCGTTAAATTAAAAAAAAGTTCAATTGATGCAAATAAAACAACAGTATATCGTCAGTTAGAAACTTTGCTTAAATACAATTTGCTGCGTGAAATACGACTCGCTGACCGGTCGGTGTTGTATGAGTTAGCACGTGAAGACGACCATCATCACCATTTGGTGTGCCTGGGCTGTGGTGAGATAGATGATGTATCTTTTAAAGATGATGTTGAGCGGCAAGAGAAAAATATTTTAAAAACAAAAAAATTTAAAGTAGCACGGCATTCGTTGGAGTTTTTTGGATGGTGTGCACATTGTCAAAAAAAATATGATATTCAGACAAAAAAATAATACACCACTGTATATTTTGTGTGCGCTTTTAGCGGTGATTATTTTTTTTATCATGAAAGCACAGTTTTTTCCGAACCATCCTTTGCCTGTAGCACTTACATCACGCCTTAAAGTGGTTACTTCCTTTTACCCTCTTTATTTTTTTGCTTCTGAAGTTGGAGGTGATGGAGTTGATGTATACAACCTCACCCCGGCCGGCGCAGAGCCGCATGAGTATGAACCAACCACAGAAGACCTCGCCAGAATTGAAAACAGTCAATTACTTATTTTGAACGGTGGTGCTTTGGAGCCTTGGGGAGATAAAATACAAACAAACCTAAAAGAAAAGAATACTGTTGTGGTGACAGTAGGTGAAGATATTGCCACTAAAATGGTGATTGAAGAAGGTAAAGCAACGCATGATCCGCATGTGTGGCTTGACCCTCTTCTTGCCGCAGCCGAAGTTGACCGTGTCGTGCGGGCGTTTGTGCAGGTTGACCCGCTCAATCGTGTGGTGTATGAAGCCAATGGCGAAATGCTTAAACAAAAGTTGAAAAATCTTGACGCGGCATATGTGGCAGGTTTAGGTGTTTGCGCCAAAAAAGAGTTTGTCACCGCACATGCGGCATTTGCATATTTGGCAGCACGCTATCAGTTGACTCAGGTTGCTATCGCGGGATTATCTCCTGACGAAGAGCCGTCTGCTCGTACGCTCATTGAAATTGCTGAATTTGCTAAGAAAAATAATATTTCGTATATTTTTTTTGAAAATTTAGTAAGTCCAAAATTAGCGGAAACGCTTGCGAATGAAATTGGTGCGAAGACATTGGTTTTAAACCCTATTGAAGGACTCACTTCAGCCGATGCAGCGGCTGGTAAAAACTATTTCACCGAAATGATGACTAATCTTGTTCATTTACGAATTGCACTCCAATGTCAATAGATCACAGCAAAAATAGTATCGAAGTGAGAGGTGTCTCGTTTGGCTATACGAGCGAGCTTGTGCTTAATGAAGTGAGTCTCAATATTCATCAGGGTGATTATCTTGGTATTATTGGCCCGAATGGTGGTGGTAAAACCACGCTTCTTAAAATCATGTTAGGGCTTCTCACTCCCACGCATGGTCAGGTGAAATTATTTGGGCAAGATATTAAGCGTTTTAAAGCCTGGTCCAAAATTGGATATGTACCGCAAAAAGCGGTTCATTTTGATGCCCGTTTTCCTGCTACTGTGGAAGAAGTGGTGTCTATGGGGCTCTTTGGTACACGTGGATTGTTTCGCTCGTTAAGAAAAGAAGATTGGCAACGAATTGATAAAGCCCTAGAACAGGTGGAAATGAGGAACTATCGTAATCGATTAATTGGTGATTTGTCGGGTGGGCAACAACAGCGCGTATTCATTGCTCGAGCGTTGGTGAGCGATCCTGAAGTTGTGTTTCTTGATGAACCTACTGTGGGTGTAGATTTAGTTGCGCAGGAACAATTTTATGCGCTCTTAAAAAAATTAAATGAATCATTAAATCTGACGCTCGTTTTGGTGTCACATGATATCGATGTCGTGGCAAGCCAGGCCACGGAACTTGCCTGTGTTAATCAACGCATTGTGTATCATGGCAATCCGACTGAATTTATCAAAGGCGATTATCTAAGTAAATTATACGGCAGCGGAGTGAAGTTGATTTTGCACGATCATTAATTATAATTGGTTTTTCTTCGCATCATAGAATTTGTATGTTTGATATTTTAGAATATAGTTTCATCGTTCGAGGGCTTGAAGCTGGTGTGCTTATCGCGCTTATTGCGCCACTCATTGGTATTTTTTTGGTTCTTAGGCGCTACTCGCTGATTGCCGACACATTGTCGCATGTGTCGCTTGCTGGCGTGGCGGTGGGTCTTCTCACCAAAATTAATCCCATTGTTACTGCTATCATCGCAGCGGTGGTTTCATCTCTCGCTATCGAAAAATTGCGGTTGAGCAAAAAGGTATATGGCGAAACGGCGTTAGCACTTTTTTTGTCAGGTGGGTTGGCCCTTGCGGTGGTGCTTATCAGTCTGGCGCGTGGGTTTAATGTCGATCTTTTTAGTTATTTGTTTGGGAGTATTTTGACGGTAAGCGGCAATGATGTGGGGCTCATTGCGAGTCTCAGTTTTGTCGTTTTGGTTTTGTTACTTCTTTTTTATAAAGAGCTCGTGTACATTTCTTTTGATGAGGAAGCAGCTCGGGTGAGCGGTATCCCGACGGGGTTTATTAATCTGGTGTTTATTTTGCTTTCGGCAGTAGCGGTGGCTCTTTCAATACCTGTTGTGGGGGTGCTTTTAATCTCAGCCTTGATTGTGATTCCGGTGGTAACTGCACTTCAGCTTAAAAAAAGTTTTCGAGAAACACTGCTTTGGGCTGAAGTTTTTTCTGTTGCATCGGTAGTGAGCGGTATCATTATTTCATTTTATGCCAACATTTCGCCAGGCGGCACCATTGTGCTGTTGATGTTGGCAGTATTTGTGGCGGTGTTTGTGACTCGGAGAAAATAAGGGAATAAAGATAAAAACAGCCTAGACAGTGCTGTTTTTTAATTCCCGGATCAACTTTAATCAGGTTGCCCCGGGTTGTGGATAATAAATTTGACTCTCACGTCACGTCATAGCGTATGGTATATAAAATATGCTTCACGATATTCATTACAGTGTTAAACAATTGTCGCAGCTTGCGGGTGTGAGTGTGCGTACTCTTCATTATTATGATGAGATTAAGCTTTTAAATCCTTCGATGGTTAAAAAGAACGGGTATCGTTTTTATGGACATAAAGAACTTGTACGTTTGCAGCACATTCTTTTTTTTCGTGAATTAGATTTTTCTCTTACAGAAATAAAAAACATCGTTGATCGCCCTCAAGACCAAATTATTCAGGCATTACAAGATCAATTACAGGTTTTTAAACTTAAACAAAAAAGAGGTGAATCGTTAATTAAAACTATTAATGCCACTATTAATCGTATGACTACAAAGCAAAAAATAAATGATCCAATACGTTATGATGCCTTTGATGATGAAGAAGTAAAACGCCACGAAGCAGAAGTTAAAGCACGATGGGGAAATACTAAGGCGTATGAGCAAAGCCAAGCGCGGTTGCGGCAGATGACGAAAGAAGATGTAGAGCGTTTGAAGGCAGATGGTCTTGCTCTCACAGCTGCGATTGCAAGAGAGATGCCAAAAGGAGTTAAAAGTGATGAGGTGCAAGCGCTCATTAAAAAGCACCACCAAGGGATTGAGAGATTTTATGATTGTGATTTATTCATGTATCGCACTTTGGCAGACATGTATGTCGAAGATTCTCGTTTCATGGCTTATTACGAAAATGTGTCGCCTGGGCTTGCTGAGTTTATGCACCAGGCAATGTATTATTATTGCGATCAGCAAAAAAATATCTTAAAAAATTAATAAAAAAATACCATCATTTTACTGATGGTATTTTTTTCTTCCATTCAACTTAAAAAAATTAAATAGACTGGAAGGGCGAGAAGGGCGAAGGTAGAACGTGACGTTTCACTTGCCCCCCGGAAAGTGAAAGAAGTGAACAATCATCGCCGCCAAGAGTAGTGGCGGCCCGGCGACGAGCGCCAGCATCGCGAGTGGGAACCAGATCTGTTCCCATGTGCTGGCGGTTTCCCACCAGAGCAGCTCGCGTGGTGGGTTCGTCAGGGGCGGTTGAGTTTTTTTAAATCTTCTTTCTTTGATTTTTCTATTTTTTTCTTTTCTTCTTTTTTCTTTGTTTTTTTTCGTCACCTTTGCTCCTCTCCGCCTAGCCACCGTCATTAGATGACTGCACGGCGAAAAGCAATATAATCAAAATTGTTTGCATCCTAATTCATCACTCATGGTTTGTCAATTAAAGAAAATAAACATCCACGCGTGGTATACGTGACGAAAAATTAGTTTTAGCACACGGTGATTATTGACAAATATCATTTTTTTTGTTAGAATAATCACGTTTTAAAGTTCGCTTTAAAATAATACCGCTCTTTACAAATAGAAAAAAAGAAGTAGGGCTCCCTGTTAATTGAGCGAGTCAGATATAAAACGAGAGCAATACTATCTCCTTAAAGATGGTGCTGGTCTCGTAAGAGGGAGCTGGTGTGAGAATGTTAAGGATAGAGACATTGGCTAAAGTTCGGGGCGCCGAGCTTTCCCTAACTTCAATTTTTCTTAAACCATGAGTTTAAATTATCAGAAAAGTTTATATAATTCTTGGTATTTAGAAAGAGAGTAGAACTTATTTTTTTTCTAAATACCAGGACTGAGAAGGATCTCAGTTTTCTGGTAAAGACTTCAGGATAAAAAAGGAAAGAAGAAAAAAAGATGAGAGCAATGCTGTGTCTTGTCGTGGCCCTCCTCACCATGCTGGTGGGGCGGGTTGAAGCGAGGGGGGTACATTGCGTACCTTCCCTCACGCTCGGGGTTAGTCTGGCTGGCTTTCGCGGCCACCAGGCGGAGTTTCTTCCCGAGATCGGGGGGGCCGGCATCTGCCGGGTCACCCCGAAGATTGAGTTGCTCCTTGAGGTCGCCTTGGGTCGCGACCTCCTCAGTGGGGACAAGCCGGGGTTCGCTCCCAGCTTCACCCTCGCGGCGCTCTACGAGCCCCACCACAGCGTGCGGGTCGGCGGCTTCCTGACCGGTGCACTTTCCCTCCCGGGAGAGCACACTGTCGGAGAACTGGCCGTTGGCCCGGCGGTGCAGGTCTCGGCGGTGCCCCACCGCCTTGACTTCATGCTCACCGGCGGCCCAGCGCTGCAGCTGGGCGGCGAGCACGCCTCGGTCGGATGGATCACCTCCCTTCACGCCGAGATTCCGCTCAGCATCAGGCTGGGCGGGCACGAAGTGTTTTAAACTCGTGGATTCCAGAGATGTTTGCGGGAAGACCATTTGGTCTCTCGCCCTCTGGACGTCCGTTTGGCTTTATTCATTGCAAATGTGGTAGGGCGAAACGGCCGCAGATCACAAGAGTTTTTATGTTTGTATCAATCGACGAAGCCGGAGAGAAAATGCTCCAAGGTGGTGTGGTCGCTTTCCCCACTGAAACGGTGTATGGACTTGGCGCTATTGCCACGAACTCCACGGCTGTAGAAAAAATTTTTAAAGCAAAAAATCGTCCGGCAGATAATCCACTTATCTGTCATTTTTTTAATGTGGCGCAAATTAAACAGTATGTGGCCTCTATGCCACCCGCGGTAGAGCTCCTGCTTAATCATTTTGCACCCGGCCCATTGAGCGTGCTTTTGCCACTGCCGTCCGCATCACCGCTTCTTCCGGCCACGCTTGGTCGCCCGGCCGTGATTTGCCGGATTCCTAATCATCCTGTGGCGCTTGAATTGTTACAAAAAATAAATCTTCCCATTGCGGCGCCGTCAGCCAATATTTCTGGCCGTATGAGTGGCACCACCGCCGAAATGGTAGAAGAAGAATTAGGTGATCGTATTGATGGGGTGGTGAATGGTGGCCTTTGTGCGGTGGGTCTTGAATCGACCATTCTTGATTGTCGAAATAAAAATATTTTTACGGTTCTCCGCCCGGGTGTGTTGGGTAGAACTGAATTGCAATCATTTTTAAACACCGCTTTTGCTGAGGGAAAATTATCTGCACCAGTTTTGATTCAGTTTCAGAGTGATGCACATACTTCAGTTGAGGTGATTCCTGGTGCAAAATATCGTCACTATGCTCCCAACATTCCAGTTCAGACAATTCTTTCTTTAGCTGAAATTAAAAATCAAACAAATATTGCGGTTGTTGCGAGTAGAGAAGAATTTTTTGCTGAGGGTATTTTTTTTGAAAACAATAGTGCTTCTTTTGAAAAAAACGGCGTTTATTATTTTTCTCTTGGTTCAAAAAAAGATTTGTCCACGATCGCATGTAGTTTGTATCAAGTGCTTTTTAATCTTGATCACGTGCCAGTTACCCACGCCTATCTCTTGAATGAAGAGTGGGGAGAGGGTAGTGTGGCCCTAGCATTAAAAAATCGGTTAGAAAAAATTATTAACAAATAAGAAAATTAGAGAAAAAGAGGAGGAGCTTAATGAATGGCGATGACGAACACGATGAGACTGAGGTTTATTTTTCAGTCGAACAGCTTACTGGCCTGAGCGTTGAACACATAAATGAACGTCTCGCACAGGCTGGGAACAAGTCAGCGCTCAGGTGGAAAAACGACCCGCTGGTTTTGTGGGTGTGTTTGGGTATATGGAAGCGAGAGTGGGGAAATGGCAAATAAGTTTCATTTTTCCCACGCATCAATTCGGTATGGAGAGGGGCCATACCGTATCTCTCATTGCGCAGTATTTTTTAGTGCGTAGTGTGTGTGACAGATTTCTCTTTGGTTGGAGTGTTATTACGTCGTTTGTGTCGTTGTTTCATGTTTGACAAAAACGATAAAATATGGTATGGTGACCTGTTTTCTGGCCATTTTTTGGCTAAAAAACAAATTGCTCTTTGACAAGATGATGGATGATAATTAAAAAAGCCCCTACGCACTAAAAAAGGTGTTATGTGTAGCACTGTTTTTTGTGTGTAGGAGCCTTGAGTTTTTTCAACGTTTCAACAAAGACCTGGGGACCCACCCAGGCAGAGGAGCGCTCATGATCGATAACAAAAGAGAAGCAACAGAAGAAGGCCTGCGGGCCTGGTTCGCTCAGAAGGGCTGGGAAGAAGAAGAGTCGACCCGTCTCGCGAAGCTGATCTTCAGGTCTGGTATTCCTGAGTCGGCCACTCCGCTCTTCGACGTGGCAGTCGCCTTCGGGTGGCTGCTCCAGACGCCCTGGAAGGACGCCCTCCAGGCCGCCCGGTGGGTCTGCCGCTACTGGTTCGACCACGCCAAACCCGAAGCCCTCAATGAAAACAACCCGCCCGTGGAATGGGATGCGCTCTTCGGCCCTGCCCAGGGTTGGAGGACGATGGTGGGCTCGTTGGTGCGCCAGGGTGAGCAGGGCCTGGTCATTGCAACCCCTGTCACCGGCACCGGCCTCCTTTCGACGTTCGAGCGCATGGCGACGAGCGTCATCCAGTCGGTCCTTCCTGGCATCACGGATCCGACGATCGGTCTCTTGGCCCTCACGGCCGGAGAGCCGGAAGCGGTCGCACTGCCCGCTGGTGAGATCCCCACCACGCCCCTGCTCGAGGAGGCGGCCTCCCGTCAGATGCCGGAGTACTCGGCCGTGGCGCCGGCGGCGATCGCCGATTTTCGGCAGGCTCACACGATTTTCAGGGTCGTAGAGCCCGAGGCCCCCTTGGTGGTCCTCGGACCCGAAGCGCCCGCCGCGTCTCGGCAGGATGTGGGGGTCACCCTCATCTCGCCTGCGCCGCACATCGATGTTTCCCCGGTCATGCCGACGCCACCATCCGACGCCACCACCCGTATTTTCCCCAGCCCGCCCGCGGCCATGGGCATGATGTCCACTGCGCCGGAAGCGGTGGACAACACCCGGATTACGATGCGCCCTGCGGCCACGGAGGTCCGGCAGCGCAGCGACACCATGATGGTGCGGGCACCCCGCCCGCGGCCCACCCCCCGCTGGGTGTGGGCGGCGCTCATCGGTGGTGTCATCGGGATGGTGGTTGTCGGCATCTATTTCCTGTTGCGGGCAACCACCCCTTCGGTGGTGTCATCCACCCCGGCGCCGGTCGTGCGGCCGACCCCCACCACTCCGCCCCTGGTCCCGCCACCCCCGGCGCCGACCCCGCCCGCGCCGGAGGTGAAGCCGGAGCCGGTCGTCCCGCTCGTTCCGGCCGCGAAGGCCCGGGTCAAGCCTCCGAAGAAGACCTGGAAGTTGAGCGCGAGTGATCTCAATAAGGCCCTCCCCCGGCTCTGCAGCCAGGCCGAGAAAATCGTGCCGACGTGCAAGGGGCAGGAAACCTTCATGCCCAAGTGCCAGGTCGCGTTCAATCTTCTGGATCCGGGCGGTCTCTTCTGTGCCACGCTCGAGAAAAACGTGGGTGGCGTGTGGATTCGCCTGAGCGTCAACAACGTGCCCAGCCATCAGAAGATGGGGCGGCGCGAGCGCAAGGCGATCCTCCAGGCCTGCGGACAGGCGGGGAATCCGTTCGTCTGCCAGGCCACCGAGGAAATGGCCAACGCTTGGGTTCCCCAGCGCTGATCTGGGGCACGAGAGGCGTTTCACCATCATCCACCATCTTCCACCAATCACGCCGGGAGGGAACGACTTCCTCCACCGAGGTTCTCTATCTC
Organism: uncultured Gammaproteobacteria bacterium; assembly: GCA_964444705.1. GTDB lineage: Bacteria > Patescibacteriota > Patescibacteriia > Magasanikbacterales > GWA2-37-8 > CAYUHX01. Next base: position 19,446 of record CAYUHX010000010.1, on the reverse strand, counting down.
CCTCCCGGCGCCTGTGACTTTTTAAATGATGTTCATGATTTAAAAAGCCAAAACCTAACCAAAGAAAAAGTTGGGTTTAATCGTTTTCTAAGTAGTAAAAAGAATTTCAGTGGGGAATTTTTTTTGATGCTTAGAAACCCAACCTTTTTTTGGGGAGGAGATCGTGATGAGCGACAAGAACGAAAGGAAACCTCCGGCAGCGTTAAGAATAAGAAAAGATTCTTTACCTGCTGTCGGTATTCCGCGAGAATTGCTCCCTGCAACTCCGAGTGCAGCGCAGACACGGCGACATATCTACCCCCTCCTACCGGGAAAGCCGGAGGAGGTCTGCCTTGATACTCTCGAAGCCGTTGCTGATGGCGGCTGGGGGGTTGAGATGGAGGTCCGCGAAGGGTCGCCACCTCTCCCGCCAGCTCAGCCCGCTTCCGTCGCGCCACCAGATGATGAGCTCGACTTCTCTGAACTTGGTGGCGACAATAGTGATTCCGGCGGCATCACCGCTGCCGAGATGCAGCGGGCCAGGGAAATTGTGGGGGATGACGTCTCCATCTCGTCTTCTCCCGGCGGCCGGTTCGACCTACCGCCATTGTCGGCGGGCAACCACGTTAGGCCCGGCCGATTGATCAAGGCGGTGCCGGTGGTCGTTCCACCGCCCCCGGTCGAAGCCCCACCGCCACCCGCGCTCACCGCCACCCCCGCCCCGTTGCGTCAGCCCACGCACGCGATGTGGGTAATCATCGCAGCAGTCTTCATGTTCTGGGCGTTGCCATCCCCGTGGATGGTATGGTCGTGGCGCGCGGAGAACCGTGCGGTGGTGGCGAGTTCGAAAGAGATGGTCACGCCCGCATCGCCACCGGTGCCGATCAATGTGGTCAGTTGCCCGGCGCCTCCGCCCGCGCCGCTCTGCCCTGTCGCCACCCCAGCGCCCACCACGCCGCTCTCACCGCTTGTGCTGGCGGCCGAGCGTGTCGCCCAGGCTTCTGGTGCCCAGCAGAGTGCGGCCATCGCCGCTCTCCTTCAACAGCTGCGCCATCTCCAGAAGGCGCAGCGCCGTGCCAAGTCTGGGCGTCACAAGTAACCCCGAAGCCGGGGAGAGTCCGAGTCCGCTCTGGATTCCTCTCCCCGGCAGTATGTATCTATTTTTATTTTGGAATGAAGGTAGATATATATTCGAAAGATTGAGTTATGCACCATTTTATTGACATCGTCCTAAATTAAGCGCATTTCTGTAGTCAGATCTTTTTTGCAAAATTTCAAGAATCAAGAAGGAGAAAAGATGAATATTTTTGGCGAGCTGCGCCGCATCTGCGGCGTCACCACTTATCAGGATCAAGGGCCTGGTAGGGTGCGCGGTTTTCGTCCCTTGATTCCCGCGGGCGTGCCAGAGACACCCGAGGGGTGGCGTGAACTTTTTGAAATCGTCGAGCCCAGGCCGTTCGAGACGCTGGAGCCAGCCCAGATGTTCGTCCTCGCCGAGAATGAGCTGCGGGGTCTGGCGGCCAGTGCAAGCGGCTTGGCTATCGGCCCCGACCAGCTGTACCTCTGTCGGAAGGAAGAACCCCCCCTGGTGATCATCCCCACGGTGATCGCTAAGGCAGGGGTAATTCCTTTCCCGGCCAAGGTGCCCCTGGTTGGGCGAAAGGTTTTGCTGCTTCAACGGCAGGCGCTTCCGCCGGAGGCAAAACCGGCGGCAGATTATCTTGCTGAGGTTGAGAACCGCCTCCGCGCCGCTGGACTTGTGTGATCTCATACGAGATCGGCAGCCACAAGTTTCATTTTGCAATCACAAGAGAGTTTGACTCTCGTTGGTCCGTTGCCGACCACTACTTCCCCCAGGATTTTTTCAAACCCTGAGAGAAGATTTCATCACTAAAGAAGGGTAGTGACGAACAAAGAAGGAATTCTTTAACCGTCTTGCCCGACCAGTAATTAACCTTACTAGCCGTGGGGTTTTTGTTTTTTAAAATTTGTTTCCTTGAGGCTTGAGTTATACGTATGGTATACTGCGTTTCGTAGCAACTTTTTTTTAATTATTTTATATGGTCGACATTCAGGAATTATTCAATCGAATTAATCTCAAGAAAAAACAGATCAAAGATATTCAACAAGCGTACAAAGATGCGCTTAAAAGTTCAGGGGAATATCAAGAAAATGCCGAAAAAACCAAAGCCCTGCGCGAACGCCGCAAACAGCTTGAAGCCGGTGTAAAGCAACAGTTTGCTGGTGAATTTGAACAGCTTGAGGCGTATAAAATTGATATCGCTTCTGATATGGTGCTTCTGAGCGATGCGGCCATGTCGCTTTTAATGAAAGGTCAGCAAGTGGAAGTGCAAGATGAGTATCACAACACCTACGACCCAGTGTTTGTCGTGAAGTTTAAAAAAGCTGCCTAATCGTGTGCTATGCAGTTGGTGGAAGTCAATGCACTCGCTGAAAGTTTTGCTGCACGTTACAACCCTGAAGGTGTAGCGCCTTTTCCGTTTGAAAATATACTCAACGATCGGAAAGATTTGGTGATGTATGTTGCCCCACTTGAAGACGAAGCAGTGTCGGGAGCAATTAGCTTTCAGTCCGTAGAAAAAAAATTCACCATTGTCATTAATGAATGCAAATCTGCGGCACGCCGTCATTTTACTATTGCCCACGAGCTCGGGCATTATTTTTTGCATCAAGATCTAATTTGCCGTGAAGAAGTGGTGGTTGATGGTGATGACTCGTTGCGTCATAATGCTGTTTTGTATCGCCTGGAGGGAGCTGAATATTCTCGGGTTGAAACGGAGGCTAATAATTTTGCGGCAACACTGCTTATGCCCGAAGTCTTAGTGCGTCGCGCCTGGGAGCAGCTCAAAAGTATTGAAGAATGTGCGCGGGTATTTCAAGTGTCGGCCACGGCTATGAGCATTCGTCTCGAGCGGGTTGGTTTGTTGAACTAAAGGGGGGTTATATGAGTGAAAACTATGGGCTTGAAGGGCAGATGGCCAATTACGCTGCTTCTAAAGCCAAAATTCAACAATTCATCAACGAAAAAGATGGTCGTATTTCTTCGTATTTGCCTTCGGTCGAGCGTGTGTCGGTGGTGAGTTCCATTGATCATCGCCGTAAAGAATTAGAAAATACGGCTTTTGAACAAGATATTCATCTTAAAAAAATGACATTGGTGATTCTTTTCTCTTTTTTATCACTTGAAACAGCGGTTATTTTTCTCGTCTCTTTTTTTCAAGCGTTTGCTTTTCATGGGTTTGCTCTCGAAGAATGGAGTTTTAAACTTCTTGTTGCCGCCACTATTACTCAAATCACCGCCATGCTGCTTATTGCAGTCAAACATTTGTTTCCTCAACGCTCATTTCGTTAGTGCGTGTACATGCTTACTCTATATACCAAACCCGGTTGCGCGTATTGTCGTCAGGCTAAAGAACTGTTAGACTCTCTTCATATTGAATATAATGAAGTTGATGCACTGCGTAACCCCGAGCTTCATAATGAAGCACGAAAGAAGTATGGTTGGCCCACCGTTCCTTTAATTGTCTGTAACGATGAGCTTCTCGGTGGGTATGATGATATCGCTGATCTCCACCGTCGTGGGCTCTTGTTATCAAAAATTAAATCTATTTCTTAAATAAGCCGTAATTTGTGCAGTATGAATACACGTCTCTATGGAAGTATCGTAATTGGCATTTTGGTTTTTAGTGCAGGGTTCCTGTGGTGGAATAATTCTTTCTTTGGAAAGACCAGATCTTTTTTTTCTGGCCTAGATTCACCGCTTAACTCCGGTTTTTTAACGGCTCCTGGGATAGTAAATGGTGATAGAAATATAACAAGTTCACCAACACCAACCACCACCAAGCTTGTAATGGTTAAAAAATCAACCTCTACGACAGATATTGCTCCGCTATCGTATGTCGAAGCCTTGGCAACGTACCGAAAATCAGGCTATTATTTTCAGTTTGTTCATTGTAGTGGTAATCCTGGTTCCATGGTTATAAAACGAGGTAATAATGTGATGCTCGACAATCGCGATACGGTAAAACACACGTTTAAAGTTGGGCCAAAATCGTATGTGTTGCCTGGGTATGGATTCGTAATTGCGAAAGCCGAAACGGTTGGCACAAACCGCATTCTTTGTGATGGGGGTGGATCGGCTAGTCTTACCGTTGCTCCATAAAATAAAAAGGAATAAAAATTTGTCTAAAAATAGAGCATTAGGCTCTATTTTTTTGCGTGCAAAGAAATGCTTATCAGTTATACCGAGCTACTCTTGACAAAGACACAAAAATGTGCTAGAGTGATTAGTTTATATGGCTTATTTCAGCCAATAAACTGCTCTTTAACAGTTTTTGCGGTGATCCTGTCTTATTTAGAGGATTATTTAAAAAAATTTTTTAAATAAGACAGGATTTCTAACCCCAAGACACGTGAGGTACGTTCACATGAATCCGTACAATTCCCTCGAGACGATTGATCGTAGCCTGCGCCGGCCCCTTCGCAACGCTGGTCACCTGCGCGGTAACACCCGCCGCATCTGGGGCGACGCCTCGCTCATATGCGGTGACACGTCTTTCATCACTGGCGACGTGACCGGTCTGCGTGGTGATGTGACCGGCCTCCGCGGCCATGTCGGCAACCTCCGCGGCAACGCCACTGGTACCAAGGGGTGGGTGTCGCACCTGCGTGGAGACATCAGCCACGTCATCGGGATGGTGTCATGGCTGCCGAGCATGGACGTCTCCCGACTGAGCGGTGATCAGACACGATGGTCCATCTACCAATGGGAGAATCTCTTCGACACTGATCCGACTCAGGTGACCTGTCTGTCGTGGATCTGCCAGAAGGCTGCTTAATTCATTCCGTCGGCCGCGCTTTCCCCACCACCACCGCAAAAACTTCACACCCTCTCCCTAAGAGAGGTACGGCCGGTCGCACGATCGGCCCGCTACTCAGCGTTCAGCACCTCTAAGTGTGGTGAACGGTGCCTAGCGACTACTCTATATGCCTACTGAAAGATATAATTTTGGAATCAATACTCCTCTACAATCCAAAAAAGAAGCTCCACAAAGAAATAATAATAATGATGATGATTTGAGAGCAATGTGTGAGGCCCTGGATAATCTTTCTCCTTCACGTCGGGCTGATCAAAATGGCATTGTGGTTGATATAATTGAAGGCGAGGTGCGTTATGAAGATCTGACGCCATATATTAAAAAGAAATAGCAGAAAAGCAACCTCTTCAGTCTATTGACAAAGAGGTTAAAGGTTGGTATAATTTGTTTCAATATACCTGGGCAACAATCTATTGGCGTTTAGTAGTACATATACAAATAGTGAAGTTCCCAAGGATTAACCCTTGTCACAATTGACAGGGGAAGGTCGAAATAATTAATTTCTCAAACCCATTTTGAGAACTCAAAGTCTCTATTTGTATGTCGTTTGGAACTACTCCACGTCAGATGTACCAGGTAGATCTCTCTTGTGCAAAATGCAACAAGCACATTAGTGAATTACCTTTCCTTCCTCAAGAAGGACGAGACGTCTACTGCCGAGATTGCAACGCCCAAATGCGTGGTGATCGCGGTATGCGAGGTGGCGATCGCGGTGCTCGCGGCGCACGTCCTCCACGTCAGATGTTCAGTGGCAATTGGACTTGCTCAAGCTGTGGCGCAACCATTCTCGAGCTTCCGTTCAACCCACGCAGCACCGAGAACTTGCTTTGCACCACTTGTTTGCGAGCAAAAAATCAAGCTGCAGCGTAAGTATCACTCGATACTTTTGCAGAAAAATCTCCGCCTAAAAACGGAGATTTTTTTATTTTGTACACGAAGGCTGTTGCTTGAAAAAACCATTTGATTTGATATAGTTTGTCCGTATGAATAAAAAAGAAAAAGTAATAATTGCCCTTTCTGGCGGAGTCGATTCAGCGGTATCGGCTGCCTTGTTAGTGAAAGAAGGTTTTGCGGTGACTGCCGCGTACATGGTGAATTATGATAATGAAGCCGAGAGTGTGCGAGATAGTTGTTGGATAAATGAGTATCGTGATGCGGTGCGGGTAGCTGCTGCGCTCAGTATTCCAATTGTAAAATGGGATTTTACGGCTGAATATAAAAAGGAGGTTCTTGATCACATGTTTGCAGAATACCGCAAAGGCAACACGCCAAACCCCGATGTGCTTTGTAATAAATATATTAAATTTGGTGCTTGGTTGAGGAAAGCAGAAAAACTTGGTTTTGATTATTTAGCGACCGGGCATTATGCACGATTGGGTGTGGAAGGAAAAACGAAAAATGAAAAAAGAACAAATGATTCTAAATTCAAAATTCCAAACTTAAGTTCTCAGATTGCATTAGTGCAAGCGAAAGATCTGAACAAAGATCAAACATATTTTTTACATCAGCTTAATCAAGATCAGCTCCGTCGGGTCTTGTTTCCCATTGGTGAGTACACTAAACCTGAGGTACGAGCGCTCGCTAAAAAATTTAAGCTGCCGGTGGCGGAAAAAGAAGAAAGCATGGGCATCTGTTTTGTGGGCGAGGTGCCAATGAAAGATTTTTTGCTCAAAAAAATCAAACCTACGCCGGGGCCAATTAGCACGTCGGCTGGCGTACTTGTGGGTATGCATGATGGCTTGCCATTTTACACCATTGGCCAACGTCATTTAGGCGCGCTTCAGCCGGCGCAATCGGTTGGAGAGAAGCAAAAGAAAAATTCGAATGTCGACACGAAACCGTGGTATGTGGTGGCTAAAAATAATCAAACAAACGAACTTATCGTTGGTCATGATGATGATGCGCTTTTGTACACCAAAGAACACGTCGTAGATCAAGTGAATTGGATTTCGGGAAAGTCACCCCAATTTCCTTTTGATTGTCAGGTGCGTTTGCGTCATCGTCAGCCATTGCAAAACGCTTGCATAATTTCAAAAAAAGAGGGGATAGTGGTTTCTTTTTCTGAGCCGCAACGCGCTGTCACGCCAGGGCAATGGGTGGTTTTTTATAACGCGACAGATTGCCTGGGTGGCGGAGTTATTGTGTAGACAAAGAGAAATTATTTTGCTAAGGTAGCACCATTATTATTATAAATTCTGCTCAAAAAATTGTTTGTATGATCAGCTCGCATGAACTTCGTCAAAAATATCTTGATTTTTTTAAAAAGAAGGATCATGTCGTCATTCCTTCGGCTTCCTTAATTCCCGATAACGATCCGAGTACGCTTTTCACTGGTTCGGGCATGCAGCCAATGGTGCCGTATTTGCTCGGTCAAACACATCCCCTTGGTACTCGAATTGTTGATTCGCAAAAATGTTTCCGCAGCCAAGATATTGATGAAGTGGGTGATAATCGCCATACGGTTTTTTTTGAAATGCTTGGTAATTGGTCGCTTGGTGATTATTTTAAAGAAAAACAAATTCCTTGGATGTGGGAATTTTTGACAAAGGAAATTGGTCTTGATCCAAAAAAGTTATACGTCACCTGTTTTCGTGGTAATGAAACATTGGGTATTCCACGAGATGAAGAATCGGCTGGATTGTGGCAAGGCCTCTATCTTAAGGCGGGCATTTCGGCCGAAATTAAAGATTTTTCTGAACGTGATGGATTGCAGGGCGGACGTATTTTTTATTATGATGAAAAAAAGAATTGGTGGAGTCGCTCTGGTGTGCCAGGCAATATGCCGGTGGGCGAGCCGGGCGGACCAGACACCGAAATGTTTTGGGATTTTGGTGAAAATTTGGGATTGCACGAAACATCAAAATATAAAGAGTTGCCTTGCCATGTGAATTGCGATTGTGGTCGATTTATGGAAATTGGCAACAATGTATTCATGCAATACAAGAAAACTGATTCTGGTTTTGAACTTCTTCCTCAAAAAAATGTTGATTTTGGTGGTGGTTTAGAACGTATTGCGGCGGCACTAAATAATGATAGAGATATTTTTAAAATTGATTTGTTTACTCGTCTTCGTCAGCGTCTTGAAGAGTGTAGTGGCCGTACTTACGGAGACAATGAAAATGAAACGTACGCCTATCGGGTAATTATGGATCATTTGCGAGCAGCGACATTTCTTGCGAGTGATGGAATTTTTCCGAGCAACAAAGATCAAGGATACTACGTGCGTCGACTTATTCGCCGCTCTGTTCGTTTTGCCCATCGGCTCGATATCCGTGCAAATTTTTGCAATCAAATCGTGCTTGCAGTGATTGAGGAATACCAAGAAGCGTATCCTGTGCTGAAAGAAAAACAGACTGAAATTATTGAGGTTATTTCTAAAGAAGAAGAAAAATTTCGCAAAACCTTAGCCAACGGCCTCAAAGTGTTTGAAGAAAAAACAACCGGTCTTACCAGCGAAGCGGTAGTATCAGGTGAAATTGCCTTTGATTTGTATCAGTCATACGGGTTTCCAATTGAAGTGACGGAGGAATTGGCAGCTGAACGTTCATTGATGGTTGATCGGTCGCTTTTTGATAAACTCAAAAAAGAACACCAGGAATTATCTCGCGCCGGTTCGGAACAAAAATTTGCCGGCGGTCTCGCTGATCATAGTGAAATTTCCACGCGCTATCATACCGCCACACACTTGCTTCATGCGGCGTTGCAGCGCGTGCTTGGGCCTCAGGCTGTGCAGCGTGGCAGCAACATTACTCATGAGCGTATGCGATTTGATTTTGTGCATCCGGAAAAAATGACGGCAGAACAAATTAAGCAAGCGGAAGATTTGGTCAATGCCGCCATTGAAAAAGATTATCCTATGACGTGGCAAGAAATGCCATTTGAAAAAGCCAAAGAAATGGGGGCGATTGGTCTTTTTGAGGATAAGTATCAACCTATTATTAAGGTTTATACAGTGGGAGATGTCGATGCGAAACCGTTTGCCGACGCCAGTTCGCCAACATTTAGTCGCGAAGTATGTGGTGGTCCACACGTGACACACACGAAAGAAGTAGGTAAATTTAAAATTGTTAAAGAAGAAGCGGTCAGCGCTGGGGTGAGAAGAATAAAGGCGATAGTTGAATAGTACTCCACGATGCATGATTAAAGTAACGTGCTCTACGTACGAGTTATTTTATACTTCAGGGGTTGTGTTATCTGAGTTGTGTGTCATGAAAATATGCTAAAAAAAATTCTCTTGCAGTTTTGGGCACATCGCGTTCAGTTTAGTCGTTATTTTATCACTGGTTTTAGTGCTTTTTTGTTGGATATTGGATCGCTATTCGTGCTTCGAGAATTTTTTCATCTGAGCAAAGTAGTCGCCGTAGCGCTCAATCAGCTTTTCTTGCTTAATTACGTTTTTGTAGTAAATAAGTATTGGTCGTTTAAAGCTCTTGGCGTTACTCACCACCAAATGGTGAGATTTTACTTGGTAGCTGGTGCCAATGTCATTTTTTCCATTGGTTGGATGTGGTTTTTTACCGAATTGTTCCATGTTGACCTGCTTTTAGGCACTATATTGCATCAGGCAAAAAATGGGTATCTTTTTATCCGAACATGCAACATTGCTCTTGCAGTTGCCTGGAATTTTGTGTTGTATAAGTATTGGGTCTATGCCAGTGATAAAAACGAGTCAAAGTAAGCAGTTTTTGGGTACAACTAGGGTGTGTACAATTTTTTAAAGGTAAGCTGATTTTAAGAAAAATGATTTATTTTTCTCTATTTTTAAACAAAAAAACCCAGAATAGGTTTTCTTTTTCTAAAGTAAGGCCAGCTCTTGACTTCGTAACACTTTTGCTTTAAAATAGTCAAAGATTAACTTTTTGCAATGGAACAATCTACCAAAGATCAGCTCATCGAGCTTGAAGGAGTAGTGCAGCAGCTTCTTCCTGCCGGCACATTTCAAGTGCAACTTGAAACCGGACAGGTAATTATCGCTCATTTATCAGGAAAGATGCGCATGAACAAAATTCGTCTGTCGATCGGAGACAGAATAAAGGTGCAAATGAGTCCCTACGATGTCACCAAGGGTAGAATAACGTTTCGTTTTTAAAAACCCACCATTTTACTATATCAACCAGTGCGGTGTAGTCCATCAGTCTGAATGTAAATGATAAAAGATGGATGCTGATATCGCGGCAGTGGTTGATATTTTTTGTACAAAAAAGATTTTTATCTTAATATAGCTTTATCCTAAACAGTGTCTTGTATGAAAGTACGCGCTTCGGTGAAAAAAATTTGCATGAAATGTAAAATCGTTCGTCGTAAAGGCCGTTTACAGGTGATTTGCGAAAACACCAAGCACAAACAACGTCAGGGTTAACGATTTTTTCAATTACTAATTCTCATTTTATTTATGCGTATCGCTGGTGCCACCATTCCTAACGAAAAGAAGGTAGAATTCTCTCTCTGCTATATTTACGGCATTGGTCCGACTTTAGCGCGCAAGGTGTTGGAAAAAGCGGGAGTTAACCCAGACACTCGTGTCAAAAATTTAACCACCGAAGAACAAGACAAGCTTCGTGCTATTGTAGAAAAAAATTATCGAACTGAAGCTGATCTTCGTCGTGAAGTGCAAGGTAACATTAAACGTCTTAAAGATATTAAAAGTTACCGAGGCATTCGCCACATGAAACATTTGCCTGCTCGCGGCCAACGCACTAAAACTAATTCACGCACGGTGCGCGGTAATGCGCGCAAAACAATGGGCAGCGGTCGCAAACCAGGTGGTCAAAAGACTTAAAATTCTTCGGTAAAGAAATTCAGTTATAATTTTCTTATACGTATGAGTGACGAAAAAGTAAATCAACACACTTCAACTCCCGCAGTCGCTGACGCAGGAAATAAAAAAACTGGCAAACCTGCAGCTGGAAAAGGTGCAAAAGCAAAAAAGAAAAAAATTGTTCATCAGGTTCCTCGTGGTAACGCCTATATTCAAGCTACGTATAACAACACCATCCTAACCATCACCGACTTGACTGGTAATGTGCTTGGTTGGTCTTCTTCTGGTGTCACTGGTTTTAAAGGCCCTAAAAAAGCCACGCCATATGCTGCAAGTGTGGTAATTAAAGATTTACTGACCAAAATTGCTGAATACGGTTTGAAAGAGGTTAATGTTTTTATTAAAGGCATTGGTGGTGGGCGAGAGAGTGCTATCCGCGCCCTACATTCAAACGGACTCAATGTACTTGCTATCACAGATACCACTCCCATTCCACACAATGGATGTCGTCCTCCAAAAAGAAGAAGAGTTTAACGATTAATTACAATTTTTAAGATAAACAAGCTCACGTATGGCTCGACGTATTGGACCAAAACATAAACTTTGCCGCAAATTTCAAGAGAAATTATGCGATTCAGACAAATGTGCAATTTTAAAACGCAAAACAGCGCCAGGTGTGCACGGTGCCACCGCTCAGCGCAATAAGTTGTCTGGTTATGGCAAACAGCTCCGTGAAAAACAAAAAGTAAAGTTTATTTATGGTATTTTAGAGCGCCAATTTTCAAACTATGTTGCTGAGGCCTCTAAAAAAACTGGTGATACTGGTAAATTTTTGATCAGTTATTTGGAATCTCGTTTAGACAATTTCGTCTATCGCATGGGTCTTGCCAAAACTCGTCCAGCTGCTCGTCAGTTGGTTGGTCATGGACATATTTTGGTGAATGGAAAAAAGGTTGATATTGCTTCATATCGTGTAAAAATCGGAGAAGTAGTATCTCTTTCTGAGCGTGCCAGAAAAGATAAATCTTTTGAACAAATCTCTGAACGAATGGCTAAAGTTGAAGCTCCAGGTTGGCTTACCATTGATGCCAAAGCAGTTTCAGCAAAAATTTTGAACACTCCTACTGTAGAGAATCCAAATTTTAATGCCAAATCCATCATTGAGTTTTATTCTCGTTAATATCTCGATAGCGACCTTTTGTCGTGTGTCGAATATAATTTGCAACCATTCGTATGGAAAATTTTCTTCTCCCTTCCAAAGTTGAATTTCAGGATGGACCAAATTCTCATTCAGCGAGTGTGGTCATTATGCCTTGTTACCATGGGTATGGTACAACTCTTGGTAATGCTTTTCGCCGGGTACTCCTCTCTTCTTTGCCTGGAGCAGCCGTGGAATATTTTAAAATTAAAGGCGCGCAACATGAATTTAGTACCGTGGATGGTGTGAAAGAAGATGTGATGGAACTCATGTTGAATTTAAAACAACTAGTCGTGAAAGTTTTTTCTGACGATCCAGTGACTTTACATCTTTCTAAAAAAGGTGTTGGTCCTTTCACTGCAGGCGACATTGAGCCAAATTCTAATGTTGAGGTGGTGAATACCGATTTAGTTTTAGGCACACTCACCAGCAACCGATCAATTGAATTAGAAATCGTGGTTGGTCGTGGTCGTGGTTACAGGCCGCTTGAAGAGAAAGCAGATCAAAATTTCAGCTTAGGAACAATTGTGGTTGATTCAGTGTATACTCCGGTAAAGGATGTCGGTTATCGTGTTGAAAACACTCGCGTTGGTGATATTACCAACTACGAAAAACTTACTATCAATATTGAAACAAATGGCACCATCACTCCGCGTGAAGCGATGCGTCAGAGTACTGAAATTTTAATGAATCATTTAAGTATTATTGCAGACTCCGTACGCGATGAAAAAGAATCTGAGCGTATGGTAGTAAAATCTGAAGAGGAAGTGACGCCCGTAGAGAGTGTTGAAGAAGAAGTGGTGGAAAAGAAAGAAATTAAAAAAGAAAAAAAGAAGAAAAAAGAATAATCGGCTGACGATTACTTAACCATAAAACGTTCTTAGAGTATGCGACATCAAAAAACAAAAATTACACTCGATAGAAAATCTGACGCACGGAGATCTTTACTCACCAATTTGGCGGAGAGTTTGGTTCTTCATGAAAAAGTAAAAACAACGAAAGCGAAAGCAAAAGCAACTCGTTCTTTAGTAGAACGTCTCATCACCAAAGCTAAGAAAAACACGTTAACTGCTCGTCGTGAGCTTGAGCAAGTGCTTTACACCAAGAATGTGATTGAAAAAATGATGAAAGAGCTTGCGCCGCGCTATGCTGATAGAAAAGGTGGCTGCACTCGAATGGTGCTTTTAGAGAACAGAAAAGGTGATGGTGCAGAAGAGGTGTTATTGGAATTGATTTAATTAAAAACTGGATTTGTATGATTAATAAACACACTTCACACGTCAAACGCGCAAAGCATGAAATTGATGCTGCCGGACAACACCCCGGGCGTTTGGCAACTCGCATTGCTGGTTTGCTTTTAGGCAAACATAAGCCTGACTTTACTCCTCATCTTGATGGTGGTGACAAAGTTGTCGTTCTTAATGTGTCGGGTTTAGTATTTACTGGAAAAAAATTGGAACAAAAAGATTATAAGCATCACACCATGCATCCTGGTGGATTAAAATCCGTGCCAGCTAAAAAAATGCTTCTTGAAAAACCTGAAGAGGTTATTCGTTTGGCGGTTGCAAAAATGCTTCCGAAAAATAAGCATCGTGTGGAGCGTATGAAACGTTTGTCTTTTAAATAATTTGTGATTTAGGTATTTTATGGTAAAGATTACCAAAGCAGATACGCTAAGAGCGGTGGGTAGAAGAAAGACCGCCTCTGCTCGCGTACGAATTGAAAAAGGAAATGGTGAAGTGATGGTGAATGGAAAAACTTGTGCACAGTATTTTTCCACTCTTGCTCTTCAAAGCACCATTGTAGCACCTCTTAAAGCCTTGTCACTTGATAAGCAATTTAATGTGTCGGCCAAAGTTGAAGGTGGTGGTATTTCTGGACAGGCAACAGCTGTGCAGCATGGTATTGCTCGTGCGCTCGTAATCTTTAACGAAGAATTTAGAAAAACACTCAAAGCACTTGGTTTCTTAACTCGAGATCCACGTGGCAAAGAACGCAAGAAATTTGGTTTGAAACGCGCCCGCAAAGCACCACAGTGGTCAAAACGTTAATATACTTCATCAAAAACCGCCAGCCAATGTGCTCGCGGTTTTTTGATAGAGTACATAAAAAAACCTTTCTTATGAAAGGTTCTTTTTATTTATTTTTTTTACTTGAGAAGCCGTCTTATAATTTACGTTTGAACAATGATGATCGCTCACTTGTATTGATTAAAGTAAGCGGTTGGTATTGTTGTATAATTGGTTCTATTTCGTTTGGTTGGAGGTGTCGGAAATGATTTGTCCGTCTTTAAGACTCACAATTCGGCTCGCCTGATGGGCATATTCCTCTTCGTGGGTGATCATGATGATGGTTTGCCCTTCATCATGAAGAGCGTGAAATGATTCCATGACTAATTTTGCGTTGGCTGAGTCAAGGTTGGCTGTTGGCTCATCGGCAAAGAGGATATGAGGGTGGTGAGCAATGGCGCGGGCAATAGATACGCGTTGCTGTTGGCCGCCAGAAAGCTGGCTGGGGAGGTGATTTTTTTTGTCGCTGAGGCCTATGCGTTCAAGAGAATGAGTTGCTTTGCGCATGGTTTCAGATTTTAATGAGCCGTACATGAGCATGGGAAGCATGACATTTTCAAGAGCGGTAAGTTCGGGCAAAAGCGCATAGTCTTGAAAAACATAACCCAATTTTTCGAGCCGCAGAGCTGTTTTTTGGCGTTGCGATAGCCCGCTTGTGGCGATTTTGTCGATGATAATTTCTCCAGAGGTTGGTTCGTCGAGTAGAGAGAGTTGGTAAAGAAGAGTTGATTTTCCCGCGCCCGATGAACCGATAATTGCCACAAATTCACCATCATTGATAGTGAGGTTGATATCTTTAAGCACAGTGAGCGCGAGTTCGCCCGTGCCGTAGGTTTTTACAATGTGTTGTCCTTCAATCATAGAATTTAACGGCCAAGAATAGAATCAAGAGTGTTTTTTCGGACAATTAGTTTTGCAGGGATATAGCCAGCAACGATGGTGACGGCGAGTAAAATGGCGACACGAATAAATGCACCAGATGGGGTGACAGCCAAAATGCCGTCAGAAAAAGGAAAGTTAATTGGGTTTTTATCAAAATAGGGTTTGAGAAAGCCAAAGGTGCACAACAGCCCAATGAGGGATCCGGTGATTCCGTAAAACAAAGCTTGGAAGAGATAAGAGGATTGGATAGCGAGCGGGCTGATGCCGATTCCTTTCATAATGCCGATAAATTTACGTTTAGTAACTGCATTAATATAGATAACAATAAATACAGTGATCGACGCCACAATTAATGCAAACGAAGAAAGGGCGTTGCCTAAAATTGACATTGTGGCTTCGATGTTGCGTAGAAATGAAGGTATGGCTTCGTCTGAGGTTTGAATGCGTGCGGCATAGCCATTCATAAACTCATTAATTTCTCCGATTAAAATTGGGATATCTTTTGGTTGAACTCGAATAGCAATTTCTTGAAGTTGGTCTTTGTTTGTGGGAAGAAGTCGTTGTACTTCTTTGTCGGTAGTAAATATTCGTGTTGAAATTTCATCAACTTTACTTTTTACAATTCCTTTTATGATGAAATTTTTTTCAACTACTTCTCCTTCCCCTTTGGGAAGAGAGATTTTAACCCGATCACCCACTTCTACGTTTTGTAATAGATCAAGACCGGGAATATTGGCGTCAGCGAAAGAAGAGTATTTTTTTACGAGGCTGGCACCAATTAAAATATATTCATTGTCGTCGGCATAGAGCGGTTGGCCAGCGATGACAAAACGTGAAAATTGAGTAAGTACTTCTTCTTGGGTTGGATTAATGCCGGTTAGCCTAGCGCTAATTTGGTTAGGGCGTTCTTTTTTGGGTGTAGGAAGAGTTGGGGTGCCAAGAACAGTTACTCCGGTGCCGTTGCGAGGTGAGAGCTGGACGACGCGCGGATTTGTTTTGAGAAAATTTAATAATGCAGGTGAATTTTCGATATAATTTCGTCCAGGAGCTGCGGTGATGATGATGTCTGCAGCATAACTTTCTTTAAATTGTTTGTATGAACCGCTGATAAGCCCTACCAACAAGCCTGAGACTACAACCAAATTAAGAAAGGTGAGTACCATTATACAAATGATAAGAATGGTTGTGCCCTTGCCTGTTCGAAGTGTTTGACGGATCGCTAAAAACCACCCCACGCGCATGGATTGGAGGAGTTCTTTTTTAAACGCATACAACGATTTCATGGGAAGAGTTGCTAATGATTAGGTTTATAGTATCGCATATTTCTTGATTATTTTCAAGGTGTGTTTTAAAAAAAGTTGGCTTATTTTGCTTAAATCTGTTATTGTTTATATGTAATAATTTATTTCATATGTATACAAAAAAAACAATAAAAGGAACTATTTTTTTAACACTAGTTTTGTTAAGTGTTATGGGGGCGGGTTGCAAAAATAATCCAAAAGATGCGGCCTATGATCGTTGTTCAAAAGAAGAACGACCTGTATGTGGTGAAATTGAACAGTGCCAAGGTGAAACGTGTATACCGTTTAAGAAAAATTTTTTTAATCGTTGTTTTGCTGAGGTGGAGGGAGCCAAATCCGTGGTTGATGGGGAGTGCCCAGGGATGGCTGTTTCACCGGTAAGCATTGTTCAACCGGTGGCGAATTCAGTGGTAAAAAGTCCTTTGAGGGTAGTGGGTAGTGCTAAGGGTACCTGGTTTTTTGAAGGGCAAATGCCAATTGAATTGAGAGATAATAACAATAATTCATTAGCAAATGGAGTTGTGAAAGCTCAAGGAAATTGGATGACTGAACAGCCTGTTTCTTTTGTTGGTACCCTTCAGTTTAAAGTGCAGGGGTTGGAATCAGGATTTGTGATAATTAAGAAAGATAATCCATCGGGCATTGTTCAAGATGATGAAATGGTGACAATACCAGTTCGCTTTAAATAGGATGCTCAAAAAAATGTATCGCCGAACTATTTCGTATAATAATAAACCGCTTGTTTTTCAGCTACGCGACGAAGCTGACGAAAGCGTGTGTGCGGAAATTTTTAAATGGGAAGAATATCGAGTGGCGGCTGAACAAATTCGTTCAGCGAAGCACCCCATCATTGATGTCGGTGCGCACGCTGGCTTTTTTACGTTGTATGCCCGAAGTCTTAATCAAGAGGTGCCCATTATTGCGATTGAGCCAGAAAAAAATAACAATACTGCATTTGAGTATCATCTGAAAGTAAACAATATTAAAGGAGTGGTTGTGGTCGTAGGTGCGCTGGTTGGAAATTCTGGTGTACGCGAGCTTATTCTTTCATCTGACAGTCACACACATCGCCTTAAAAACGAAGTTTATTTTTCGGGCCATCCTCTTCAAACCACTCGAGAATTGCGACAAAAAGTAAAAGGATATTCTTTTTCAGAACTCGTCGCTATGCATGCGGTTAAAGAGGTGTCGCTTTTAAAAATGGATATTGAAGGTGGGGAGTATGAAGTGTTTGCGGCCTGGAGTGAGGCAGATTTTGGCAAAGTGCATGCGTTGATTATGGAGTACCATACACTGCCAGGTAAAACATATCATTTGATCGAAGATCAATTACGAACAGCGGGATTTGGGGTGCAAATTTTTCCTTCAAAGTTTGACAAGTCAATGGGTTTTTTATGGGCGCAAAATAAGCGTCTACGGCGTGCATAAGTTTTAGTAAAGATTTTTTATGGCTGAGGCCAGTTTTATTGCATCTTCAGAGCTGGAAAGAGAATTAGTGGAGCGTGCCCGAACTGATCAGGTGGCTTTTGAGCAGCTCTACGATCTTTATTTTCCGCAAGTCTATGCATATGTGGTTAAACGCCTACGACATAGAGAAGCGACTGAAGATTTGGTGTCAGTGGTGTTTATGAAAATAGTTGCGAATTTTCCTCGCTATACCCGGCGGGAGTGCTCGTTTAAGGCATGGGTTTTTAAAATTGCCACCAATTGCCTGATTGATTACTACCGTTATGCCGCGCACCGTCCTGAAATGTTGGTAGATGAATTGCCTGAGAAAATCGATTCACGGCCTACACCGCTCGGAGAGGTCCTCCAAGAAGAGAGAGCCTGGTTGGTGCGAAAAACCTTACTTGAAATTTCAGTTAAATATCAGCGTATTATTCAGCTTAAGTTTTTTTCTGAGCTTTCTAATGCAGAGATTGCCGAAGTGTTGAATCTGTCGGTGAATAATGTTGGGGTGCTCCTCTGTCGGGCCTTAAAAAAATTTAAGGAAGAATATAAAAAATATGAATAAACAACTTCGTGCCAAAAAGGTGCTTGATGCTATTGATAATGATCAATCGGCAGAAGAGTGTAATGATTCTCTTCTTCAGCCGTTAGTAGAAGCAGGAGAAGCCATCAAACGCTCTTCTACTTATTCATCCGCCCCTTCTATGACATTTCAGGCTCAGCTTAAAGAGCGGGTCAAAAAGGAGTGGCGACCTCAATCTATCTCTATGATGCATCTTTGGAAAGAGCGTGTGGCGCAGGTATTTCAGGGCGTGCAGCTTCGGGCTGCTGTGGCACTGGTGGTTCTTGTTGCTGTTGTGGCTACATCGTGGCATTATTGGCCACATTCAAGCGAACAATTGGCTACCACTCTTCTTATTGATAAAGCTCATGCAGAAGATAATTTTTCGATGTTTGCCACTGGAGCTGACAGTATTGGTATTGAAACAACCACGGCTTTTGTGATTAAAAGCAAACAAGTGCTTGCCAAAGATGATTTAGAAAAGAGTATTACTCTTACACCGGCTGTACCGTTTGAAATAAAAAAAGTGACCGGTCAAGAATTTAAATTAGTACCCGCGAGCCCGCTTAAAGGCAAAACAGTATATCAGGTACATATTAATTCAGCGTATGTAAATGATAAAGGTGCAGCTACTGAGCGTGATTATTCCTGGGCCTTTCAGGTGAAAGATACGTTTAAAGTGTTAAATAGTATTCCGGGCAATCAGACATCGGATGTGCCCACGAACACCGGTATTGAAATTACTTTTAGCCATGGTCCGGTGGCTGAATATGAAAAATATATTCAGATTGAACCCAAAGTGGAGGGTCATTTTGAAATGAAAGGACGTGTCCTCGTTTTTGTGCCCAAAGTTTTGGCAGCGGGTGTGATTTATACGGTGCGTATCAACAAAGCGATTCATCCAGAGGGAAGTGTGACCACGCTCGCTGAAGATAAAGTAATTCAGTTTGAAACACGGCGTGCAGCTGCTGAGGTGGTAAATAAAGCTTCGGTGAGTTTTGGAACAAATTTTACCGAGTTTGGCACAAGTGAACCACCACTTTTACCGGTATATTCCTATAATCCCGAAGGTACAACTATTCCGAACCTTAATGTGCATGTCTATTCTTTTTCTATGGTGTCAGAATTCACCGCTGCCTTGATGCAAAGAGAAGCCGTGCCAGGTTGGGCGTTTTTAAGTCGTGAGCATTCGTTAACCGCCACAAGTTCGCTTCGTCGCGTGGCGAGCTTTAGCGGCGAGGTGAAAGAATATGGTTATAATCATTATCTTCTTTTTCCGGCCAAATTATCTGCAGGATATTATGTAGTAGAAGCAGAACAAGCAGGGGCGATAGAGCAAGTGTTGATGCA
>CAYUHX010000009.1:0-43183 GCA_964444705.1 uncultured Gammaproteobacteria bacterium | reverse complement strand
TTGAAGATGTAGAAGGAAGTTTTTGGTGTGAGGTGGGGGAGTGAGGAGGGGAAAATGAGCACCGTGATTGCCTCTTAGAATATAAGGCTGATAACTAAAAAATCTTCGACCAAGCTTTGGTCGAAGATTTTGATTGTGGGAGGGTGGGAGAGCTGATTGTCAGCTCAATCCCATAGATAGTGGCGGTGACGATCCGCCGCGGTGACGGTTTTGGCGATGGCGAGACAGAATATCGCCAGCCCTGCCTTATACCAGGCGGGGCCAGGAAGGTCGCTGGCAAACAGGGGGCCAGCAGCCCACAGCAGGCCGAAGCCTGCTTTTTCAAGAAGAAAGTCAATGTTTTTTGTCTTCATGGAGGATACTATATACCAAAGAAAGGCTCTCTTGTCAACGGTGGTAAAGTGCGTTAAAGTAAGGCATTAAAAGGCTTTTTTCCTTATATTTTTGATATGTCCTCGTACGATCCTAAGAAAATTGAACCCAAATGGCAGCAGTTTTGGGAAAAAGAAAAGACGTTTGAAACCAAAGAGCGCACTGATAAAAAGAAATTTTACTCGTTAATCGAGTTTCCGTATCCTTCGGGGGCAGGGCTCCACGTTGGTCATCCGCGGCCGTTTACGGCTATGGATGTGGTGTCACGTAAAAAGCGCATGGAAGGGTTTAATGTGCTTTATCCTATTGGTTTTGATGCATTTGGTCTTCCCACTGAAAATTATGCCATTAAAACTGGTCGACCTCCTGCAGATGTCACTGCCGAAAATATTGCCACTTTCACGCGACAACTTAAGAGTTTGGGTTTTAGTTTTGATTGGTCGCGCGCCGTAACTACATCACATCCGGCGTATTACAAATGGACGCAATGGATTTTTTTGCATTTTTTTAAACAAGGTTTGGCTTATAAAAAAAATCAACCCATTAACTGGTGTTTGAATTGTAAAATTGGACTGGCGAACGAAGAGGTGGTAAATGGCGCCTGTGAGCGTTGTGGCGGACCAGTGGAAAAGCGTGATAAAGAACAGTGGATGCTGAATATCACTGCGTACGCCGATTCGCTGCTTCAAGGATTAGAGACAGTTAATTATATTCCTCAGGCTAAGACGCAACAAGAAAATTGGATCGGTCGCAGCGAAGGCGCATTGATACATTTTCCCTTAGCGACACCATCAAGTTCAAAACCAAAGAAACAAGTTCTGATTGGCACTCGTAATGAAGCGAAAATAGCTATGTTGCGTGCAGCCTTAGCCGCATTCCCTGAGATTGAATGTGTAACACTCAATGATCTACCACCGGTTGATGATCAGGCTCTGGTAGAAGGTGATGATTATCTCGAGAATGCACGTTTAAAATCTGATTTTTATTTCAAGAAAACCGGCCTGCCGACAATTGCTACCGATCATATTTTATGGTTAGAAAAATGGCCGGAGAATGAAGGCATTATTACCCACGTACGTAAGCTGGCTAACCCTGAAAGTTCGCGTGCAACTGACGAAGAGGTGATTACTTTTTACAAAAATTTTCTTCAAAAAGTAGGTGGAGTTTCGCGTATTCGTTTTGACTATGCGCTTTCTTTTACCGACTCTGAGGGAACGATTAGTTTTATCTCGTCGCAAAAAGAGTATCTTCTCCAGATGGAAGAGATGACGGTCTTTAGTCCTGGTTATCCTACTGATGCGTTGCTTAAAGATCCGCGTACGGGTAGATTTTTGGTTGAAGATGCGACGGAAGTACGGTTTGGTAATTTATTTGAAACAATAAAGAAAGAATTGAAGGCAAAATTTGAAAGCGCGACCAAGGTGGTTTCTGTGTTTACCACCCGCCCAGAAACAATTTTTGGAGCTTTTGCAGTTATTGTGGCGCCCGAACATCCGTTGGTACGAGAAGTGATGAATCAGATTAAAAATACGGCTGAGGTTGAAAGATATGTTGAACAAGCAAAAAAGAAAACAGATATTGAACGAACTGATAATGAAAGAGAAAAAACCGGCGTGGAATTGAAAGGAATTACGGCAGTGAATCCGGTGAATGGAGAGCAGTTGCCTGTGTGGATAGCAGATTTTGTGCTCGCACAGTATGGTGCGGGGGCAGTGTTTGCCGATATGCATGATGAGCGCGATTTTGCTTTTGCGAAAAAATTTGGTTTGCCACTAAAACAAGTGGTTATGCCAACAGTTGTTGATGCTAAAAATCCACCGCGGCTAGACAAAGAGAATACGAAACGACATACGGTGCATGTTATTTTGCGTGATCCAAAAAATAAAAAAATTCTGGTTGAATATCTCAAAGGCGATTCCTGGGGAGACCATAAGCCGCGGAATTTTATTATTGGAGGAGTTGAAGAAGGTGAATCAGAAGTAGAGGCGGCACTTCGTGAGATTAAAGAAGAAACCGGATATGCGCACGTTCGTTTTGTAGAAAAAATTCCACTTGAAACACAAGCAAGCTTTTTTGCAGCGCACAAAAACGTAAATCGTGTGGTGCGTGTGCAGCCATTGCTATTTGAACTTATTGATAATGAACAAAACGAAATTGGGCAGGAAGAAAAAATTTTGCATGATTTGGTGTGGGTAGAAGAAAATGAGGTGGCAAAAATAATCAACATTCCAGACGATCAACTGATTTGGGAGTATGTAGTAAGAGGTGGGTATGCGTTTGTGGATGACGGTGTGTTAATTCATTCTGATTTTTTAAATGGGTTAACTACTAAAGAAGGGAAAGAAAAGATTATTGAATGGCTTGAACAAAATAATTGCGGTGAGCGTAAAGTGCAGTTTAAGTTGCGTGATTGGGTATTTTCTCGTCAACGCTATTGGGGCGAGCCAATTCCTTTGGTTTTTTGCGACACATGTAAAGAGCGAAAACAAAAAGTTTTGCTTATTCACGGGTTTGAGGCGACGGGCGAGAGTAATTGGTTGCCGTGGATGAAATCTGAGTTAGAAAAAAAAGGTTTTGAAGTTTTTGCTCCTACGTTGTCCCACAGTGCACACCCTCGTGTGGAGGATTGGGTTAAAGAATTGATGCCCTACATGAGCAAGCTCGGCGAAGACGATGTGGTGGTGGCGCATAGCTTAGGGAGTAAAGCAGCACTTCATCTTTTAGAGCGCGCGGGTAAAAAAATTGGCCATCTTTATTTGGTGGCTTCAGCGGTGGGTGAAATCGCCGAACGTGATTGGGAGGCTTTTCAGCGTGAACACCCAAAGAGTGACGTAGTTGCGTTGCGCGAATTTTGGCAGGTGCCATTTGATTGGCAAAAGATAGATGCGCTGGTAGATCATAAAACCATTATAAATTCTCAAGACGATCGACTTATCACCCATCACACTCGTGGAGATGTTCCACCGGGTTGGTTTGTGCAGCACTGGCAGGGGTATCACCACTTTACCATGAAAAAGGTGCCTGCTCTTTTGCGGGAGATTCTAAAAAGTAAAGCCACTGGTTGGGTGCCTTTACCTTCAAGCGCATTGCCGCTTGAGTTACCGCCAGTTAAAAAATACGAACCCACCGATACAGGTGAATCGCCTCTTTCAACCATTCATGAGTGGGTGGAAACGAGTTGTCCGCGTTGTGAAAAAGAAGCGCAAAAAACCAAGTATCTTATTTTTGATTTTGATGGAGTAATTGGTGATACGTTTGAGTCAACAATTAATGCGCTCGTGACGTCAGGCTATGCAAAAGATAGAGAAGAAGCAATTGTAGATACGTTTCGTTATTTTGATAAAAAACCGCATCATGCAAAAGATAACACGCTCACCCCAGAGCAAATGAATGACCATGTATTGTTTACTCAAAAATTTGGGGCGGAAATGAAGCGGAATAGTTTTGAGTTGTTTATTGATTTTGTTGAAGAAATTAAAAAAATTGAGAATGTCAAAATTGCCATCGTATCGAGTGGTTCTAAATTATATATCGAAGATAAGGTAACCGCCTCCGGTCTTGCCGCAACACACGTCCTCACTTTTGAGGACCATCATTCTAAAGAAGAAAAAATCGAACGTGTATGCCAAGACTGGGGAATAGAATTAAGCGATGTGTTTTATTTTACCGATACCAAAGCAGATGTCTATGAGCTTGAAACTTGTCTCGACCGAAAAAAAATCATCGGGTGTGCGTGGGGATTCCACGGCTTCGAAAAACTAAAAGAAGTTTTACCTGAAGGGCAGATTTTGAAAAACTTCACTGATATTCACACAGTCTTTGTGCCACGCCCTGCGCGTCGTGAAACTGATACCATGCCAAATTGGGCGGGTTCAAGCTGGTATTGGCTGCGTTATATGGATCCGCATAATGACGCCGTTTTTGCGAGTAAAGATGCCTTGCAGTATTGGGCGCCAGTTGACTGGTACAATGGTGGATCAGAACACACAGTGTTGCATTTGCTTTATTCTCGTTTTTGGAACCAGTTTTTGTATGATATTGGATTCGTTCCTACACGTGAACCGTATCAAAAACGCACCTCGCATGGTATTGTTCTTGCTTCGGACGGTGAAAAAATGAGTAAAAGCCGTGGCAACGTGGTTAACCCCGATGAAATGGTAGACAAATTTGGTGCAGATACATTGCGCACCTATATTATGTTTATGGGTCCATTTGATCAAGCGGTGGCGTGGGATATGAATGGTCTCGTGGGAGTGCGACGGTTTTTTGATCGAGTGTTTAATTTGACTGATAAAACACATCGTGATGCAAATCCTTCGCCACAGTCACTTGTCTCACTTCTCCATCGGACAGTCAAAAAGGTGAGTGACAATATTGATGATATGCGTTTTAACACCGCAGTGGCAGCGTTAATGGAGCTCGTCAACGAAATGGCCAAAGCCGAAAGAATCCCTTGGGAGGAGTACGCAGTGCTGCTTAAATTGCTTTCTCCGTTTGCTCCGCATTTGGCTGAAGAGTTGTGGGCGCTTGGTGGCGAAAAAGAAAGTATTGCCTATGCTCCGTGGCCAGCCTATGATGCAGAGCTTGCGAAAACCACCGAGTTTGAACTGGCTATTCAAATCAATGGCAAATTGCGTGAAGTTCTCAATGTCTCTGCTGACATTACAGAAGATGAGGCGAAGGCAGCTGCTCTTGCGAGCGAGAAAGTGCAACGTTGGTTAGAAAATCGTCCTCCAAAGAAAGTTATCTATGTGAAAGGAAAACTAATCAGCATTGTGGTGTAACGCACAGCAGTCTCTATGTATCATCAATGTAATGTGTGAATAAAAAGTATTTTCTTTTTGGTATTGTAGGTTGCCTGCTTCTTGGTGGTGGATTTTTGTCGATCAAGTGGTTGTCGCTATCCTCCCGTTCGGAGCGTTCAGTTGAAAATATTGATGATCGTTATTTTAATGTACTTGAGAAAGAAGCGCAGTATTTGCGCACAATGGCTAGTTCCACTCCGAGTGTTTCTTCAACCATTAAAACACCTTTCCAGAAATATCAGGTTCATTTTGGTATTCTCATGTATCATCATGTTGATAATGAGCCGTACAGCAAAGCGCATCGTTTATCGGTGACACCACAAGCACTTGATGCTCAAATTAGTTTTTTGTTACAGCACGGATATCGTTTTGTTACGCTTAATCAAGCGCTTGATGAGTTTAGAGAGGCAACCACCTCACCGGCTCATACATTGGTGCTTACTTTTGATGATGGATATCGTAGTTTCTATCAAAATGTCTTGCCATTGTTGAAAAAATATAATGTACCGGCTTCGTTTTATGTGATTATTCAAGATATTGGCAATGCAGGTAATGTCACGTGGCCAATGTTGCGTGAAATTCGCGATAGCGGCCTTGTGGAAATTGGTGCTCACACAGTGAATCATAAAGATCTTTCTCGTTTGGGAGAAAAAGAGCAACGTTATCAATTAGAAGAAAGCAAAATTGTTTTAGAAAAAGGTCTTGGGACCACTGTCACTACAGCCGCATATCCATTCGGAAAATTTAACACCGTCACTAAGAAGTTGTGTAAAGAAATTGGTTTTAAAGGCTGTGTCAGTGTATTTTATGGCGATCGACCAAATAAAACTGATGTAACAGCGTGGCGGCGGGTGATGATAACTGGTCGTGAATTAGGCATTGATTTGCTCAAAAAAATTCATTTGGCGTTTGAAGCGGTAAAGTAAAATGCCGTGCCAGGTCTGTCATGTGAGTATATGGGGAGGGTAGAGGACATAGTACAATTCATTTCTTGTTCTAAGAATAAAACTTTTTTAGTTGCGTGTGTTGCGTTTTTGAGTGGTGTGGCAATGGCTTCTTTTGCGTCTACGAGAGCACATGTGTCTGTGTTGACGCAACTTGTTATTGTAAGCAGTGCTATTCTTTTTGGTATTTGGAAAATTCCGTCATATCGACTGTGTGGTGTGGTGGGATTATTTTTTTTGTTAGGTTTGCTGCGTAGTGTGAGTTTTATTCCGCCAACTACCAGTGATCAGTTGTCATTCTATAATGGGCAAGTGATGGAGATAAAAGGATATGTAGTCGAAGAGCCGGATCGGCGGCTTGGTACCACGTATTACACAATTGCGGCAGAGAGTGTTGGGTTGCCTCTGGAAGAAAAAAAAGTGATTGGTCGGGTTTTGATGAATGCCCCACGCTATCCAGAATTTTTTTATGGACAACAGGTGCGTCTCAAAGGTCTTATTATGGCACCAGAAAATAAACACAACGACACCTTTCGTTATGATAAATATTTGGCAGGTCATCAGGTGTGGTCGATTATGAATCGAGGCAGTATTTTTGCTGTGGCACATAGTGAAAAATGGCTACCACTCAAGCCGCTCGTTAGCTTCAAGTCATTTGTTCGCAATCAGCTTGAAGGGCTCTGGCCAGAGCCAGAGAGTAGTTTTATGGCTGGGCTATTGTATGGAGACAAAAGTGGCCTACCACCAGCTCTTCTTGTTGATTTTAGTCGTACGGGTGTGACGCATATCATCGCGGTTTCAGGATTTAATGTGAGCATCATTGTGATTGCGCTTTTGCCGATACTCATCTACATAGGTTTTTCTCGTCGACAGGTGTTCTGGATACTGATTAGTGCAATTGTATTTTTAATGTTATTTACTGGTGCTTCGGCTTCGGTGGTGCGTGCGGGAATTATGGGGTTGACGGTACTTTGTGCTGAACGTTTGGGTCGGTTGAGTCGTATCGGTACGACCCTTGTAATTACGGCGACAATTATGGCCCTGATAAATCCCTACGTGCTTATATGGGATGTGGGATTCCAATTATCTTTTTTGGCAACGCTTGGGCTTGTGTATATAACGCCAATTTTTAAAAAAATATTTCAAAAAATACATTTTCTTAATAGTGAGGTTTTTTTGTCGACGATTTCGGCGATTGTGGCCACCGTTCCGCTTATTCTTTTTCAATTTGGTGTTTTTTCTCTGGTGGCATTGGGCGTAAACATACTCATCCTTTGGATTATTCCTTGGCTGATGCTGGGCGGAGCGACGGCGCTACTTGCGAGTTTTGTCTACTTTCCTTTGGGGCAGGTGGTGGCATGGATAACTGGCGTGGGGCTGCGGTATGTTATACTAATAGTCACTTTTTTTGGTGAGAAATCATGGGCGGCACTGCCCTTTTCATTGCCCTGGTGGGGAATGATGCTGCTATATGTAGGAATGGTGTGGGGTGTAGTGTATTTTCAAAAATATTACCAGCATGAGTATGGCCAACACAAAAATAAAAATGTTTGATAGTGCTGCGGGGTATGATTTGGCAGCGGGAGTCTATGATAAAAAAGAAAAATATCTTAATAGTTTTGAAAAAAATAAAGTAGTGCCACTTTTAGGCGATGTCACGGGTCAGTCACTGCTTGATGTTGGCGCCGGCACTGGTCGGTTAACAACAGTGTTCGTGTCGCGCGGAGCAAAGGTTACTGCGCTTGATGTGTCGTCGGCGATGTTAAATATTTTGCAAAAGAAAACATTGAGACGAGTGGAGGTGGTAGTGGGCGATGCGGAAGAGTTACCATTTTTAGCTGAATCATTTGATTGGGTAGTTGCGGCATTTCTTGTGGTCCACCTTAAGGATCCACGTTATTTTTTTGAAGAAGCGTATCGCGTTTTACGCGGGGGTGGACGTTTGCTTGTCACCAATATCAATCAAAAAGAAGCTCCTCCTGTGCATACTGCAGCAGGGATTATTAAAATTGATTCTTATTATCATCGACCTGAAAAAATTCGAAGTACGCTTGAAGAATTAGCCTTTTCAATTAAAGAGGAACTTATTGTTAAAGAGGGTGAGCAGTGGGTGAATCAAATTATCGTGGCTGAAAAATAAAGGTATGAAAAAGGGTTATTATTATCTGGTGATAGTGCTGATTGTAGTTCTCGGGCTGAAGGTCTATCTACGATTTGGTGAGTATACGACGCATCGTTTTGAGGTCACTTTTTTTAATATCGGTCAGGGAGATAGCGCACTGATTCAATTTCGTAATGGCGAAAAAATGTTGGTTGATTGTGGTCCAAATAAAACTATTCTCACTAAATTAGGTCAAACACTTCCTTTTTATGATCGGTCAATTGACTATCTTGTGGTCACACATCCAGATCTTGATCATTATGGTGGGTGCGTTGATGTACTTCAACGTTATCAGGTGAAAAAAATTATCACTAATGGACGGACAAAGCCAAGTGATCCGTATTGGCAAAAATGGGAAGCGCTTCGGCACAATGAGGGTGCGGTGCTTGTTGTTATTGATGGTAAAGAAGATTGGCAGATTGCCAGTACCACCTTGTCATTTTTATCTCCTGACCTCACACTCTCACTCACTACTGCTCCCACAGACAGTAATAATTACTCTATCGTTTTTCGTCTAAACGATGAACCAACTGGCCAGTCGGTGCTTTTTACTGGTGACATGGAAGAGTTGTTGGAAAAATCGTTGCTCAGTCGATATTGTTCTTCATTTGTTTCGAATACAACTACTCTAGTTTTAAAAAAACAAGAACCACATGATGGTGTATGTCCAATACTTTCTGCTCAGGTATTAAAAGTAGGGCATCATGGCAGTGAAAGTTCTACCAGTAAAGAGTTGCTTGACGCTGTGGCGCCAAAAATTGGTGTCGTCTCAGTAGGAAAAAACGCATATGGTCATCCATCACTTCGAGTACTCAAAAAGTTAGAACGCAGCGGGGTGGTAATTAGGCGGACTGACAAAGAGGGTGATATAGTTATGCAATAGGTTATTTTATTTTTTGAAAATGAGGTGTATGTACGAACATGACAGATTGAGATGCGCGATGTTTTTTGGACTAGTATTTTTGAGTGCGTTTTTTTTCCGACCGGTTTCTGCGGCTGAATTGGTTGATACCGATGGTGATGGATTGACAGATGATGAAGAAATTCGGGTGTATCATACTGACCCCAACAAAATCGATACTGACGGAGATGATTACCAAGATGGAGATGAAATAAAATACGGTTTTTCTCCGCTCACGCCTGGAAAACGCCTCGATGAGGTAGATACCGATGGGGACGGTTTAAACGACGCGCTTGAAATTGCTCTCGCCACTGACCTTAAGAATTCCGATACCGACGCTGATGGGTATGTTGATGGTGTTGAGGTGTATGCAGGGTTTAACCCTTTAAAGGGGGCAAAAGATCGCAGTCTGCCGCGCCGCGTGGAAGTTGATTTAACCACTCAACAGCTGGCATTTTTTTTGAATAATGTGAAACTTGGCACCATGCCTGTGTCGACTGGATTGTTTCCTAATCTTACGCCTAAAGGTGTGTTCCATATTTTACGCAAACGCCCAGTGGTGCACTACATTGGCCCAGGATACAACTTACCCAACACCAAATGGAACTTAGAGTTTAAACGCTCCTATTATCTTCATGGTGCGTATTGGCACAATCAGTTTGGCAAACGCTCAATGAGTCATGGCTGTGTGAATATTGCGTATAAAGATGTTGAAGGACTGTATAGATTTTTAGACGTAGGTGATGAGGTAAAGGTTGTGGGAGTAACTCCTCGTGGGCTGGTGGTTAAGGCGAAAAGTTAATTTCTTTGATTGAAGCTTTTGACCTATTTTTATTGGGTTTAAAGGCTGCTTGACACCTTAAAATTTGCTTGCTACTATGTGCTTATAGAAAGCACTTTAGAAAAGTCGCTTTTTTCTTTAAGAGTTAACTTTATATCCTAAATACGTATGTCAGAAATTACCAAGGCAATCCAAATGCTCTGTGATGAAAAAAATTTATCCTACGAGGCGGTGATGGAAACAATTGAAATTGCACTCGCAGCAGCGTATCGCAAAGATTTTGGCAACAAACAGCAAAATATCAAAGTGAAATTTGATCCAGAAACAGGCGATATGCAAGCGTGGGATGTCAAATTAGTTGTTGATGATATTGATGAAGAAACATTGCTTAAGGCTCAAGAAGAATTAACTGCTCGTCGACAAAAAGCCCGCGAAGAGGAACGTGAATTATCTGACGAAGAAGTGGCTGATTTAGCTCGTTTTAATCCCAAAACAGAGATCATGAAAGGGGAAGCGAAGAAAATAAAAAAGAATGTATCGCTCGGCGAAACCATAGAGATAGTGCTTGAAATTCCACACGAATTTGGTCGGATGGCAGCTCAAACAGCCAAGCAGGTCATTATCCAAAAAATTCGTGAGGCGGAACGGGTGATGGTATTTGGTGATTTTAAAAATCAAGAAGGCCAAATTATTCAAGGCACTATCCAGCGGGTAGAAGGCCGAAAAGTCTTGATTGATCTTGGCAAAATCACTGCCATTCTACCCTATGATCAGCAAATTCCAGGCGAGCGTTATCGCCCAGGCTCACGTTTGAAGTTTTATGTAGTATCAGTGCTCATGAATATTCGTGGACCTGAAATTGTGCTTTCACGTAGTCATGAAGGCATGGTACGTGAAATTTTTAGACAAGAAATTCCTGAAGTGGCCGATGGTGTGATTGAAATTAAAGGGGTTGCTCGAGATCCAGGTTTTCGTTCAAAAGTGGCAGTGGCAACTAGTGACAGTTCAATCGATCCGATTGGTTCATGTATTGGACAGCGGGGGAGTCGTATTAATACCATTATTGAAGAGCTTGGTGGTGAAAAAATTGATGTTATTCAATTTAGTACCGATGCTGCTGACTATATTACCCACGCCCTATCTCCAGCTAAAGTGGCTAGTGTAGAATTGATTGACGTTGAAAAAAACGCCACTGTGTTTGTGTCACCAGAACAATTTTCGCTCGCCATTGGTCGCGGTGGTCAAAATGTTCGTCTTGCATCGGAATTAACAGGGTGGAAAATCAGCGTTAAAGAGCAGGGTGGTACACAAGAATACACTGGTGAAGATGTGCAAGAAGGTGCTGTTGAAGCTGCTCCAGAGGTTGAGTCTATGCCGGCTGCCGAGTCGGTGAAACAAAATTAGTGTTGTATGTTTTCTTCTCTTTTTCATATTGTTCTTTATCAACCGCTTTTTAACTTGTTTGTTTTTTTGTACAACATTTTGCCAGCCCATGATGTGGGACTAGTGATTTTATTGGTTACCGTCATAATTCGTCTCGTTCTTTACCCACTCACTTCAGCCGGTCTGAAAGCTCAAAAAACCATGCAAGAGCTTGCTCCTAAGCAAGCTGAGATTCAAAAAAAATTTGCCAACGATAAGCAGGCTCAAGCTCAAGCCACCATGGAGCTCTACAAGAATAATAAAGTTAACCCAGTCACTTCATGTCTGCCTACGCTGCTTCAAATTCCGGTACTCTACGCATTGTATCGTGTGTTTAGTGATGGGTTGTTATCAAAAGACTTAAACATTGTGTTATATTCGTTTGTCCATAATCCAGAAAAAATTAACGCAATTTCACTTGGTTTTCTTAATTTATCGCAGCCGAGCTATGTGCTTGCGGTGTTGGCTGGTCTGGCTCAATTTTGGCAGGCCCGCGGAATGATCCGCACGCCGACACCTAAAGAAGCTGGTGAGGGCGGCAAAGATGAAAACACCATGGCCATCATGAACAAGCAAATGCTCTACATTATGCCAGTCATGACGGTGGTAATTGGTATTCGTTTTCCTGCCGGCTTAACGCTCTATTGGTTCTTAAGCACTCTTTTCATGGCACTGCAGCAATGGTTTTTAAATCGTCGCTCCACTTCTTCTATCGTTCCGGTTGTTGTTGAAAAAGAGAAGGTATAATTATGCCAGAAAAAAAATAATGTCGACACACAAAAACTCCACTCGCTAAAATGAGTGGAGTTTTTTTAAGGGCTACGCCTTTCCTCTTTTCTTTACTATGAGTATACTAGTAATGAAGAGATTGAGGAAAAATGATATTTTTTGTGAGAAGGGGTCGGTGGCCGACCGGGAAGAGTGACGTCTTTCCGAGGTCGGCCACTTGTGGCTTTATTCTGCGGGCGGAGTGCTGGCTTTGCTGTCGAGCATGCGCCAGATCAGGGCGATGCCCGATAAGGCGAATGCCCCGGCGCAGACGAGCGCCGTTTTGTCATAATCCACCGATACCGCTGCGACGGCGCTCCAGAATGCCGCACAGGTGAACATGGTGTGTCGCATGCGTCTCCTCCGTTAAAAAGGCCATGACAAGAAAAAACACTTATTTCTTGTCACACCCTTTTTTATTATGAAGCTCGGATTTTTTTAAAAAACGGAGAACAAAACTATTTTAACTTGAAATCATACTGTTGAAAAAGCTTTTTGTCAATCATGACGTTAACCTCTCTACAACAATCTATCATTGAAACTATCGCTTATTTTGATGTGGCTAATTTTCCACTTACTCAAGAAGAGGTGTGGTCTTATCTGTGGAAACCACCAACAGTGGAACTTATGGCAGTGGTGGCTGAGATTGAGCGCATGGTTGAGAAGGGTATTTTAGAGACAAAATATGGCTTTTATTTTTTTTCTGGTCGAGCTGAAACGGTAGAGCGCCGTCGTCAGGCCGCTCTCTGTGGTGAATTTAAATTAAAAAAAGCTCGCCGTGCTGTTTGGTTAATCAAAAGTATTCCTTTTTTGAAAACGATTTTTGTGTGTAATTCGGTGGCAGCAGAAACAGCTGCCGACGATAGTGATATTGATTTTTTTATCATTGCCCGTCGCGGACGCGTGTGGTGGGTTCGTTTTATCAGTAATATCATTCTTTTTTTGGCTGGCATGCGTCGTCATGGTGATTTTGTGGCAGATCGCATTTGTTTGTCGTTTTATGTTGATGAAGACAATCTTGATTTAACCCCTCTAGCGCTCGGCTCAGACGACGTGCATTTTGTGTATTGGATGTCGCAATTTTTGCCGCTGTATGATCCAGAGAAGTATGTGTTGCAATTTAAAGAGCGTAATACGTTGATAACAAATTGTTTACCACACAAAAAAACGACTACAGGTAGTCGAGTTTTTTTGGGTCCTATGTCACGTTTAGGCAGATGGTGGAAATTTGAGAAAGAGAGATGGCTCGGCGGCAGCGTAGGTGATAAAATTGAGACGTATCTACGCGAGCTCCAGCGTACTAAAATGAAATTTTCTAGTCGGGGGAAAGTGCGTTCAACTGATAAGGGTGTGGTAGCAACAACTGGAGTGATTAAGCTGCATGAGGAAGATACGCGTGCGGCGTATAAAGAGAAATGGCTGCAACGAGTAGAAGAAATAAAAAGAAAATGGATCTAACGAAAAAGATGAAGGGGAGAGGGGCACGGCGCGGCTGGCGCTCTGTGCCCCTTAGCAGAGAAGAGAGGGGCTGATGAGTGGGGTCGTCGGGCGGGGTTAGCGCCGCCGTCCGGTGCCGCGCCGCATGGGGCGCGGCTGCCGCGC
The DNA here is from genome assembly GCA_964444705.1 of uncultured Gammaproteobacteria bacterium. GTDB lineage: Bacteria > Patescibacteriota > Patescibacteriia > Magasanikbacterales > GWA2-37-8 > CAYUHX01. Next base: position 29,427 of record CAYUHX010000009.1, on the reverse strand, counting down.
CCCACCACGGGGGCGGGTTCTGAGTGGCGGCTTGTGCGTGTTGCTGTCTTGCCCCGGATCCCGCTCGATGGGCAGGACGGGTTGGGGCCCGTCGTAGCCCTGGCGTTGCCGTTGCTCGTCACCACTCTTCTGCTGAGCTCGTTGTTTCAAGAGAAGCCTCCTTGTGGCTTGTTGGCTCGCCCGGAGATGGGCGACCAAACCTAAGTTTATATCGTACTTTTCTCGAAGAGTCAAGTCCTGCTCCTAAAAACCAAAAATAGTGCCAAAATGTAGGCTGTCGCCATATGTCTTTTACTAAAATTTCCAACTATCTTTTTCTCGCTTTTCTTTTTTTGTTACCCTGGCAAACACGGCTTATTTATAGTCCAGCTTATGTGAATGGTGGTTTTTGGGAGTTGGGCACGCGTAGTTTGTATGGCATTGAGATTCTTGGTTGGGCGGTGGTGTTCATTTTTTTTATACACCAATGGCAGAAAAAAGAATTATTCTTTTTTACGTTGTTTAAAACTAAAGAATGGTTGTTGACGGGTTTGTTTTTTGGTGTGCTGGTGGTGAATTCCCTTTTGAGCAGCAATTTTGCTATATCGCTTCAGTTTTTAAGTCGACTTCTTCTTGCCATTTTGCTTTTCCTCACAGCCATTCACATTTCTTTTTCCTGGCAAAAAGGGTTGCTGGCTTGGTGGTGTGGTGGGATTATTCAATCTGCGCTGGCCATAGTCCAATTTTTTTCGCAACACACGTTTGCCTATAAATGGCTCGGGCTGGCAGCACATTACCCCAGTGATTTTGGTGCGAGTGTGATTGAATTTGAAAGTGGGCGGTGGCTGAGGGGTTATGGCAGCTTTGGTTCGCCCAATGCGCTCGGTATCTACCTTGCGCTTGCGCTAATTGGTGGAATTATTTTGTTGCAAAGAGCAGTGCCTCGCTATCGAGCTTTTCTTCTCGCTGGTGAGCTCATTATTTTCAGCGGCCTCATTGTTTCGTTTTCACGCGGAGCGTGGTTGGCGGCTGCAGTTGGGCTCGGTATGGGTGTGTGGTATGCAGGGTGGAAAAAATATTGGCACTATTTTGCATGTTTTGTGTGTGTGGCGTGTTGGTTTTTTGCCGTGTTTCATCCTCTTTTTGCATCTCGTTTCGCAGTCACGAATCGTTTGGAAGTGCGTTCGATTACCGAGCGAGTGAGTCAGCTGCAAGAGGCAAAACAGATGCTCAAAAACAATGTGTGGTTTGGTGTGGGAGCAGGTGCGTATACCAGCGCCCTCTATCAACGAGATTCTTCTCGCCAAGCATTCGAATACCAACCAGTTCATAATATGTATTTGTTAGCTTTGGTTGAAGAAGGAATTTTAGGAATCGCAGCTTTGCTGATTGCCAGCTACTTTTTTTTAAAGCATACAAAAATACGCGTAGATACGCGTATTTCATTGTTGTGTACCCTTGTTGTCTCTGGGCTGTTTGATCATTGGCTGTGGAGCATGCCGACAGGAGTTTTTTTGGGCGCGATAATCTTTGGCTTTTTGATTAAAAAAGAAAAAATTGAGCGATAGTGCACGCTAAAAAATGACTATGCTCGCGCGTCTTTGCGCGATTCAGCTGAGTAAATAGCGGTCCAAAGGTCTACGCCTTTTTCTCTGGCTTGGGCAGCAATTTTTGCGCCAAAAGCATCGGCGTTGGTTAAAGATTCGGCTATAGTTGTGCGGAGAGTCGAGTCTGCTGCAAATAATTGAGTCAGATTTTCAGTACCGTTTTCACCGCCTGTTGCAGCGAGTGCATCTTTAAGTTGTTTTAATTGCATTTCATTGAGGCCACCCGCAGCATCTTCGGTAATGTCGAGTAGTGTTTCGCCTTCCTCGTGTGACGTTTCGTTTTGAGATGAAGACGAGAGATTTGCCTCAATACTTTTCTTTTCTGAAAGAAGAGCGGCGCGGATTTCGTCTTTGTTGCCGCCCTGAAGAGTGATACCAAAATCAAGTGCCTTCAGTTGCTGAGCAATCTCAGCCAAGCGATCATTTTTGGCTTCTTGTGTTTGTAAATCTGAAATAATAGTTTTGTCTCTTTGTTCTGTTACTTCTTTTTTTATTTCGTCGCTAAGATCAAGCTTGTCGTGTGGTGTTTCGATCCCATCTGTTTTTTCGGCAGACAGTATTTCGGCTGTTGTTGGAGTAGAGGCCTTTTCCCGACTGGAGGCTTTGGTTGGCTTAGTTATTTGTTCCATGGCAGCATCTAAAATTCGGTCTGATTCCTCGGTGTTCATGAGATCGGTAGGAATTTGGGTTAATGCTTCAGTTGGGTTGTTTACTTTTTGCATTAAACGAAATTTAGCCTCGAGATCAGAGCGCTTTTCTCCTGCGGATAATCGGCCAATCGCATCAGCTGCAGCTTCCCTAAAGGCGGTCATACCAAGATTAGCAAGATCTGGACGGTTAAGCGCTTGGGATAACTCTTTTTGAGTATTTCCTACAAAATAAATACGTTCTACTGTTGGTTGTTTAAACATGTGGCCGACGAATGCTGATTCCAGTTCTGCGGGTGAAAGTTTTTTTATACTACGATCTTGTGGGGCAAGGTTATTCCACATTTCTTGATCCTGTGTCTGTTTTTCTTGGCGTTGTGATGCGTTGATAAGAAGGTCAACTTGTCTTGTTTGTTCAGCGAGTAGTGCACGCAAGCGAGCGGGATCGTTTTCTTGCTGAGCGCTTGCAATTTCTTTTGCCAATTTTTTAAGATTGGTTCGTGCCATAGACACATCAAAAGCAGGGTTGTCTAATGCACGTCTTTCGTTTTCTTCTTTAGTTTTTTTGGCAAATGCCGCATCAATTTCTGCGTTTTCTTGAGCAATCTTTTGTTGTAGGTCAGCGGCGTTAAATTGTTCTTTTGCCGCATTAACCGCAGCCTGCTCTGATGCATTTAAGGTAACATGTGTAGGTGATTTTTCTCTCCGTGCAGGATCTGCAACTACTTTTTTATCGAGGAGCGCATTATCCACCATGCCTTGTTCGGCTGGTGTGAGTGAAAAACTGGTAGGTGATTGTTCACTGCGGTTTGGGTTGCGCACTGGTTGATTGAAACGTGCTTCTGCCACTTGAGCCTGTGCCGCAGCAATAGCTGCCTGCTCGGATTCGCTTAAAGAAAAAATACCAGATGATTGATCTTTTCGATTAGGGTTGCTTACTTTAAAATCATCGGGTGAGTTTTTTGGTGCGGGTTCCACCTGTTTACTCTGAAGAATATTGTTTAATTGTTCTCTTAAAAAAGATATTGTTTCTTTAAATTTTTTTCCTATTTTATTTTTCCTTTCAGCGATGAGTTCTACTTTATCACCAAGATTTTCTCGCACCAATTGAGCGTTTGCGCGTAGTGCGTCAGCGTGAGAGAGACCGGCTTCGTAGGCAGCTTGTTCTTCTAAATCAGTTAATTCTGCTGCAGCTTTTTGACCAGCTTGCTCTAAAGAAAGCTCGGGTGAGCTTTCACGATTTTCAGCGGTAGGTTGCACTTCTTGTGGCACCGGCCCCTCGTGTGGTGTCGCAGGCATAGAACAAAGGTAAAAAGACAAAAATCCGCAGAGTAGCGGACGTTATTTTAAATTATTGATGCGGTTTTTGATGATATCAATCTTCTTTTGATCTGCGAGAGCGTGCGCTTTCACCAGCACATCTTGCTCTTCTTTTTTCACAGCCAATAAATCGCGCATGAATTCAGCAAAGGCAGTATGCGCACTGGCAAGAATCTGTTTAATTTGATCAAAAGGTGACATAGAGACAATTAATATACAAATAGTATAGCATATTTTTAAGGAAAAATCAATGGGGTATTTTTGTAAAATCACTCATGGGTAGGTTTTAAAATAATGTGGATAAACAAAGAAGAGAAAGGTCTTGACAGCTCGTGGGTATAGGTTAGAATGAGGGTGGAATTATCACTCACCTAAATCGAGTGATAAGTACAAAACAGTATTTATTTTATTTACATTAAGCACATACAGCATATGGCTACAAAACTTGCGGTTCGACCGCTCGGGGGTAATGTGGTGGTTTCTCCTCTTAAAAAAGAAGAGGTGACTGCCTCGGGCATTGTGCTTCCATCCACTGTTTCGGATAAGGAAGAAAAAGGTCAGGGAGTAGTATTGGCAGTTGGTCCAGGAAAATTACTTGAAAACGGCACTCGTAGCGCCATTGAGGTGGCGGTAGGAGACTCGGTTATTTTTAAATCATGGGGTGGTGACAAAGTTGAACTTGGAGGAGAAGAATATAAAATTCTTTCTGCTGATGACATTTTAGCAGTGCTCGAAAAATAATTAACCTATTCTTTATTATCTATGGCTAAGCAAATTCTTTTTAATCAACAAGCGCGCCAGGCTTTGCTCACAGGATTAAATACTCTTGCTGACGTGGTGAAAGTAACTCTCGGCCCCCGAGGTCGAAACGTTGTTCTCGAAAAAGGGTATGGAGCTCCCACGGTTACGAAAGATGGCGTCACAGTCGCTAAAGACATTGAGCTTGAAGACAAATTTGAAAACATGGGTGTAGAGCTGGTGAAAGAAGTGGCCAGCAAGACCAACGATGTGGTTGGTGATGGCACCACCACCGCTACTGTGCTCACTCAAGCCATTGTGCGCGAAGGTATGCGTAATGTAGCGGCCGGAGCAAACCCTATCGCTCTTCGCCGTGGTATTGATAAGTGTGTGGAAGCAATTGTTAAAGAGCTACAAACCACTATTTCTAAACCAGTTGAACAAGCTGAAATCGCCAATGTGGCGGCTATTTCTGCCAACGACAAAGATATTGGACAAAAAATTGCTGATGCAATGAAGGCGGTTGGCAAAGATGGTGTCATCACCGTTGAAGAGTCGCAATCATTTGGTATGGAAATTGAAACCGTACAGGGTATGCGTTTCGATAAGGGCTATGTGTCGCCATATATGGTGACCAATGCTGAACGAATGGAGTCCGAATATGTTGATCCATTCATTTTAATCACTGATAAAAAAGTGAGCGCGATTCACGATGTGCTTCCACTTCTTGAAAAAATTGCCCAAAGTGGCAAAAAAGAGTTGGTGATCATTGCTGATGATGTAGAAGGTGAAGCGTTAGCGACCTTGGTGGTCAATAAATTGCGTGGCACGTTTCACGTGCTTGCAGTAAAAGCGCCAGGCTTTGGTGATCGCCGCAAAGAAATGTTGCAAGATATCGCGGTGTTGACTGGTGGTAAAGTGATTTCTGATGATTTTGGTTTGAAACTTGAGAATACTGCCATTGAAGATTTGGGCCGAGCGCACAAAGTGGTGGCCACCAAAGACAGCACTACTGTGGTGGGCGGCGCCGGCAAAGATGAAATGGTAAAAGATCGTGTCAACTCAATTCGCACCATGATTGAGCACACTGACAGCGATTTTGATCGTGAGAAATTGCAAGAGCGTTTGGCTAAGCTTGCGGGAGGCGTTGCAGTCATTCGCGTTGGTGCGGCCACTGAAACTGAAATGAAAGAGGTGAAGCATCGCATTGAAGATGCAGTCAGTGCTACCAAAGCGGCGGTAGAAGAAGGCATTGTGCCCGGCGGTGGCGTTGCGCTTATTCGTGCCGCCCAAATTCTTGATGCTGTGAAATTAGACGACGAAGAAAAAATCGCCATCGCGCTCTTGCGCCGAGCAGTAGAAGAACCACTTCGTCAGATTGCAGCTAATGCGGGTGTTGATGGTTCAATTGTCATTGACACAGTAAAAAAATCGGCCGATATCCAAACGGGATATAATGCAGTAACCGGTGAATATACTAATATGGTGAAAGCAGGCATCATTGACCCAACTAAAGTTACTCGGAGTGCGCTTCAAAATGCTGCCTCGATTGCCGGTATGTTTATCACTACTGAAGCTATTGTGGCCGATCTGCCAAAGAAAGAAGAACCTGCCATGCCAGGCGCTGGTGGTATGGGCGGTATGGGTGGAGGTATGGGTGGAATGTATTAAGTTGAAAATAAATAGATATATAAAAAGATGCTCCGCTAAGGAGCATCTTTTAGTAAGAGAAAATAATGCGTTCATTTCAACCTTCACCCTGTTGGCTGAAAGTTTAAATGACAGGTCGAGAGCAGCGGTGAGCGTATCACGCTGCCGCTCTCGACGGGTGGACCATTTTATTGAGGTTGGTCCGAACCTCGCTGGTGGCCTAGCGGCGGCGGTTGATTTTCTCCGCCAGGGCCGCAATGCCCTGGTGAATCTTCGCCTTGGCCTTCGCCTCGGCCTCGGCCTTCGTCTTCACCTCAGCCAGGTCCGCCTCAGCCTTGGCCTTCGCAACGGCCTCAGCCAGGTCCGCCTCAGCCTTCGCCACGGCCGGTCGGGCCTGCTGGCGGGCCGTGGGGCCCTTGGGCCGGGCCGCGTCCAGGGCCAGATTGGCCTTGGCCACAGCGGCCTTCGCCAGGGCCACCGGGTCCAGCGGCTTGGAGGCGGCGGACTTGGGCTGCGCCACCGGCGGCGCAACGGCCACCTTGGCCTTGGGCCGGCGGGGGGTGGTCTCCGCCAGAGCCTCACGGGCCTCAGCCGCTGCCAGAGCGGCCTGCGCCTCGGCCGCACTCGCCGCCTTGTCAGCGACCAGCTGAGCCGCCTTGGCCTCGGCGGCTGCCTTGGCCTCGGCGGCTTCGCGGGCCTTGGTTTCGCACGGCGGGCAAAACCCCGGTTTCCGAACAAACTCCTTGCAGCCCGCCGCAGTACAACGGGTCAGCTTGCGGTTAGTTGGGCCAATGCCTGTGTTGGTGCTGGAGGCGGAATTGGTTGTCGTGGTCATCATGGTGGGAAACCTTTCCGGCCGTCTCAACGGCCCGAAGTTGAATCATTCACGAACCGCTAAGCAAGATTTCTTATCCCGCTCGGCTGCCAAAGTATCTAAAGCAGGTAAACTGGCAGCTAAGCGAGATAATTTTGTAAAGAGCTTATTTTTAAAGATTTTTTCTTTAAAAACATAGCACTATACCACATTTTTGCCCTTTTGTCAATGGAAATAGCCTCATCCAGCCGATTTTATTGTCATTCTTAGCAAAATCAGGTACTATTTCTAAAATTAGCTTGAATAACTATGTTGTTAGACCGCTTGCTTACGCTTCAGGATCAGATAAGCCGTGCCAAAAAATTGCTTAAAATTGAAGAATTAATTGTAGAGAAAGAAAAATTGGCTGGCGAAATGAATCAGCCAGATTTTTGGAATGATTCCACGCGTGCTAAAAAAATTGCCGAAGAGTACCAGAATTTAAAAACGGAAGTTGAAACCTGGCTTGTTTTGGAGAAAAAAACGAATGATTTGGAAGAATTGGCAAAAAGTGGAGATGAAAGTTTAGCACCCGAGATTGAAGAAAATATAGCGGTGTTGGAAACCGAATATGCGCACGAAGAGAGGCAACTTCTTCTAGGTGGTCCATATGATAAAAATAATGCTATTGTGGCCATTCATGCCGGGAGCGGTGGCACCGAGGCCCAAGATTGGGCTGAGATGTTGCTGCGCATGTTGCTGCGTTTTTGTGAAAATCAAGGATGGGTAACTAAAATCATTGATGAATCACACGGCGCAGAAGCCGGATACAAATCTATTATGTTTACCGTGAGTGGTCGGCTCAGCTATGGCTATTTAAAATCAGAGCATGGGGTGCATCGGTTGGTACGTATTTCACCCTTTGACGCTGAAAAAATGCGTCACACGTCGTTTGCTTCAATTGAAGTATTGCCTGAAGTAAATGATAAAGTTGAAATAAATCTTAATCCTAATGATTTGCGCATTGACACCTTCATGTCGGGCGGCAAGGGTGGGCAAAGTGTTAACACTACCTATTCAGCAGTGCGAATTGTGCACGTGCCAACTGGCATCACGGTTTCGTGCCAAAACGAACGTTCGCAGCAGCAAAATAAAGAAACTGCTCTCAAGGTACTCACCGCCAAGCTTTGTCTTCTCGCTGAAGAAAAAAGAGCCAAAGAACGTCTGGAATTACGTGGTGAATTTAAGTCTGCGGAATGGGGCAATCAAATTCGTTCGTATGTGCTCCACCCCTATCATTTGGTAAAAGATCATCGCACTGGTTTTGAATCCACCAATCCAGAGGCGGTGTTAGAAGGAGATGTGCTTCCGCTTTCTGAAGCCTATTTGCGGTGGATTAAAGAGTAAAAGTGTAAACTATTTTTCATGCCTTCGTTATATTCGCCACAATATCTTAAACAACTTTGCCAAACATATCGTTTGACCCCACGCACGCAGTACGGCCAACATTATTTGATTGATCCAGCGGTGATTGAAAAAATAATTGAAGCCAGTCAATTGACATTGGCTGATGCAGTGATTGAGGTGGGTCCGGGTTTTGGCGTGCTCACATTCGAACTGACTCTGCATGCGGGCCAGGTTTTAGCTTTTGAAATCGAGCAAAAATTAAAGCCATATTGGGAAAAGCAACAAAAAAAACATACAAATCTGACTATCATATGGGGCAATGTGCTGCATCAGCTTGGTGCAAAAAAAATGCCTGTGAGTAGCGGAGAAGACGTTTCTTCGGTCTTACCACCACAATATAAAGTGATTGCTAATTTGCCTTATCAAATTACTTCACCACTCATTCGGTTGTTTTTAGAACAAAAGGTGTTGCCAAGCGAGCTCGTTCTTATGGTACAAAAAGAAGTGGCTGAAAGGCTTGCTGCTTCGCCCGGGCAGATGTCGCTTTTATCCGTCGCTGTGCAGTATTATGCGAATGTAGAGTATCTGTTCACTGTACCGAGAACTGCGTTTTGGCCCGAGCCGCGGGTTGATTCAGCGGTGGTAAAAATTATTCCTCATTTGATTGAGCGAGTAGAGCCTCAGGTTGAGCATGATTTTTTTGCCTTGGTGAAAGCAGGTTTTAGTAGTCGACGTAAAATTTTATTAAAAAATTTAGCTGGTTTTCTTGGTAAAGCACAACGGCCGTTATTAAGTGCTATTTTTAGTGAATTAAATCTTTCTCCCTTGGTGCGCGCGCAAGAATTATCGCTTGAGCAGTGGAAAAAAATAGCTTTCCGGTTGAGTGATGCTAAAAAATAGAGGATTATCCACTTACCTTTTTTTAAAAAAGGTGCTATGCTGGGCGCAGTCTTTGCTGACTAATTCTATTATATGGAAGATGGAGATCCTAACTTGATGCCGATTTCTGATCCGTCTCCTTTTACCCGAGAACAAAAAATCGGGTTTCTTTTGTTGTTAGCACTTGGATTATTGGCTGTGGTGGCTGGTTTTTTTCAAATAAAAAATAATTTACATCGGCCATTTGCTCTAAATACCAAAGTTCCAATAGCAGTAAAAGATGATATCAACACCATTGATCATTTACGTTTTCAAGACACTGATGGTGATGGTCTCACAGATTATGATGAGCTTTTTGTATATGGGTCGAGTCCATATCTGGCTGATTCTGATTCAGATGGGTTGCCAGACGGTGCAGAAGTAAAAAATGGATCTGATCCATTGTGTCCGCAAGGCAAAGTCTGTTCGCAATTGGCTGGTTCTACCGTGGCACTATCAAGCACCAGCTCATTTGAATTTTTGGATCCTGCCATGTTAAACAATGGCGTACCACCGGTTGATTTAGCTCAAGCAATACAAAATCCAGCCGAGTTAAGAAAAATGCTCGCAAGTTCAGGTGTTGATGAAGCGACTTTAAAAAAAGTATCTGATGCGGATTTGCTCAGCTTGGCTGCTGATTTATTTAATACCAATAAAAATGGAGTCAGTGCCACAAGCACCGTTGTGGTTGAACCAAAAAAACCGGCTCCTGTGGTTTCTCCAAAAAAATAATTTTTTACCATGCGCACCCATTCCTCTTTTTTTAAAAAAATTAGTTTTAGTGTCTTATTAATTGTGCTCGTGGTTGATGCAGTGGGTTTGGGACTTAGCCCGACCCCTGTTTCAGCTGATTTTGAACCTCCTACTCCTGGAGCTGGTATCCCTACGGTTATCACTGGTGATCTTCCAGGTACAGTGAAAAGCGTCTTTGCGAACATTCAAAAAGCGCTCAAAATTGCGGCGCTTAATGCGGTTAGCACTGCGGTGACCTATGCATTGCGCAAAGTGTCATACGATACGGCGGTATATATTGCTTCCGGTGGTAAAGGTCAAGGGGCCTTAGCGCATACCAAAAATTTTGGCGCGTATCTTGGTGACGTGGCTAATGATGCAGCGGGTCAAGGTTTGGAGGAACTTGGAAAACCATGGGGTCTTAATTTATGTAAACTTCCTGACGCGAATGTCGATTTGGCTTTGCGCATGGCTATTCGCAGTGGTCAGTCTGCAATTCCGGGCATTCCATCAAAATATAACAAATGGATTAATGGCCCTAGTGCCGGTGGTGACCCCACTAAATCAGCCACGTGTAAATTGAGTGATGCTATTGTAAATAATTTTAACTCTGATTCTTGGAAGAGTCGTTATAATAATGCACAATCCTCAGTTGAGCATCAATTTAATGATTTGTTAGGTGGAGACACTTCGCAAAGTGGTGTGGGCAATTTTTTGGCGATGAGTAAAAAAATAACTGAAAAAGTGGTTGAAGCCAAAGATGCCTCTACCAAGCAGCGTGCCGAAGGTGGAGGTATAAAAGAAGATCGCGCTTTGATTGATAAAAACAGAATCACACAACCTGCCGCGATTAATAAAAAGAAAGCCGAAGATTTAACACCGCAAAAAGAAGCGGACAAGAGTGAACAGCGCGTGGGTGAAGCCATCTCATCTGGGCAATATGAAATATTGCCTTCGGTGGTTTCCACTTTTGTCGGTACTTTGGCGAGTACCATGCTTAAAAATTTACAAAAAGGTATTTTGCCATTTGGTATCTGTACTAATGATACAGCTGAAGGTTGTCAGAGCGATGGCGCCGGACTTGGTGGTTTTGAAAATGAAGGAATATCGGGGGGGAGACGAGCGGCTGAAGAATTATTTAGCGAATTTTTAACCGTTAAAATTAGTTCGGTTGATGAATATAATGCGCTTTCTGAACTCAGTAGTTGCTCTGATTCTCCAGGATTGTACAATTGTCGTGCAGACAGTGGTTTGGTACAAGCAGCTACAGAGGGTGTAACCGTACGCGATGCGCTTAAACAAGGTTGGCTTCACGGAAAATTCCAACTTATTCCGCCTAGCCGGGTAGACAAGAATGCCAGCAATAATTGTTATAATGATGCGTATTGTTATGCAAACCTTAAAATTTTAAGACAGCTGCGTATTTTACCCATTGGTTTTGAAATAGCCGCGTTAAACAGCGATCCTGATAAGCCATGGACGTTAGAGCAGGCAATAAATGGTTTTGATGATTGTAAATATCGCAAAGAAGGCGATCGTGTGGTAGGTATTGCCTATGACCCAGTCAACAAGCCTTTTTGCCATTTAATTGACCCTAATTGGGTAATTCGTTCCTATCCTACTCGGTGTAATGCGCAAGGTCCGGGAGCAACTTTGCTTGATAAAACAATTCCCAATCGTCGTGAAGACTGTGTTGATTTAAGTAGTTGTGTTTCGTTTAACAAAGATGGTAGCTGTGCCAATTACGCATATTGTGCTCGCGAAAAAAATTCGTGGACTTTCGATGCAGGTTCATGTGATGGGCAGTATCGTACGTGTAAAACATTTCAAGATACTCAAGGTCAAACATATTCATATCTATACCGCACTCTCGATACACGTTTTTGTACTCAAAATAATGTAGGATGTCGTGCCTACAGTCTTACTAAAGACGATCAGGGTTGGAAAGCGCCAGGCAGTAATGGATATGATTATGTCAATCAAGGGATTTATTTTAATAATAAAGTGTCAACGTCATGCGGCCCGCGTTCGGCCGGTTGCTCAGTCTTTGGTGTCACCTCATCAACCTATGAGTTATTACTGCGGAAGGCGCCTAATTATTTAGGTTGTTACGACGCTAATCCTGCCACACCACAAACTGAGTGGCCGCAAACACGTGCTGAGCTGCAACGCGTTAAACCCGATGCGGCATGTAAAGATTATGCAGGCGTCTGTATTCCTGAAGAAGTGAGTTGTAATTGGTACACACCACTTGCAGGTGCAGGCCAACCAGCAGCAGATCGTATTCCTGGTCGCTTTAAACCAGCACAAAAAATTGAAAATGAAGTGACTTGGAATGATCAATGTGACCCAAGATGTGTTGGCTATGCAGCGTACCGTGAAATGCCGAGCAACTATTCATCTGGCCAAGATTTGGCGTACATCATTCCTTCGTCTGGCGAAACGTGTCAAGAAGAGGAAGTCGGTTGCAGCAGCTTTACCAATTTGAGTACGGATGCAGGTGGGGTCGAGAAGGTAGAATATTATTCTGATTTACGTTCGTGTATTGCACCTGATCCCGCGCGTCAGAAAAATTTCTTCACGTATGAGGGTTCTGATCAGGGTTTTCAATTGAAATCCTACACATTAGTAAAAGATGAAGCGGGTGGACCGAAATATTTTTATCGCACTCCCGATGATCTTAAAGATTACGATGCGGAGTGTAATGAGACATTATACAAAAATCATGCGGTTTCTAAATATTGTCGCCAATTTAATGACGATAAAGGACAAGTTTTTTATCGCCTGATTAATAAAACTATTGTTGTCGATCAATCATGTACGCCTTATCGTTTGAATGCGACTGATTTGTACACAGTTAATCTCACCAAAGATGCGTGTGATGTGCAGAAAGGCTTTTGGAATAAAGATCATTGTGAAGTTTGTTTTCAAAATGGTGAATACCGTAATGGTTTTTGCTTCTATTATGGTTTGCCTGATGGGGTAAATAATTCCGCGGGAACCAGTGATTCTTGTAGTCAAGAAGCAAACACCTGTCGTGCGTATAAAGGCAATGCTGGAAATAATTTGAAAGAATTGTTTACCGATACTTTTGAAGGTGGTCCTACCACATCATTAACTAGTTGGAATCCGGGCAGTATTCGTCTTTCGTCAGAATCAACACAAGCTGGTGAACATTCACTCGCCTATATTGGTGCTGGAGAAGTGTATAAATTTGTGTCTTTAAGTCCAGGCAAGAGTTATGATCTTAGTTTTTGGGCTAAAGGCAGTGGTCAAACAGTGACCGTTGCCCTCGAAGGCCCGGATGGCGCTGAAGTAAAAAAATTCAGTTCAGTTAGCATTGGTGACGTGTGGAAATATTATCATTTTGGCGCGGTTGAATTTAACGGTAATACAACTAACGCTCGTCTTGCATTTAGAAATTTGGTGAATGGACGATTGTTTATAGACAATGTTCATATGGTGGAGGTGGCAAAAAATATCAATTTGGTAAAGAAAACATTGTCTGTTGATCCAGTGTGTGACACTAATCTTGATGATAACTTACCTGGTGAAGCGCTTGGTTGCAGTGCCTACACCGATCCTCAAAACCAAACTTTTTATCTCACTAACTTCAGCTATCTTTGTCGATCAGATGCCATTGGATGTACCGCGCTTTTTGATGAACAAAATACTCCCCAAGATGCAGGAGCGTTAGCCCGAAATGTCTGGCTAAATGGTGTGGCTGGCGAAAAACCAACCATCACCATCGATGGACGCTCATTTGCATGCGCCGAAAAAATACCAGCTGGTGAAACAGGTTGTTACACCAATATCACTGGTTACACCGCTGAACAAATAGTTGCCGCTGGTGGGGTATTTAAAAAATCGACAGTGTATGTGCCACCCGATGGTTCTCTTAGTAACCCAATTTATTTGGTAGCTAATGAAAATGCCCAGTGTTCTCAGTCTGATTTGGGTTGTACTTTGGCTGGAGTTGAGACAATTACTCCTGCTGGTCCCGTCTACAGCACTACTACGATAAAAAATGATCCAGCCTCATATGACACCACTCTTTGTCAACAGGAAGCAGTGGGTTGCAATAGCTATTCAAGTAGTGAAGGAAACCTTTATTTCAAAGATCCAAAAGTGGTTGGTCAAAAAATTTGTAGCTATCGCGCAGGTGTGTCAGTAAATGATATTAAAACGAGTGGTTGGTTCTGGAAAGGCGTCGGCGTATGCAGCAACGATCAAAAAGCATTTTGTAGTAGCAATCCGGGAGCGTGTGATACAAATAGTAAAAAATATTGTGTTGGTAGTGGTGATTGTGGAGGTTCTGAATGTCAGGGTATTAGTGATCAGCCGTGTTACCCAGATTATTTCCAGGAGGGTGGTGTCTATGGTCTTTGGTCGTTTGGTGATGGTGATAAGTATGGCAATTTTGTGGGCGAATGTCCGGAGGCACAAAATCAGTGTACTGAATTTATTGATCATAATGACAGTGATGCACATTATTATTTAATTAAAGATAGTAAATTGAATGCAGGAGATTGTAATGGAAAAGTAAGCCAGCGTGAAGGATGTGCGCTCTTTGATCAGACGGATAATCCTAACAAATTTTGGTCAACGAGTGATTCGTATCTTGCGACTGATCAAAAACCAGGCAAACCAATTGATGGCGCGACACTTAATCCTGTTCGAGCAAATGATGCGAATGTTCTCATTAAAGTGAAACGTGATCGACAATGTGGTGAGTGGATTCAATGTCGTACTTCACACCCAGTGCGTGACGAGCAAACCGGTAAATGGCGAAATGTATGTGATGGCGTTGGTCGTTGCAACAAAGCTCCAGAATCTTCAGAAGACAGTAGTAGCAGTAATTGTGCTAGCTGGGTCGACGATGATTCAGACCAGGCTGATAATAATGAAAGTAACTCATTTAGAAATACACCGCTTACCGCTGATTTGTATGTGAATCGCGATACGAGTTGGCGTGGTATGGATTTTGATGGTTTTTCAGTGCCTGGTTTGTATCCGATTGAAGAAGTGTCACAGGCTAATGTAGGTACGCCAGACGCACCAAATTGGAAATTGGTAAAACTTCTCGCGTGTGGTGGAAATAATTGTGCTCCTAAATCTTCTGTTAATGATGTGAGTTGCACCACTACTCCTGGCAACCTTTCTTGTGGTGCTAGTCGAAACGGTTCGTGTATCAATGGTTTGTGTATAGAAAATTTAGATGGTTCAAATTTTGTTTCAGATCAAGATAAACCAAACGACCTCGGATCAATTAAGGTTTCTTCGCATCAATGTCGTGCGTATCCCGAAAGCGACTCTCCATTTCCAAGCACTGCGTACACCACTGGAGATAAGGCAGTTCGTGAATTTTCGGCTGCTAATTTCTGCAACGAAACTCCTGCTGGCACCCGTGTTGCGATTGATGGACCAACTGCGTACTCCTGTGATTGTAGTTACACCAAAGTAAATTACGGTGATGTCTTCACTAAGTATTGGAATTATTCGTATCCGAATGCGTCGGGTAATATTGGTACGAAAAATCAAATTCCTTCAGGTATTTGTCAGGGTGGTGCAAGTGACGGTTTAGCATGTACTGACAATACTGGTTGTGTTGAAGGAACTTGTTTAAAGAAAAAAGGCGATAACAAAAAAATATTAGGATGGGAAGGTTTTTGTCTTGAAGAAGATTCTGCTCGTACCATGAACGGTGATCCAAGCAAACACCTTTGTACCACCTGGTATCCAGTTGATACCTTGGTTGGTGTTCCTGATATTAATAATCAACATGCTGAAGCTGGTTTTCAACCTCCGAAAGGTGGTGGCGGTAATTTCTATTGTCTCGACGGAAATGCAGCTGGTTATTCGCCGATTGAACGAACTATTCAAACCAGAAATCCAATGGTCATTAATGCCCCGTATGGGTATGCGGGTCATGAATCATCAGAAAAAGGTTTTTTCCCTGCTACTCTCGCAGAATCAAACTTCACTCTTTCCGATATTGAAAACATTACTTTTGTAGTCGATAGTCCTGATGATGAAGATCCAAAATCTGGTCTGCAATTTAAGATTTGGCCAAATGATCCCACTGTGGGTAAACCACAAGCGCTCTATGTGGTTAATACAGATGGAAACGATAATGGCAGTGGTGATAAGCATGCCCCTGGTCGTGTGGTGACTGGTCGTTATTTGCAGAAAGAAAATGAATTTATCCTTCTTTATGGAAGTAACACAGGAGACGATAATAAAAAAGATGAAGGATATGTTAGTGCTGAAGGAAGGCTCTGCTTTAATGGGTCAACTGGCATTTCCTGTAGAGCAGCCGATGGCAATCTCATTACCAAAGAGGGCTTAAAATTTGGTGGCGTTCCTTCTGGAGATGAAACTTTGTGGAATCCAATTTATGACAGTGGGCAGATTTGCAATGCCACGACCGGCGGTGGTAATTGGCATGCTATCCGTTTGAAATTTGATCCAAATACTAGAAAGTTCTTGGGTTATTATTGGTTCAACTGTAATGCCTCATCGGCTGATGGTGCGTTGCATTATTATGTGAAATTTACTCTTAAAGAGTGGTGTAGAAAAGTAGTCGATACCACCGTTGATTACGCGAGTCTTTCAGACACTGCTCCATGGACTAATCGCCTGTGGAAGGCAGGATATGTGCTTAATCCGCTTGGGTATACCTATAATACCGACATGTCACCTTTTGGTAGTTTGATTGCGGGTATTCCTGCCAATAATCAACAACTTCAAATTACCGAATTCCGAGGTGGAAATCCGCTCAAATGTTACAACAATCAAGATAATGATCCGTTGAAAATTCGTTCTTGTGAATTTTCGCCAAGCTTGACTGATCCTGCTTATCTACCGAAAGGAACAGCCGGAGCCCCATTTAGTTGTCCGGATGGAAATTGTGTACAAGTTGATAAGACAGGAACTGAAGTGGGCTCAACTGCATCTCGTCAATCGTTAGATGCCGTTGGTAAACCTGCCTTAGGTCGATTATTCGCCCGTCCCAAGCGATGGTATAACTTTGACCAAGCTTTTAGTCTTAAAGCGGTGCTTGATCCAATCAATTCTGGTCCTTATGTAGGTTATACAGTCCAGGGAAGCAGCATTTTTGATTACACCGAAACTGGTGATGCGGCTATTCCTACTGCCAAGCCAAAGGCTCCGCTCATTTACCCACTCGGTGCTTGTTCATCCGGCGATGTGTGTATTGAAGACATTAGTCGTGGCCCAGGCTTAACAGTTAATTCCGAATCTACCAAAGATATCAAAATTTTCACCAGTAATGCCAAAACATTCTTGCGCTTCTTTGCCTTTGCCGATTCTGATCAAATGCCAATCCGCAAAATTCAAGTTGATTGGGGTGAAAAGAATGCTCAATATAGTATCTACGAAGGGTTGTATCGCAATCGCCGCGGGTATAGAAATGCTATTTGTGTGGCAAAAAATTGCCAAGTCACAGAGGTAAAAGATTTGTGGTGTAATAACGACATTCAATGTGGGGCCGCCGGCAGGTGTGATGTGATTAATAATCGTTGTGTGGTAACCACCAATACTGGTCAGGTTTGCAATAGCAATATTGATTGTGCGGCCAAACCAGAATGTGCCAAGGAAAACTCACCAGATTTTGGTCACATTGATGGCAAAACTTGCGACAACGCCTACTTCCAATTTGAGCATGTGTATCAGTGTACCCGCAAGAGTTCAAATTTCACTGCTAATCCGGCGGATTGCGGTAACGCGCAATTATTCCCTACCGGTTGTTGCTTGTTCAAACCACGCGTGCAAGTGATGGACAACTGGAATTGGTGTAATGGCCGCTGTCCAGGTGGACCTGGGGGAGATGGCTGTTTTAACCGAACTGGTCTTCCAGAATGTAATTTTGGTGGTTACTGTAGTAATGATAAAAACATTTCTTGTCGAGCTGACACCGAGTGTGGTTCTGGTGGTACTTGTATCGGCCCATGGACCTCATTTAGCAAATACGTCATCGTTGCTCCAAAGAAGTAAATAATAGTAGTTAAAAAATCATCGGTTTCAAAGCCGGTGATTTTTATTTTTTGTGTAAGCTTAACTTTAAGACAAATAAAAAACTCTTGTTTTTTAGACAAGAGTTTTTTATTCGGTGAAAAGAAAATTATTTTTCTTTTCAGGGGAGAGATAGGCACGCCGCGGCCGAGATCCTGTAAGGACTTCGGTCGTGGCGTGCGCGTCGGGCGGTTCTTAGCGGGTGCATACGATGTTCAGCGTCGGGTCAACGTCCGACTTCGCGATGAACCTCGTGTCACCCGCCCCGACCGCCGTGTCGGGCATCCGCATACGGTAGTTGTTCCCGCCGCCGATGTCGCAGGTCACCGTGCAGGCCTTGCCGTTGATGGCGAGAGGGCCCACGCAGGGGTCGGAGTTGCCGACGCCGCAGCTCCAGCCGCTCAGCGGCGCGGCCATGCGAGACACGCAGGCCTGCTCCTGGATCGCCGCGAGCTGAGCCGACAGCTGGACCACCTGCGCCTTCAGCGCTGTGTTCTCCGTGGTCAGTGTCGCGACCTGGCCTTTGGCGGCGCCGAGGTCGGAGCTGAGCATGGACACCTGGGCCTGGAGCGTGGAGCGCTCCGCGGTGCAGGCTTCCAGGCTCAGGCGCATGGCCGTCGCCGTCGCCGGGTCCCTGCAGATGCGCAGGGTGGTGAGCAGCTGATCCTTGCCCATCTCGGTGTTGGCGCAGGACTGGATGGCCTGCACCAACTCGTCGGGGCTCTTCAGCTCGTCGTCGTCCGGGGGCGCGTTGCACCCACCGGCGAGGATGCTCAGAAACAGGCAGAGGGTGGACAGGGTCGAGAGGCGGGGGAACAGTCGGGCGGTCTTCATGGTCATCTCCTTCTTCGTGAATGCAATGTGGGGTCTGGCAGCGTGCCTCCCCCACGGGTGTGAAATCAGAAATCTTTATGCAAAATTTCTCATTTCACCCCGCGGGTTTAGCACGGTTGCCAGTTTCTGCACTTGCCGTACACAAACTTTTTCCAACTTTTTTTGAGTGCGCTTTTAGGTAAGGCCTTTTAGCCTCGCTGTGAAGCGCAGTTGTAATGAACACACCTACACTCGTTTTCACTCCTACATTACTTTCTTAAATCATCTGAAAAAAGCTGTGGATATTTTTTCAAAATCTTTAAGCCGGTAATAAAAAATAGCTGTTGTTTCAGCCATTTATTTTATTATTTTTTCAACGAGCACTTGATTGACTAATCAATATATCACAAAACACGCATTTTGTCAAGGTAAGCATACGCATTTGCTTTGTGCCTTGCAATTAAATTGGGGATAAATAGTGGTTTAAGTAGGATAGTGTTGCTCGCATAGGTGAAGTCTGCTCTTCTCGTTTACCTTTATAAAATAGTGGCATAGACTGATTTTTAGTTGTCCCCATCTCAGAATTGTTTGCTGTAGGTCTTCGTGTTATAATCCTGCCATGCGCAATTGGATTCAACATTTTTTGACTGCTTGCTCCACCACATTTTACGCACACCGTCGTTTAATTATGATGGTGGCGTTATTATTTTTGGGCGGAAGTGTTGCCTGGGGTGTGTGGCCAGTGGCCGCACATGCTGAACTTAACGTGACAGATTTGTTTAGCTCAGACGGTTGGTTCCGTCTGTTATCTGAATGGGCTCTTGTCATTGAACAGCTCTGTTTAAAAATAGCGATTTTCTTTTTGGCCGGCATAATTGAAGTGGCCGGGTATAATGGCTATCTTGATCTTGATATTATTAAAGTTGGATGGGTAATGGTGCGTGACCTCACCAACATGGGGTTTGTCATCATTCTTCTCGTCATTGCCTTCGCAACCATTCTTGGGCTTGAGCATTATGAATGGAAAAAATTATTGCCTAAGTTTGTGTTTGCGGCAATTCTGGTCAATTTTAGTCGTATCATCTGCGGTGCTTTGATTGATATTTCGCAAGTGGTCATGATTACATTTGTAAACGGCATCGCCGCCACTGCGGGTGGCAATCTCATCAATGGTCTCCATCTCAATTCTTTTGAGGCTATTAACACGGGTGGAAGCAACGGCGATAAATTAGTGAGCGCGGGTATATTAGCCACTGCTCTTTTGGCGGCATTTATCGGGGCAATCGTGATGGCTATGATGGGTGCTCTTTTTTTCATTCTTCTTGGTCGTGTCATTCGATTGTGGATCCTTATTATTATCTCCCCTTTAGCCTTTGTCACTAGTATTATTCCGGCTACACAAAGTCTTGCTAAAAAATGGTGGGGAAAACTGATGGATGATCTTGTTTCTGGTCCAGCAATTTTGTTTTTTCTGTGGGTTACATTTGTGATGATGGGAAGTAGTGCTCTTGGCAATCATTTTAATGATAATTCCCAAATACCTGAAACGAGTAAGGTGTCTGACGAGCAAAGCGTGGCCGTTGCCAAAGCGTTTACATGGAAAAATTTCTTGGAAATGTGGGTTATCTTAGGCATGCTGTACGCCACAGCAGAAGCTGGAAAACTTGGTGGTGACAGTGGTGCGCTTATGAGCAAAGCACTTGGTTTTGGTAAGAAAGTGGCAACGATTGGTACCGGTGTGTTCTTGGGTGAAATGGCAGCAAAAGGTTTGAAAAATGCAGGAAAAAGTCGTCTCGATGAATTGGGTTTATACGGAAAGAATATTGGCTTAAAGGCAGGCACCAAATGGAATAAAATGCTGGGCGGTGATAAGGCAGGAATTTTTGGTCGTCTTTTGCAAGTAGGATCGAGAGATGCCCGTTTAAAAAACTTAAAAAAAGAAGCTGAGGCCCGAACTGCTATTTTTGAAAGTAGTCGAGGAGTAAGCAGTGGCCTTAAAGATACTGTTTCACAACTCGAAACTCAGGCGGCTGTTGGAAAGATGAAATCAGATGCCGGTGCTCGTGAACGGGCAGATAAATACAAAAAAGAACAGCTTCAAAAAGAAAGTGATGCGTTTCAAAATCAATATAAAAATGAAGTGATGGAGGCAAAAAAGAAAGCGGGAAGAGATTTGAGTGATAGTGAAAAAGCAAAAGTTGCTCAAGGGGTTATTGAAAAAAATAAAGGAAACATGCCATTTTTGAATGCATATCTCGCTGAAGCGAGGGCAAAAACCAGAGGTGGTGCCACAAAAAAACAAGAAGAGCAATTGATCGGCTATCAACGTGATTTGGAAGAAATGATAAAAGGAAAACCGCCAATTCGCTTGGCAGAGGTTCAAGATGGTCATTTTAATGAAAAGATGAAAGATTTTGGGTCACTTGATTACGATGAAACTTTTTCAATTTTGCAAGGATACGCCGATCGTATTAAAAAATTAAGGGCAAAAGGCTCTTTGAGCAAAGAAGAAAAAGATGAGTTAGGGAATCTTACAAAAAGTAGTTTTTATGCCATGAGTTCAGTGTTTGAAAAAGGCTATGGTAATGATTTGCGTGGTAAATTACACAGCATTGTTCCTTGGGCTGGTAAGCTTGATGGTTCAAACATGCACCAATATATGGCAGCAGTGCTTGGTGGTTCTGATCAGGCAGGTGTTGCCAGTATGGCTGGTGTTCGTGGAGCCGAGCAAAAAATTCGTGCGTCAATTGGTGATGAAGCTGATACTTATTTTAGAAATTTAGGGCGTTCAATGGGTCGTGGAGCAGATAAAACTGGCGCACACCATCTTTCTGGCCAAATCTTAAAAGGCGTTGATGAGGCAGGTATTGATCATTATGGTTTTGCGGGCACTATGGATAGTGCACCTCTAGCGCCGGGGGCACTTCATTTTGCTACAAAACCCACACCAAGCGGAGCTGCTGCGATAGGAGCTGCGGTACAGGCAGGGAAGGAAGCGTATAATCGTAAGTTCCAATCTTTGGGAAGTGTCACTGACGGACGTGCATTATTCTCTACTGACATGGTCTCTGGACAAGAAATAACTTCTGGTCTTCATAATGGGGTGAAAGAAATATTGTTGCGTCTTCAAACCGCTACTGAGAATGAAATTAAACATCAGTTAAATGATTCTGTTGCTGATATGTTGTCAGGTGGTGGAGTAACAGGCGCGGTAAAAGATGCAGCGGGTAGATTGCTTGGTGGATATGATAGCGGTACTTTTAAAATCAAATCTAAAGAAGTTGCAGATACGCTTAGTGAAATCTTGGATGCAAGAATACAAAGAATTTCTAAGTCGGCGGGTGTACAACTAGATAAAGAAAAGGATGCCTTAGTGGCGCTCATGAGAAAAGTAACAAGTGACGCGAGTATCAAGAGTCATAGTGATCTTTCAGGAAAAACATTTAGCATTGAAACCGTTGATCCAGCTACTGGCGCTACAGTTACCAAAAGGGTTACTCTTTAGTTTTTAGTCTTTCGTATGGAAATGTCGATTAAAGAGCGCTGTTCTGTTTTTCTGTCTCCAGCTGTGCTTACTGAAGAGCAGCGTGTGGCAGCAGAAGAGTTGTTTCAGTCAATCCGTTCGTTGCCTGAGGTGGTGAGTGATATTCAAAAATCACTTGCGGTTTTTTTTGGTGCAAGTCCATCTGCGGAGATGGTTAAAAATAATTATTACACCTATTGGCGTTGGTATGTGCTCGCAACTTGGGGCGACCTTCTAAAAATGCCTTCATCTGAAGCGGCGGAATCAATAGTTTTGCAATTACCTGGTGCCTTTCAAAATGGTGTGCATGTAGAGGGTGAATTTATGCAGTACTGTTTTCGGCAAATTCTTGACCCAGATAATTCAAAAGTTTTGGAAACTCTTTTTTTGAAAGTTAAAGAAAAAATTTTAAATTCTGCATGGCCCGTTAATCCGACTTCTTCAGATGCGCTTTCCACGAAAGAAATAGTGACCAGTTATCAGCGTTTTATTGAGCAAGGACAAAAAGAATTAGAGTTAGCTGAATTATATGCGCGTGTAGAAAAAGTAATGTTTCCTTCAGAGGTTTATTATTTTGGTTTTTCTGATAGTCTTCGTCGTGAAATTACTCAAGATTTTGTTAAGTTTTTATTTTTTCTTACTCAAGACACTAATCACCAGGAAGCAGTTTTGCAGTATGTTGAAAACAAAGACGAGATTTTTGAACCTAAGGATGAAGAACTGGCGAGTGTGCGCATAGTAGATACAAATCAAAATGAATTGAGTGTAAACAAAGAAATACCTGTCGAAGTTTCATCATCTAAAGATAAAAACGAAAAAACGCCAGTCTTTTCTCAGCCTGAAACAGCCTCGATAAATTCTGAAAATGTAGTAGTAACCCCAATTTCGTCCGGCGAGCGTGCGTCAACTAAAGAATCCAAATCAGAAACAAAGAAAACCAATTATCTCAACCTCAAACAAGTGGTTGAAGCAGTGTATCCTACCAGCGCTTCGGGAGAAATTACCGAGGTTGAAGGGGTGCTTGCCATGCTTGATTCGCTGGCACAAAAATATGAAGATGAAACTATTCGTGAATTGTGCTATTATAATGAAACCGATGGAACTTTTCATTGGAACGAAAGTTTACTCGCTTAAAAAAAATTTTTACTGTGTCCGGTCAACGTCCTCAACCTACCGTACTAGTAAAAAAACCCGACGGCACCTACGTGCGGGTTAGTTTGGCTGAATTAAAAGCACAAAAAAAGGAAGATTTTTCATCGGCTGAAACAGTTGTTCCTGCGCCTCCAGCCGCCACTCCTCTTGAACCAACCACAGTACCAGTTGCTTCTCTTCCTTCTGATTTGACTGTAGTGCAAGAATCTATAGTACCTGTTTCTCAACCAGAAATTATTTCTTCAGCAGTTGAACCTTTGCCGATTATTTCAGAAACACTGCCTCCTTTATCATCAAGTATTGCGCCAGTAGAAGAACCTCCCAAAGAAATTGTAACTGCACCCGCACCATTAGCAGCTAGTCCTCAGTCACCACCAGTGATTGATGCTTCTGTGGTGAGCACCGATGTAGAAATCACACCAATTGTTGAGCCTGTTTCTTCTGCACCCTTGGCAATTCAACCAAATGTCTCTGTAGATGTCACTCCGCTAGTAACTGCACCAAAGAGTGATGTATCTCTTCATGAAGATTTTCCCTCGCGTGTGATAAATTCTGGTGCTCCTCGAGTGAGCACTAAACGACTCGATGAAGTGGCTGGAATTATCGAAAAAATTAGTTTTAAAGTTCCAAAAGACTACGAAAATCGTTTGCGTAGTATCGTGCAGCTCAGAGTCAAAGATATAAAAAGCGAAGACGAGACGAAAGAAATTGTACTTCGTGCGTATAATGAAGGTGGTTTGGCCTTGTCTTCTCTTGAAGCTGATGAACTACTTCGTTTGTGTGCTGAAAAACCACTCATCTCTCCAGAAAAAGAGCCAGACATTGTTCCGCCATTATTTTCATTACCTAAGCCGGCACCGCGTTTGTCTTTGGCTGAAATGATGCCAGAAGCAGTGCAAAAAAAAGAAAACAACCCATCTGACTCTTTTGTATCACCTTTACCGACGAAGGATACTATTTTTTCGCCGAGCGGAAAAAGCATTGCAAAACCGATGGTGCAAGATGTGGTATATAAAGAAATGGCGGTGGGGCCAATTGAAGAAATTCGCGCATTAACTCTGCTTGATTTCAGGCGTCTTTCTAAAAATCCCGAAGAAGCTGCCGGACGTTTAGCTCAAAAATTTATCAATTTACGCGATGAATCAATTTTGTTATTTCTTGATGCGATTACCGCCTGGCGCAATAGTCCATTATATATGGGCTATGTCGAAATTCTCACAAATGCCTTGGCGCAAAGAAAAAAGATAACGGCCCTCACCTCACTCGATTCCAAAGTTATTCAATTGCCAGAACTTTCAGCCCTCATAGCAATGGAAAAGAAGCTTAATATTTAGGGTGTGGTGGAGAAAAAAATACTACGTGTGTATGAATCAATTTGTAGTGCCGCAATTTATTGATGTGGAGGATAAAATTTTTGGGCCGATCACTACCCGTCAATTTTTGATTTTGTTTGTGGCGGGTCTTATCATGTTTATTGTTTTTAAGTTGGCTGATACAGCGTTGTTTATTTTTTTATTTTTGATTATTGTTGGTTTCGCGCTGGTGTTGGCATTTGTTAAAATAAATGGTCAGTTTTTTCATTATTTTTTATTGAATATTTGTCAGAGTATGCTTCGACCAAGCATTCGAATTTGGTTTAAGTTGTATTCTGATGTGGAACTTAATGCGTTTCGCAAGCAAGAAAAAGCCGTCGTAACCGAGAAAAAAGTGATGGTGGCGCCGACACACACTCGTATTCGTGATTTATCGCTTATGGTAAATACAGGCGGTTATTACAAGGGAACGCGCTAGGTTGGTGGTCTATATGACACACTATTTTGTTCAGCATAGTTAAATCAAAAGAAGAGGTATGAAAAATAAGCATGCGGCTAAAAAGAAAAAGTCTATCGTGCCAAGTCAGCACCATCTACTTATCGCTGAAATTAAAAACGATACAGTTGTGATGAAAGATGGTACGTTGCGTGCGACTTTGCTTATTTCAAGTATCAACTTTGCGCTTAAAAATGAAGACGAACAAAATGCGATAATTTCGGCATATGTGTCTTTTTTAAATTCACTTGATTTTCCGCTTCAGATTGTTATTCAATCACGCAAACTGTACATTAAGCCGTACCTTGATAAATTAGTAGAACAGGAAAGAAATCAAACGAATGATTTACTTCGAGCCCAAATTGCTGATTACCGTTCATTTGTTACCGAGCTTATTTCACTCGGAGAAATTATGAGCAAACAGTTTTATGTGGTGGTACCCTATGATCCGCTTTCTAATAAACAAAAAAGTTTTTTTTCTCGATTAAGCGAGCTTGTGAGTCCGGCAGCATCAGTTAAATTAAAAGGCGAACGGTTTATGGAAAGAAAGTATGATTTAGATTTGCGCGTGCGTCAGGTTGAATCAGGCTTGAGCAGTATGGGTCTTAGTGTCGTGCGCCTTGATACCCAAGCATTGATTGAGCTTTATTACAGTACGTATAACCCTGACATTGCACTTGCGGAGCATTTGCCAGCGATGGACGACATGCAGATTGAACAAGATCCATAATTTTACAGAAGGTTTTTGATTGAAAAAACTCTTTTATTATCGTATGGCTTTTAAACCAACGTCACTCGCAAAAGACAACGCGCCACAAAATGTGCTTCGTAAAGAACAAGAAAAGGTGGCGCGAAAATCAGCGGAAGAGATGGTGACTCTTGAAGAAGAGCGCATTTATCGTGAAGGCACGGTCACGATTCGCGACCTTATCGCTCCAGCAGCCTTCAATGTGGAATCTAGTTTTTTGCAGCTTGGGAATGTGTATGCTCGTACTGTTTTTATCGTATCTTATCCGCGTTATATTTCTATTGGGTGGAGTTCGCCTATCATCGGTTTGTCGTTTACCATGGATATTGCCATGTTTTTTTATCCGATCAAGGCAGAAGTGATTTTAAAACAATTAAAAAATAAAGTGGGTGCACTCGAAGCTCAAATTTCTGCCGATCGAGAGAAGGGTGCGCCGCGTGATCCACTTCGTGAAACCGCTCTGCAAGACGTGGAGCAGCTGCGTGATAGTTTGACTCAAGGTATTGAGCATTTTTTTCAGTTTGCATTTTATGTAACGCTTTATGCTGAGAGTTTAGAAAAACTAGACCAGATCACTGAAGATGTGGAAAGTATTTTTGGTTCAAAACTTATTTTAAGTCGTAAGGTGCTTTTTCAAGGTGAACAGGGTTTTAATTCTACATTACCTCTTTGCAATGACGAGCTCATGATTTCGTTTAACATGAATTCGTCGCCAATTGCAGCATCTTTTCCCTTCGTTTCGGCTGAGCTTTCGTCTGATGACGGTATCTTGTACGGGATTAATCGCCATAATAACAGCCTCATTTTATTTGATCGTTTTTCGCTTCAAAACGCAAACATGGTGGTGTTCGCCACTTCAGGTGCGGGTAAAAGTTATGCGATTAAGCTTGAGGTGCTCCGCAGTATGATGATGGGTGTGGAAGTAATTATTATTGACCCTGAAATGGAATACAAACATCTCTCTGATGCAGTGGGAGGGACGTATATTAGTATTTCACTTTCATCAGAAGCTAAAATTAATCCGTTTGATTTGCCGCGTCCGGTGGGCGAGGAAATGTCCGCTGAAGATATTATTCGAGGTGCGGTGATTACGGTAAAGGGACTCCTTCGCATCATGCTTGGTGGCATCACAACCGAACAAGATTCCGTGCTTGATCGTGCGCTCATTGAGACGTATGCCAAGAAAGACATTACCGGCGACAGTGATCTCACCGTGGTTGATCCGCCCATCGTTCAGGATTTGCAAGAAATTTTAGAGGGCATGGAAGGATCGGGAGAGCTTGTACTCAAACTTAAAAAGTTTACTGAAGGTACTTTTGCGGGGCTGTTTAACTCGCCTACCAATGTTGATCTTAAAAATCAATTGGTTATTTTCAGTGTGCGTGATTTGGAGGATGAATTGCGACCACTCGCCATTTACGCCATTATTAATTACATATGGAATGTCGTGCGTTCTGAGCGAAAAAAGCGTATTATGGTGATTGATGAGGCATGGTGGCTTATGCAGCATGAAGATAGCGCCAAGTTTATTTATGCGTTGGTGAAGCGGTGTCGCAAATATTATTTGGGAGTAACTACTATTACTCAAGACGTCAATGATTTTCTTAAGTCGCAATATGGTCAGGCAATTGTGACAAGCTCTGCGTTGCAACTTTTGATGAAGCAATCTTCAGCAGCCGTTGATCTTATTCAAAAAACATTTTTGCTCACTGAAAGCGAAAAATATTTACTTCTCGAAAGCGGAGTTGGTGAAGGAATATTTTTTGCAGGATCGAAACATGCTGCAATTAAAGTGGTCGCTTCGTATACCGAGGACCAAATTGTTACTACTAATCCACAACAACTTTTAGCAATTGAAAAGGCCAAAAAAGAATTTAAAGAAAAAATGGGTTGAGTAAACCCATTTGGTAGCTAATTTCTAATCCCTTTAGATTATGTCGCTTCGTACTCGTTTGTTTATTATCGTGAGTGTGGCTGTGCTTGTCATTTTGGCAATAAGTACTGTGCTTGTGGTGATTTCAAAACAAAAACAAAAAAATAATCCAGCTGGTGGTAACGAAGGAACGCCTGCTGAAGAAGATAAGCCAACGCCACCACTTCGATTGCGTACGACCCCCAGCAGCCCAGTTGAAACAATTGTCATTCCTCAAGGTGCTAGTGTCAAGAAGGCTACACCGCTTGAAGTGTCGCAAAATACTGTTCGTCAGCTCGCAAAAATATTTATCGAGCGGTATGGCACATATTCGACTGATAATAATGGTCAAAATATTCGTGAGGTGCAATCGTTTGTGACCAAAGAATTATGGACAAGAATTAGTGCGCGTCTTGGCCAAAAAACCGGAAGTGATTTTGTGGGCGTGACCACCCAGGTGCTTAGCGTAGAGCTTGGTAATTGGAGTGACGCGGTGGCTGAAGTAAAACTCCAAACTATTCGAACTGAAGAAAAGAAAGGAACAGTCAGTAATTCACATCAATCAGTAACGGTTACTTTGGTAAATAGTGCGGGGGAGTGGCGTGTAAAAGATTTTAAATGGGAGTAGTTGTTCTTGGACAGCTCGTGTGCAAGAAAAATTGAAGATTAAATTCTGGCGAGAGTGTTTCGAAAAATTGTATATATTTTTTGTTGATTTTCTCTTTCCGTTGGAATGCCTAGCCTGCGGTCGTGAAGGGGAGTGGTGGTGTTCGCAATGTCAGAATAACTTTGATTTTTCTGGGGTGTGGGCTTGTCCTGTATGTGGGGCAGTTGTCTCAGGAATTTGCTCATCTTGTGCACCAGCTTCTTCGCTTGATGGAGTGATTGCCCTTTTTGAGTATAAAACAACTGGTCCAATAGCCGATCTCATCAAAGTTTTTAAGTATCACCATGCGTTAGAAATGGTTATTTTGTGGCAGCGATTGGTACATAATTTTTTTGTTGTGCATTCACAGAAGGTGAGGCAAATAGTGACGGGTGATGCGTGGGGAATTGTTGCTGTGCCGCTCCACATTCGGCGTCAGCGAGAAAGAGGTTTTAATCAGGCCGCCGAAGTTGCTGAAATGGTTTATCATGAATTAAAAGAATCTGTTGCGGATATTTTTTTAGTTCCAAAAAATTTTTTTGGTCGTACGCGTTATACAATTCAACAAGCCCTGCTTAAGGGTGTTATGCGGCGTACGAATGTTGAGAATGCCTTTACATGGATGGGAAAAGAACCGCCTCCACGACAGATTCTTTTAGTTGATGATGTGTTTACTACTGGTAGTACCTTAGAGGAGTGCGCTCGAACACTTAAAGCGAATGGTGTAGAACGGGTGTGGGGGGTGGTGTTGGCTCGTGTTAAACCGGTAGTTTAATAAAAAGGTAGAGTGTGTAAGAAAAACTCTTTTTCATTTTCTTTTTTTAAAAAAATAAGGTATAATCAAAAATTGGTAACATGTTTTTTCTATGCAGAGAAAGTGGGGGAATGTATATATATTTTTTATAAGAATTTTGAGTGTTTTAGGACTTGTCTTTTTTTTGTCTTCCCTTTTCTCCTTAACCCCCACCCACGCTGCCACCTCTCCCTCCATCATTTCCT
>CAYUHX010000008.1:0-45213 GCA_964444705.1 uncultured Gammaproteobacteria bacterium | reverse complement strand
CTACTGTTGAAGTATCAACTTCATTCAAAATAGTCATATATGCCAAAACTGCTGAAATAGTTTTCGCATAACGCTCTTCCTCTTCTTGAGAAAGAGAAATTCGTGAAAGATTGGCTAATTTTTTAACTTCTTCGATAGTAATGCTCATAGGCAAATTTTAGTATACTAAAGAACCGCCTGCCCGGCAAGGCGAAAATTGATTGACAGCTTATCCCAAAGTACGATACATCTTACTCATATGAATTCTATCATTTTTCAAAGTTCTTCTGACCAAGAAACAAAAAATATTGGGGCACACATTGCTGAGCTGCTTCACCCTGGCGACATCGTATGCCTACAAGGCGATCTTGGTGCTGGTAAAACCACCCTGGTAAAAGGAATTGCCCACACCTTAGGTGTGCGTGAAGAAATTACGAGCCCCACCTTCACCATCATGCAAATCCACACCATACTACCTAAAAAAACCTCCCCAGACAACCTTCACACCGTGGTGCATATGGACACCTACCGATTACAGAATGCTGACGAACTAGTGGAAATTGGTGTGACTGATTACCTTGGGGAAAAAAATACCATCTGTTTGATTGAATGGCCAGAAAAAATTGCCGATCTCCTCGAAAATAAAAAAACAATACTCGTACAATTAACTCATGAAAAAAATGGAAGAAAAATTGAAGTCGTTTATTTGGCAAAATAATTTTTTCCTTTTAACGAAGACGGAAGATACTCTTGTTCTACTGGTTCGGAAAAATCTGGATTATATTTATAACCTTCTCCATATCCAATTTCTTTTAAAAATGCGTTTGAGGCGTTGCGTAAATGCAGCGGCACTGGCAGCGCTGAAGTGGCTTTAGCATCTGCGGCAGCTCGATTATACGCCGCATACAGCATGTTTGACTTGGCCGACTTAGCACAATACACAACTGCCTGAGCCAAATGAACAGAACATTCTGGATAGCCTAAAAAATGACAGGCTTGATACGCAGCCACCGCCTGTACTAATGCTTCACTATTGGCCATGCCCACATCTTCTGAGGCAAAGCGCACAATACGTCGAGCAAGATAGAGCGGATCGGCTCCACCTTCAAGCATGCGTGCTAACCAATACAACGCGGCATTTGCATCTGATCCGCGCATCGATTTGTGCAACGCTGAAATGAGAGTGTAAAATTCTTCACCACGTTTATCAAAAACCAAATGTGTTCGTTGCATCGCTTCTTTAATATCCTCTTTGGTGAGCAACGGGCGCGTGCCCACTTTTTTTGTTTTCAAATGCACTGCGACCTCTAAGCCATTCAACGCCTGCCGAGCATCACCCTGCGACAGCTGTGCTAAGTATTCAATCGTCTCATCGTGAATATCGATTTCTTCGTGCCCCAATCCCCGCTCTTTATCATTCAAGGCTCTTTTAAGCAAAAGCACAATGGACTGCGGCGTGAGAGCGGTAAGCACAAGCACGCGAGACCGCGAAAGCAGTGCCCCGATAATCTCAAACGAAGGATTTTCGGTAGTGGCGCCAATAAGCGTGACAAGCCCCTGCTCGACATAAGGCAACAGCGTGTCTTGTTGTGCCTTATTCCAGCGATGGATTTCATCAATGAACAAAACTAATTTTCTACCTTCTTTTTCTTTTAATTCTTCAGCTTCTTTAATAATTTTTCGTAAATCATCTTTACCACTCATGACTCCTGAAAGCACTCGAAAAACCGCCTTAGATTCTTCTGCAATCACGGCTGCTAAACTTGTTTTACCTACCCCTGGTGGCCCCCACAATATAAGAGAAGTAATCTCGTCTTCTTCAATCAAACGGCGGAGCAATCGCCCCTGACCGACAAGCTCTTCTTGTCCCACAAATTCATCAAGCGCATGAGGACGCATGCGTTCGGAAAGTGGAGCGGATGAATTACTATTTTTTTTCATTAGCACATGGTTACATAATATGATCTACTCGAGCAGTAAACCAGGCAACCGTTCGCAAGAACCATGATGTTTCTTGATACTCACACACCATAACTGCTTCTTTCTTCAAACCTTCAAAAATTGCCTGCAGATCTTTTACCATTGCAACGTCATTAAAATATACATTCGATTCCTCATTAAACCTAAAACTTCGCGGCGTTAAATTGGCACTACCCACAAACCCACTCGCACCATCAACACAAAAAGCCTTGCCGTGATTCATAGTTTTAAGAAGATACAGCACGGCTCCCGCACGACAGGTCAGATTAAAAAAACTTTTGGCTGTCACCTGCATGATTCGATAATCTGTCTTTTGAGGTAATAAAATCTCTACCTTTACCCCACGCGCAACAGCTCCTTTTATAGCTTCAATAAATCGTTTATCAGGAATATAATAGGGCGAAAGCATAGTAAAACTATGCTTAGATGAACGTAGGGCGTCAACGTAAATTTGACGCATAAATTTCTTCCGACCACCATGATCAAGCGGTGAATGAAAAATAAAGTCAATCTTTTTTCGCCATTCAGCTAGATCAATTTTAAATGCGGGAAGCGCGAGTAGATGCGCCACATCTTTTTTGTCTCCACCCGCTTTTATATAACTTCTGCCAAAAATACCCAAAAGAATCCGCATCGGCATTCCCTCTAAGCGAAGATGCACGTCATTCCATAGTGCTGCCTCTTGATAAATATTTACTCCGCCCAAGAAAACAATTTCTTCATCAACGATCAAGAACTTACGATGATTGCGATACCAGACACGAAAAAACCAACGCGGCACATGCCATCCTGGCCTGACTCGGTTATACCACACTACCTTTACTCCAGCCCGATTAAGTCGCTGCAGTGCAGCACGAGAAAGAGAAAAGCTGCCAACTGAATCAAAAATCAATTTTACTTCAACTCCGGCTGCAGCCTTGTCGCACAACGCACGAACAAATCGTTCGCCAGCCGTATCATCAATAAAAATATACACTTCAAAATAGATAGATTTTTCAGCAGCCAAAATAGCTTGATACATTCCATCCCAAGCCGAAGAAGTCGTGCTATAAAAAGTGTGCTGAAAAAAATTCTTCATACTCAAACTTTCTTTTTACTCACTGAAGCGCGTGCCAAAAACCCCTTTAAAAATGAGGTCGTTCAATGGTTTTCGATCTGAAGGCGTTTCCATCTTTTGTAAATCTGCTGATAAATTTTCTTTTTCTCCCGGTTTACCAATAGCAATCATAATTTCAACCGTGCATTCATCGGGAATACTGAGTTCTTTACGCGCGCGGTCATAATCAAATCCTTGCATACCATGCGCAACCAAACCACGTGACGATGCCTCAAGTGCCAAATTCTGCCACGCTGCACCAGTATCAAATGAGTGCGTCTCAGACGGTTTACCATTGTGTTCAAAGTTCTTACGCGAAACAACAACTGTGAGCGCGGCTGCATTTTTTGCCCACGACTGATTAAACTCTCCCATAAGACTAAATAATTTTTCCCATTCAGGGGTGTTTTTTTCCGCAACAATAAAACGCCACGGCTGATTGTTGTACGATGAAGGCGCCCAACGTGCCGCTTCAAACAAAGCCATAAGCTCTTCACGAGGTATTATTTCTCCGGAAAGTGCTCGTGGCGACCAACGACCGAGAATAAGCGGATTAATGACATGAGTAGCTTTGCGCACATGGGCAGCGTCAATATGGGTCATAGATGTACCTTAAAAAATGAAACAATTGTTCGCACAATCATACAGGCATTATAGGTACGCAGATCTCTTTCTGTCAATGGAAAATAAAATAACGGTTTTGAAATAAAAACCGTTATTTTATTGTATTCCCGACATATTGCGTAGCGTTGGCGAGCATGCCTATGACACGATGATGCATAACATAATTTTTCTTAAAACGAAAGAAGCGAGGCCACAGTACCAGCGTTGAAACGCTGATACCATAACCCCGCCAGAAAAATTGCAGCGACCTGCCTTACAACAGGATAAGCCATGCCCAAGAGTGTCCTTAACCCGAGAGAGGTAGACTACTGCCTGAAGACGGAGAGAGCCGCCGAGTAGTTCTCGTGCGGGCTCAGATCCCTGTGACCGAACCCGAGATTCGAATCCCTCGCGCCGACGCAGAGGGAGTACTTGGGGCCACACCACTGGAACGAGGCGAGGTCCATCACGGGCGTGGTTCCATCACGGGCGAGGATGGGCGTGTGGAGGATCATCGCCGCGAGGAAGTCGAAACCACCGAGGACGAAGCCGTTGTGCTTCTTCGGCAGGGTCTTCATGAGGGCGCGGTCGCCCTCGATGCCAATGCCCTGGAACACCGCCGGGAAGATCCAGCCGAAAACCGGGCCCTCACGGAGCGCGGAGACCAGCCGGAGCTGGCTCTCGTCCACGATGGCGACCCGGCCATCGGTTTCGTTCTTGCGGTAGTCCACGAAGTTGCGTCCTTCGAACTGCTGCTCGTAGGCCGCCTTGATGGCCGGCTTGAAGATCTCGTGGATGACCTTGCCGACGTTCCGGATGTCGATCTCCATCTGCGGCAGGAACCACGGGAGGCGGATGCCGCGGCGCGGGTCCTTCACCTTGAACAGTTTCGAGACCTGATCGTCGGCAGAAACTTCCTCCTCCAGCGCACGGCAACCGTCCTCGATCTGGCTGGCCGACGGCAACTTCACTCCCTTCGGGAGATAGAGTCCGCCGCGCTTCACGAGCGCATCGAAGTCGAACTTCGCGGTCGGCTGCTCCCATGCGTAGTTGGGGTTGAAAGCAATATGATCGAACTTGAATCCCTGCGGGATCATGAAGCGGACATGCTTGTCGAAAAACCGGATGACGTCCTCGACCGTCGCCTTCTTGGTCCCGTTGCAGAGACCGAGCGCGTTGTCGCGCCCGCCCACCGCGTTGATGAGGGCGAGGAGATGCGAGGTGTCGAAGCCAGCCGTCGTCTTAAGGATATTGTCCATGCGATTTTCTCCCTTCAGGCCTTGAGCCCGAAAAGCGTTGTGCCCCTAACCCCGGGGCCGGAGGGCCGTTCCTCGGATTGAGGAGAGCATTTTTATTGCCCATTAAAATTATGAGCAAAATAAACACTCTCCCCACCGATTTTGGCTTATTTTGGCTAATTGGTTATAAAAAGAACAACCTATATTTAAACCATATTTTAGCACTTTTGTCAATTTTTTTGGGTTAAGCCCGAACTTATCCATATTGCTTTATTTTTACCATTTTCTCACCACCTGGCTAGACTAAGCGGTTATAGCCAATTTTTCCTATGAATCAAACATTTTTTCTTTATGCCCGCAAATCTACTGACGTGAAGATAAACAGGCTCTATCAATTGAAGTCCAAATCACTGAATTAAAGGCCTTCGCGCGAGGATCTGAGGATAGCGATGCGGGCCGAACGCGAGAGAGAGCATGGATGCGATTGTAGGAACTGGAACTCGTGGCGATAAGCGTATCAACGCAAACTTCGCGTTCTAGGCAACAATTGCCTGCTCCAGCTATACTATATTTTGTTCCTCATGACAAATTTTTTTGCAAAAATGTGAAACTAATTCAGATCAGTTATTAATCAAGATTATTTTCTGAATTAAAGAAATATATAATTCTTCAAATTTACTTATCGTACGAGCAATATCATGGGTGCTAATAATTTCAAGACTTTTTGTTTTTTTAACACCGCACAAAAATAGCATCATTATGTACCTGCCAAAATTTGAGCTTAACAAAAAAAGAGGTCAACCTCTGTTTTTAAATTGCATGTAAGGATTTTTGTAATAGTAGGCAACTTTTTTTAGAATTAAGATTAAAGCCTTCGTTCAAGCGACTTACTCTGATCGGTATGATAAAATTTATCTATATGCAGATGCTTTCAAACCCTTCTCCTTTAACTCTTCCATTAACATCGGGTTGTCATCTATCAAATAACAGTTGTTTCTCTTGCAAAAAAAGAATTTATGATACAGATCTGTCCCATAAGGCCATTGCTTAGGAGCCCCGCCAGTTAGTGACGGTTTTATTCCAAATAAAGCATAGGGTTCTTTCATCTCCTCTTCAGTGAGAGCTATTTCTAAACTCGTGTGCCTGCGCTCTTCGGGAAAAATTTCTACCAGAGAATGCAATGATCCGTTTGGACCAAATATTTCAGCTTGATTTTCTATGGGGATAGAACTTAGTGTCCCGTTTGAGATTGTATACTTGACAAAAATTAAAAAAAATAGTACTCCTCCCATAAGGAGGATCGCTTTGACAACTCTGAGAAGAATAGAGATAATCTCGGTCTTTGGCTTTATGGTGGCGGCGGTTCAGTTCGCCACCCTGGCCGAGGCTGATAGGTGGGGCAGCCCAACGTTTCTCCCAGGGGCGGGAGAAGCGTTGGCCAGCATGGTACTATATGCGCTAATTGTCCAAGCAGCGCTGATGCGCGATTCGACTCTCTGTGAAAAAAAGGGGACTGCGACTGAGGTCGACGCCCCCGAAGAGGAGCTCTCTCTGAGAGTCGAAAAGGAGCTTCGACGTTTCCCCTCAGCCGAAGAGTTGAAAGCCTGGCGACCTTGATTGTCTCGGTCTTGCCTGCTCAAGCGCAGCGCCACGACTTCCCGCGTGCCTCTACGGGAACTCTGCCAAAAAAGTCTTCTTTATAAAGAAGGTTTTTTTGTTTTTATTGTTAAAATTTAAATTGCCGCCCTAGGACTACATCATAAAAATTATTTTTAAAGAGAAGGCAAAGCAAATACTTCTAGCACAACCGTTCACCACGAGCGGGACACTCTCAACGCCAAAAAAGCCCATGGATTAGCCACGGAAGATTGTTTGTTGTTGGAAGAAGCCGGACATTATCCGAATTGTAGCCCGTACGGGAATCGCAACAGAGTCAATATAATACCAATTTCTTCTCAACCTAGCAAATATTGACTAAGATGAGATAAATTATCGTTTCTCATTCGTTCTCAATCGTCATCATCCATACTCCCCTTTCATCACTTTTTGGACACAGGGTGGACACAAACTTTTAAGA
Source organism: uncultured Gammaproteobacteria bacterium (assembly GCA_964444705.1). Taxonomy (GTDB): domain Bacteria; phylum Patescibacteriota; class Patescibacteriia; order Magasanikbacterales; family GWA2-37-8; genus CAYUHX01. The sequence goes on along the minus strand of CAYUHX010000008.1, from coordinate 38,240 downwards.
TGTCCAACGGCAACACAGAGAAAGTGATGAAAGTGGGAAAAGATTTAATTTTTAAAACCACGATTATTGTTCTCTGGTAAAGAATCCGATAGACTATCTTTTTTTCGTTCTCGTATTTCCAAATTTTTTAATGCATCAAAAAATTTTTTTAATGGCGTTGCCGCTCTGGCATCTTCATCAGAAGTAATATGTTCATTCATCGCAAGTAACTTTGTTAAAAGGCCTAATGCTTTTTCTCGATAATGCTGGATAAACATTTCTGTGCTTAATTCTGGCATAAGTTCAAGCGCTTCGTTTATTATTTCAACGAGTCTTTGTTCTTCGGGCAATTTTCTAATTTCTTCAACTAAATCCGTGTAATCACCTCTGTTAAATGTTTCTTGACTTAAATCTACAACCTGAAATTGTTCTCTTTTTGGCGACATAGTATTTAATTAAATTATTTATTAAACTCATAACTCTGCCGAACAAGTTCAAAAACGGGCATTAAATCGCTTTTTGTGGTTATTTTTACCTCATAGTCCCCGTTTCCCCAATGCCCTACATTGGACACATCTCGAGCCAAACGTAGCGAATCATTTAACTTGCCTTTTGGTATATTCAAAAATAGTTTTATGTCTTTACTCCGAATTTCAATATCTACAAAATTGGTGGCCAATTTATAGGCAATATATAACTTTTTAGGCTCTTCAACAATATCTTTATCTAAGTTCGTGATCCATTCACGAACGTCAAAAAAGATTTTTTTAATCTCTTCTTTTTGGCCGTGTAAATGATGCTCAAGGCTATATTCTTTTTGTAATTTTTCACTTACCAACTTATCTTTCTTGGAATTTTTATATATTTCGCTCGTGCTTACTTTTATATTGTCGTGTTTCTCGTGCTCAAGCTGCAATAGTCCACCATCGTACAAACTGTATTTTAACAACTCAATTTTTATGGGTAATAGTTCTACGGTATCAATATCAAATTTATTATAGCTTTCAGCAATACAAATAACCCGTGGCGATGACCAATCGATACTTAGTTTAATATTTTTGTTTTGGCACAGCATTTCAAAATCGGCTTTGTGATCTAAAAGCCAACGCAAGTATGACAAGCCTTGATTGATAACATTGTCATTTTGGCCTTTTTTATACTCAATAACGCACGGCGAGCCGTTTTTATCTACGCCCAACGTATCAATTCTACCGCCTGCCGAGGTGCTGTATTCGTGCGCTAAAAAGTATATGCCAAGCAATTCTTCGAGGTTTGCCTCAAACAAAGAATGAACATGTCGCTCTTTGGCTACTTTGGCGGGTAGGATTTTGTTGGCTTTTTGGTTGGTGATTTTGAATAGGGACACAAATTAAACTTATAATTGTTTAAGTCTAGTCAAAACTTCCTCAATATTCCCTTTGTGCGCCAAAAAGAAATGCAATTTTCCCTTGCCTAATTCCGCCGATCCAATTAAGTGTAGGCATACTCCTAGATAAACTTTAGCTGGGCAAAAACTACTGTATTATGTATAAATAAATTTATAATTTCGCTTTATTATAGCAGAAAATTTATAATTTACAACTCAAAATTTTTCCAAAGAAAACACCAACTTGCCAATCTAGATTAAAGCAAAACTACATTTTGGACACAGGATGGACACAAGAACGAAAAAATAGAAATTAACGAACTCTTAAAACAACTTTCTTCTGCCAAAATTTTGGCTTAACAAAAAAAAAATAGAGACTTCTCTCTATTTTACATTCCGTGTAGCCCGTACGGGAATCGCACCCGTCTTTTCGCCGTGAGAGGGCAATGTCCTAACTGATAGACGAACGGGCCTAAAACCAGTCGACTATACCAAAATAGTCCCCCAAAGTCAACCTATGCCATGCGTCTAATTATTCCAACTTTTTTCTTGACGAACCAAAAGTTCGTGAGCGCGGAGCGGTTCGGCCATGATTTCTTTGACCACTCGTTCCATGCGCAAACCTTGCGAACCTTTTACGAGCACCACATCACCAAATTCAATTTTTTCCTGCAAAAAACGACCGGCCGAATAGCTGTCAGCAAAACTGGCAATCCGGTGTTCTTCCAAACCCGCTTCACGAGCAGCAATCGCGGTGTGTTTAGAACATTCACCCACGGTGATAAGAAAATCAACCCCATTTTCAGCCACCGCAAAACCTGCTTGTCGATGAGCCGCTTCCATTTCAGAACCAAGCTCAAGCATATCACCTAGCACCGCATACCGCTCGGCAGTGCCCTTAACTGGAATCTGTTTTAGTGTGGTCAGCGCCGCTGCAACTGCCATAGGACTTGAATTGTAGGTATCGTCTATGACAAGTGATTTTTTAATTCCTTTAATAAGATGCATGTGCCCGGGCAAAGAATGCCAATGTCTTAATCGCTCGGCGGCCTCTACCAAATTAACCCCAAATCGTTCACCCACAGCCACCGCCGCCAGTAATTGGGGCACCACATGTTCACCCACCACGCCCGGAATAAAAAAGGGCACCACACTACCTTTGCGCACTACTTTAAATAGAAGCCCGGCTTCGGGCGCACCCATGTCTTCAGTAATCAACTTCACTTCAATCGCTCGAAAATCAACCCCCTCTTTAAGGCCATAGGTAACAACGTGGGCGGAGCAAAAAGCAACCTGCGCCCGCACAAGCTGACTATCGCCATTAACCACACCCAAACCGTCTTTAGAAAGCTGTGTTAAGATAGCTCTTTTTTCTTGAGCTATTTTTTCAAGGTCACCAAAAAATTCGGTGTGGGCATGAGCAATGGCAGTCAACACACCCACTTCACATGGCGCAATTGACACTAAGTATGGAATATCACCTGGTCGATCTGCCCCCATTTCGAGCACAAGAATTTTGGGATATGACGCATCGTGCCACACAAGTAATTTTACGGCCTTGGCAAAAACAAAGAGCCAACCAATCAGCGATTTACCAGGGCTTTCTTTGGCTCCAATGATAGTAAGCGGAACACCAAGTGCATTATTATAATTTTTATAACTTTTGCGTACCGATCTGTTTTCAGACAACACCATGGCGACCGCTTCTTTAGTTGTGGTTTTCCCCACCGATCCAGTAATGCCTATCACGCGAGGCTGATATTTTTTAATAATCTTCTCTGCAAAAAAACCAAGAAGGCGTTCCAAATACAGCATCATATCTAAAAAACTAATAGATAAATAAGACAATTTTAATGTGACGCAGTTGAATTTTTTTCTTTTGGCACTTCATAATAATCTAACACAAATTTCATAATCTGTTTAAACACCGGTGAGGCAGTATCTTCAGCCCAACGACGAGCCGGCTTGTTAAAGGTCACCACCAACACAAAAGGATTTTCTTTATCAACAGGACCAAACCCAGCGAAGGTATGATTGGTGTCGGTGGCTGAATATCCCCCACGCGAGGCAATTTGCGCAGTTCCCGTCTTCCCGGCCAAATAATACCCTGGCAGACGAGCACCTTTGCTATGACGTTCAATCACCGACGTCAGCATTCCTTTTAAAAGTTCTGTCGTGCGCGGACTCAAAATCTGTTCCACCAACTGTGGCACGGTTTTTTCCACTTTTCCACTCGCATAACGTACTTCTTCTACCAGATACGGCTTAAGCAGCTTACCGCCATTCGCAACCGCTGAATAGGCCACAGCGAGCTGAAGCGGAGTCGCAGTAAGCCCTTGGCCAAATGAACCATTCGCTCCAAAAATTTGACCTTTTTTCGAAAGAGATGATATATCACCCGCAACTTCGGTATTAACTGTAATTCCCGTTTTTTGTCCAAAACCAAATTTTTCAATATAGTCTTTAAAACGAGTATTTCCCAACTTTTCTTCTACCCACACCACACCGGTATTAATAGAATTTTCTAAAACTCCCGTCATAGTTTGCTCTCCATAACATTTACCATCTGCATTACGCACTGTAAACCCGTTTATTACCCGCTTACAAGGATCAGTAAAAGTTGTGCCCGGAGAAATAAGACCAAGATCAATGCCCGCGGCCATAGTAAAAGTTTTAAATACTGACCCCGGCTCGTACGAACCATAAATCGCTTGATTGTTGTAGGCGTCGAGGCTCGGTGCAGCAGCGTAATTATTCGGGTCAAAATCAGGAAAACTACACATAGCAAGCACTGCACCTGTGGCTGGGTTCATAAGCACGAGTGACGCATGCTCAGCACTATATTTTTGTCGATTTTCTTCTAAGATGCGACACGCTTGTGATTGAAGAGCTCGATCAATGGTAAGCACAAGATCAGCACCATTTTCCGCGGTCACCACTTTTCTTCCAGCGAGCGTAATCCAACTTCCGAGTCGACCACGCTCACCGGCGATATACCCTGGATTACCTGCTAATTTGTTGTTCCAGTATTCTTCTAATCCATAATGCCCCACACTTGTCCCCCGTTCGTCAACACTACAAAAACCAAGTACATTTGAAGCTAAATGCTCTTCGGGATAATAACGATATTCTTGCGGTGTGCCATACACCCCTTTAAGGCGTGCTTCCTGAATTTTTTCATACACTTCTTCGGGAACTTTGCGATCAACCACCTGATAGGCGCTCGTTTTTTTATTTAATCGATTTATGACACCTTGCTTCTTTTCTTCGTCAGTATACCCAAGCAATGCGATAATTTTTTGAGTAGTGGAAGGAATTTCTTCAGCCGCCATCTCTCGAGGTACGGCGTGCACTAAATAAAATGTTTTGTTAATTGCAGCGGGGTACTCTTTCCCTGTGCGACTATCCTTAAAAAATATTTTACCTCTCTCAGCGTGAATTTTTTGATAAATTTCATGACTATTCAAGGCAAAAAAAGCATAGGCATCATGTTGCACTATCTGAAGCACAAACAAGCGCACCACAATCCACACTGTCACGACAAAAAAGAAGATTGAGATTATTCGCAAACGCACCCGAGACGAATCAGATCGTTTTATCACACCATTCACCATAGCACTCACATGAACTACTTAAATTTTTTTAAAAAGGAAATAAGCCCTTCGCCAGGAGAACGACCCTGCCAAACCGCTCGATAAAGAAGCTCCATTAACGGCAACTCAAGTCCTTGTGCTTTTGCAATCTGCTTCATTATTTTAAGTGCCACCACGCCTTCTACCACTTGCCCCACCTTTTCCTCGGCTTCTTCTCTATTCGCCGCACGCACTAAAAATTCACCAAAACGACGATTTCGAGAAGTGGTTGAGAAGCCAGTGCCCACAACATCACCAAGCCCAGCCAAACCATAAACTGTCTCAATTTTACCACCCATTTTTTTTACCACCCGCGCCATTTCACCAAGCGATTCAACTAACAAAAATGATTTGGTATTCATAGGCAAATCAAGCCCGTCAGCAATTCCCAATAAAATGGCGTACATATTTTTAAGAGCGCCACATAGCTTCACTCCTTTCAAATCATTTGAAAGCACTAATTTTAAATAATCATTTTCTAAAACACGACGCACCAAAGCCACCGCGGAAGCATCTTTTCCTGCCACATTCATGGTCGTAAACCCTCCTTTAGCTAAGTCAAAAGCAATAGCCGGACCAGAAATGGTCACGGCGCGTGGCAATCGCTGTAATATTCCGCGATTTTTAATTTGAGACTGTAACAAACCCTCTAACTGCTCCGGCGTGAACCCTTTTGACACATCTAGCACCACCATATCTTTGGTCAAAAAATCTTTTGCACTCTCAAGCACATTAGTAATGACACTGCTTGGCAAAGCAGCGCACACAAGCTGCGCCCCTTTAAGAGCTGTAATTACGTTTGGCTCTGGTTTAATACGCGACGAAAGCACAATCCCTGGAAGGTATTTTTTATTTTCTCCCAATTCTTTAATTTGAATAAGTGGCTCAGGATCGCCCTCATAATTCCACAAACGCACTCGATAACCATTTTGTCCAATTACCTGAGCAAGGGCTGTTCCCATATTTCCGGCACCAAGCACTGCCACTTCTATTTTTTTACTCATACAAAAGTCTTCTATGTAAATAAGACACCTGGTTAGTATATAGATTTTTCTCTTCGCCAGCAACCACAAAAAAAGACAGCCATGCCAGCTGTCTTTTTTTTCAATTATTTTACACCGAACTAATTCATTCCTTTAGCTTTCTTACGAGCTTCATTTTCGTTCAAAATCATTTTACGAATACGAATATTTTTTGGTGTCACCTCCACCAATTCATCATCACCAATGTATTCAAGTGATTCCTCCAGATCCATAAGGTGTGGTGTGTTGAAGTGCTCGGCAGAACCATCACCCTTGGAACGCATATTTGAAAGCTGTTTGGTTTTACACACATTGATACGCAAATCACCACCTCGATTATTTTGACCAACTACCTGGCCTTCATACACCTGCACGTTCGGACCAATAAATAATTCACCTCGATCTTGGATACCAAGCAAGCCGTACAAATTACTCTCACCAGTTTCATGTGCCACAAGAGAACCCTGTGCACGCTCTTTCCAATTACCTGGATCTTCTTCATACCCATAAAACATGGTATTCATGATGCCAAGACCTTTGGTATCGGTCAAAAATTCTGTTCGATAGCCAAACAAACCACGGGTAGGAATAATAAACTCCAAAAATACTATAGTATTCTCAGTGCGCATATCACTGAGCCGACCATTGCGGCCACCCATTTTCTGAATCACTACCCCAGAATACACTTCTGGCACCTCAATAAACACCTGATCATATGGACACATTTTCTTTCCTTCAACCTCGCGAATAATCACCTGCGGACGAGAGACTTGAAATTCATAACCCTCACGGCGCATACGTTCAATTAAAATAGCCAAGTGAAGTTCGCCGCGACCAGCCACTATCCAATCACCTTCGGCACCATCTTCAACTTTAAGGGCCACATCATTTTCAGCTTCTTTAAACAATCGTTCACGAATTTGACGCGAAGTACTAAACTGACCCTCTTTACCAGCAAACGGAGAATCATTAACACTAAATGTCATTTTAACTGTTGGCTCATCAATGGTGATAGTAGGCAACGCCACCGGAGAAAGTGGATCAGCAAGTGTTTCACCAATAGTAATGTCTGGATTTCCTGCGATTGCCACAATATCACCCACTTCAGCTGTTTCTACTTCTACCCGATCAAGGCCCAAAAAAGTCATGAGTGAAGTCAATCGAAATTTCTTCATCTCACCCGCACGATTAATCTGAGTAATTTCTTGATTTTTCTTAATCGAACCATTATAAATGCGCCCAATTGCGATACGTCCTTTAAAATTATCAGGAACAGTGGAAACTACCAGCATTTGAAGAGGCTGATTAGCGTCACCACTTGGTTTTGGTACTTGCTTCAATACCATTTCAAAAATGGGAGTAATATCTGTCATTGTGGAAAGATCTGGCACGAGACCAGCTTTTCCTTGCTTAGCTGAAGCAAACACTACTGGAAATTCAGCAATCTCATCACTGGCGCCAAGCTCTAAAAATAGTTCCAAAGTCTTGTCGAGCACATATTGAATACGTGCATCTGGTTTATCGATTTTATTCACCACCACAATCACACGATGGCCCATTTGCAAAGCTTTGCGAAGCACAAAACGTGTTTGCGGCATTGGTCCTTCTTTTGCGTCTACAAGAAGCAAACAACCGTCCGCCATTTTCAACACACGTTCCACCTCTCCACCAAAATCAGCGTGGCCAGGAGTATCAATAATATTGATTTTGGTTAAACCCGCAGGCGAAGCTGGATCACCCCAAACCACCGACGCATTTTTAGAAAAAATGGTAATTCCACGCTCGCGCTCTAAATCATTGTTATCCATAATGGTCGTCACCTCGGTAAATTCTTTAGCAAGCTTGGTTTTTGACTGACGAAGCAAAGCATCAACCAAGGTTGTTTTTCCGTGGTCAACGTGCGCAATGATAGCGATGTTACGAATTTCCATAATCAAGTGTTAATAAAGTGCCATTAAAAAAATTACTCCCTCCCTGGAGCATGCGACCTATACTACTCAATTTCACAAAAATAAGCAAGTTTTTACAGCTTTTTTGTTTAAAATAACTTTGCCAACCTAAACTAGGGCTATCTAAAAAATCTCAAAATGAATGTTTTTGGCAACGATTCCCTTGCTTAATAGCAAGGCGCGCACCTCTTTTACCATCACCAAACTTCCGCAGACATAATAGGCAGCGTCGTTAAAAAGCACTGGTTCAAGATGAGCTGTCACCCTTCCTTTGAGCCCACTCCAGTCGTCCTCAGGCTGAGAAAGTGTGGGCATATAATGAAAAAAGGGGTATGTTGTTGCCCAATTTTTGAATTGTTGTTGCCAAAATAAATCACCCTCTGATCGAACCCCAAACAAAAGAAAAAGCTCTTGTGAACGCGGCTTCTCGAGTTCATCTTCTAAAATAGCTTTAATAGGGGCTAAGCCTGAACCAGTGGCAATAAAAACTGTTTGCATGGATCCATTTTCTTCCACCACAAAACGCCCTTGCGGCTGGCTGAACATCACCCTTTCTCCTTCTTTTAGAAGAGTAAAGAAGTGTGAAGCAACACCATTTTTAACCAATTTTACACAAAAAGTAATTTCTGATTTTGCAGGCGCCGAGGCTATTGAATAGCTTCGAAGCACTTCGCCCTCTGCAGAGGGAATCTTAAATTGAACAAACTGTCCCGCTCGAAAAGAAAAATTTTCAGGCCGCTCAAAGATGAGCTCAAACACATTCTCCGCAATAACAGTTTTTTTATACAACTTCATTGAATAAAATTCTTTCAGCTCCATACATTGACAAAATGCCTAAAAATAAAGTAAAATAAGCAAAAGTTTTCTTAGTATACCAACGATTTTAAATTCTGAAAAGCCGGTCTATGAATAGCCCCATCGCCGCTTCGGAAAAAAAGAAAAGCCACCCCCTTCCTCCAAACCGTTCGCTCTACGAAAAGGCAGATCTCGAACAAAACAAGTTCAAATCAGTGCCTGGTCTGACCGAAGAAACGGTGCGAGAAATTTCTGCACAAAAAAATGAACCCGATTGGCTCTTGCAAAAAAGATTGCACGGTCTTGCTTTGTTTCAAAAAACCTCCCTGCCTGGCTGGGGGCCAGATTTATCAAAACTTGATTTAGACCAAATCGTTTATTTTGTTCGACCAGACACCGATGAAAACACCAACTGGGAAGATGTACCAGCCGCAATTAAAGAAACCTTCAATCGACTCGGCATCCCTAAAGCTGAAAAAAAAGCGCTGGCGGGTGTTGGCGCACAATACGACTCCGATGTGGTGTATCACAACCTTAAAAAACAATGGGAAGAAAAAGGTGTGATCTTTGAAAACATGGATGTGGCGGTACACAAATACCCCGAGCTCGTGCAAAAATATTTCATGACCCAGTGCATTCCCATTCATGATCACAAATTCATCATGCTCCATGCGGCAGTGTGGAGTGGCGGCACTTTTATTTATATTCCCAAAAATGTCACTGTTGACCTTCCGCTCCAAGCATACTTTCGCATGAATGCGAAAGGTGGTGGGCAATTTGAGCATACCCTTATTATCGCTGACGAAGGTGCACAAGTTCACTATATCGAAGGATGCAGCGCCCCACGCTATGGAAAAAGTTCGCTGCACGCCGGAGGGGTTGAAATTTTTGTTGGCAAAGGTGCTCGTGTGCGCTATTCATCAATTGAAAACTGGTCAAAAGATACCTACAATCTCAACACCAAACGCGCCCTCGTTGACGAAGATGGTGTGATGGAATGGGTTAATGGCAACATGGGCAGCGGAACCACCATGCTATATCCCTGCTCCATCCTCCGCGGGCGCGGCGCTCGGTCTGACAGCCTAGGCGTGGCCTTTGCGGGGGCAAACCAACACCAAGACACTGGAGCCAAAGCCATTCACGTCGCACCAAACACTTCTTCGACTATTGTTTCTAAATCGATTTCAATCGATGGCGGCATTAACACTTTTCGCGGCCTCATTCACATCACACCAAACGCTGAAAATATTAACGCCTCCATGGTGTGCGACGCTCTTCTTATCGGTAAACACTCGGTGGCCAACACCATCCCCGAACTTAAAATCAAAAACGAACAAGTAAATGTGGCGCACGAAGCGCGAGTTGGAAAAATTGGTGAAGAAGAAATTTTTTACCTCCAATCACGAGGCTTATCGGAACAAGAAGCCACCCGTCTCGTCGTCTCGGGTTTCATTGAACCAATTATCAAAGCCTTACCCGTAGAATATGCCTTAGAATTAAATCGCTTGATTGAAATGGAAATGGAAGGAGCGGTGGGGTAAACCCAAATCAAGCCCAACCAAAAACATAAAATTACTCTTCAATATGGACTCACTCGGAATCAAAGCACACTTTCCAATTTTTCAAACCCACCCCAACCTGGTCTATCTTGATTCTGCCTCCACCACCCAAACACCAAGTGTTGTGTTAGAAGCCATGCAAAATTATTACACGCAGTATCGTGCGAATGTTCACCGTGGACTCTATAACATCAGCAGAGAAGCCACCACAGCGTTTGAAAAATCCCGCGAAATAATAGCGCTTTTTATCGGCGCCGCAACCGAAGAAACTATTTTTACGAGCGGAACCACGCACGGACTCAACCTCCTCGCTTATTCTCTCGGTAAAAATCTTACTGCCAACGATAATATTGTACTTTCTCGCCTCGAGCACCATGCTAATCTTATTCCTTGGCAGCGCGTCTCCAAACGAACGGGCTGCGAACTACGTTTTATCGAAATTGATGAAGACTATGAAATAGATTTGTCTTCTGCCCGCGAACTAATTGACGAGCACACCAAAATTGTCAGCGTCAGTGCGCTCTCGAATACGCTTGGTACCAAAACCCCACTCGCGGAAATTATTTCTCTTGCTCAAATCGCAAATGCCTTCACAGTAATTGATGCTGCCCAACTTGTCGGCCACGCACCTATCAATGTACGAAAGTTAGATTGTGATTTTTTGGTTTTTTCTGGGCACAAAATGTACGGCCCAACCGGCATTGGCATACTCTATGGAAAAAAAGAACTACTCGAAGAGCTTGATCCTTTTTTTTACGGCGGTGAAATGATTGAAGACGTAAGTTACACCAATGCCTCTTGGAATGATTTGCCTTGGAAATTTGAAGCAGGCACCCCGCCCATCGCCGAAGCTATCGGCCTCGAAAAAGCCGTCCATTTCATTCAAGAAATTGGTTGGGAAGTTGTGCAAACTCACGAACGTACTCTTACCAACTACCTTCTCTCACACCTTCCAAACTATGCACACCTCATAGGCCCCGCCCAAAACAGCGCCCGAAGCGGTGTGGTTTCTTTTTTGCTTGAAAACATTCACCCCCATGATACCGCCGAAATTTTAAATCGATTTGAAATCGCCGTCCGCGCGGGAGAACATTGTACCAAACCTCTTATCAAATATCTCGATATTCCCGGCACTGTCCGCGCCTCTATTTCTATCTATAACGACGAAAAAGATATTGATCGATTACTCAAAGGAATCAAAGAAGTTAAAAATATATTTAAACTTTAAAACTACCAATACGTATGGGACCAAGCGAAAGATTAGGAGCAAGAAAAGAAGAAATGACAAATGAACAAAACCAACACGCACTCGTTGAAGGCATAACAAACCCATTTGCCAACGAAAAATTTGACCGACTCAACTGCACGCAAGAATATCAAAAACTCATGGGACGACGGCTATACGAACGAAGTGGTGGACAATTTTTTATCATAGAAGAATCACTCAAAATATGGCTTTTGCGTCGTTTGGTGCAACTTAGAATCACTTCTTACGAAGCACTCGTCGCTCATGAAAAAGAACACCCACATGATCTAGTTCCTAAGCCCGAAGATTTTTGTAAAGCAAATCAAGCAGAAGGAAAAGCAACCCTACTTGAAGAAATAAAAAATAATATGCCCTTTGCGGCTTATGTGGGCCCGTTTAAATGCCAATTGCGCTACGAATATCGTGGTGACGAACTTATTGACCGAAATAAACTGGTCAACATGACTATCTGTTTTCCCACTCCTCTTGACACCGCACCGCCTGAAGAAAAAATTATTTTTTACAGACAAATGCTTTCTTTAACAACTGATGATTTACCGCAGGGAACACCGCGTGTGCCAATGTATCGTACCCTACAATTAGGCGCTGGCGTACGCGATCCCAACAATCAATTTACATCCCTAAGCGAACTACAACAAACCATTGAAACAACGAAACTTGAGCTTGAATTTGTATTAAAGTATCCTCAACGCGAAAAAATTGTTTCTCTCAACCTTGCACAACCTATTCCCAATTTTGACGCACTCCAAAGAATATTAGATGATACCACTGAGTCCTATGGCACTGACCGAAATGGCTTACCGGTTTATCCTTTTGTTACTGCTCGTTTTTTTTCGCCTGAAAAAGATCTAATTAACACCGCACGCGAGGTAATCGCTTCAGGAAAAATGGACATAGAATGGTCGCTTATTTTTTGTCGCACCGAAGCGACTGCTCTCGCCACCCTGGCGCAGACACACCATGAGATGATGTTCATTAGAATAATCGTGGGATTGTATCAAAATGACCGAACGATGCATGATTACCTAAATGCTCGTTTTGAACGCCTTAATACTGTATTAAACAGCACCTCAAAAACAAGAGACCAGCGAGGAATAAACTCTGAGAAAGAAACAGAAATAGAAAATTGTCGTAGAAAACTGCTACAAAAAAATACTACCCTCACATTCACCAGCCACCGTGAAAATATGCTTAAACACGCAATTCAAGAACTTCTTGCTTTAGAAGAAGAACTATTGGGAGCATCTCCTACTCTCATATGACACTCATTTCTGATTCGCTCTATCACGAATTAATTCTCGACCTTTATCGCAATCCGCTCCACAAAAAAAAATTGGATACGTTTGATATAGCGCACCACGAAATTAACCCACTCTGCGGAGATGAGGTAAGTCTCTTCATTAAATGGGATGAGTCTGATAAAGTAGCCGACATTGGCTGGATCGGAGGAGGCTGCGCCATTTCGCAAGCAGCAAGTTCGTGGGTAACAAACTTCGCCCTCCACAAAACCAAAGACGAGCTCCGCTCTCTCACCATCGAAGCGCTCGCACAAGAATTGGGTTTGACCAATCTCAACCCCACTCGTCTTCGCTGTGCCTCACTCACCCTTAAAGGGTTACAGAAAATGCTATGAAATCTTTAGAAATACAAAATCTGCATGTCTCGGTTGGTGCTAAAGAAATTGTAAAAAATTTTTCGCTCACCATTTTACCTGGTGAAATGCATGCCATTATGGGTCCCAATGGCTCAGGTAAATCAACGCTCGCCAACACACTCATGGGTCACCCAAAATACACCGTCACTGCCGGATCAATCATTCTTGATGGTGAAAATATCACCGCCCTTTCTCCAGAAAAACGTGCAAAAAAAGGTCTTTTTCTTTCACAGCAATATCCGCCAGAAATTGCCGGCGTCACCTTGGCCAACTTTTTGCGCGTGGCAAAAAATAGCCTCACCGGTGAAAATGCAAACCCACTGACGTTTTATCACGAGCTTGTTGCGACGATGAATACACTGAACATGCCCGCTGATTTCGCCAGCCGACATCTCAACACCGGTTTTTCCGGTGGCGAAAAAAAGCGTGCTGAAATTCTTCAACTTTTACTCCTTAATCCCACGTACACCATTCTTGACGAAACTGACTCAGGACTTGATGTAGACGCACTCCGCATTGTCGCTGAAGGCATCAATCGTTTTCGCTCACCGGAAAAAGGTATCCTTCTCATCACTCATTACAACCGCATCCTAGAATACGTTGTACCTGATTTTGTACACATTATGAAAGATGGGGTCATCATTGAAAGCGGCAGCAAAGATTTGGCTAAAAAAATTGAAAAAAGCGGTTACACAAATGCTTAAACTTCGTTTTTATGCCACATCTTCATGAAAAAATAGATTTCACCGCTGATGTTTTTATTATCCACCAAAACAAAGTTCTCCTGCGCAAACATGAAAAATATCACCTCTGGTTAGTGCCTGGTGGGCACATTGAACTTAACGAAGATCCAGTTGAGGCGGCCGTGCGTGAGGTAAAAGAGGAAGTAGGGCTTGATGTCACCATTGCAAACTTCAATCAAAAAGCATTCAACACAGGCGATGGTTCCACCGAACTTACACCACCCGTCTTTATGAACCGCCATCGCATCAACGCGAATCACGAACATATTAGTTTTATTTATTTTGCCGTTAGCCAAACCGACCACGTGGTGGTTGACCCCACCCTTGGCGACGCCAGCCATGAATACAAATGGGTCACAAAAGAAGAATTAATAACTCTGACTGATCTTTTGCCAACGATTAAATTCTACGCCGAATACGCCTTAACCATCCTAAGCACCTAACTTCTATGCTCACCAAAGAAAATAGTATCGAAGCGCTTAAAACAGTCAAAGATCCAGAAGTTGGTTTTGATATTTGGACTATGGGTCTGATTTATAACTTAGAAATCACAGACGATAACGTAAAAATTCTGATGACCTACACCACACCCTTTTGTCCATGGGGGCCCGAATTAAACAATGAAGTCAAGCTTGCACTCGAAAAAGTCGGTGCCAAAGAGGTGGCTATTGAAATAACCTTTGATCCACCGTATACTATGCCGCAGGAATTAAGAACCATGCTCGGCGTATAACCTACTCTTTATGACCACAAAAACAATTCGTGTCTGCTCTGGAAAAACCTGTGCTGCTCGTGGTGCTGACAGTATCATGAAAAAATTAGAAAATTTTTTTCGCATCACCGCCGGCAACGCCAACGATGCTGCTGATATTGATTATTGCCCGTGCACTGGCGACTGCGAACGAGGACCCAACGTCGTTATTGATAAAACTCAGGTTATCCACGATGCAAACTCCGCCACCATTGTTGAAGACGTGCAAAGCGGTGCTAAAGCAGTGCCTATTACCAAGCTCACCTTTGATGATATTTCCAAAAATGATTTTCTTGGTGACCTTTAAAACACGCCTCATTCTCCCTATTGTATGACCCCACTTGTTCCAAGCGATCTACCCGAAAATATAGCAGAAAAAATCCGTACCACCCCTGGCAGCACCATTCGTCGCATTGTGGTTGACCGTGCTAAATGCATTGGCGTACGATCGTGCGTGGTGGTGGCTCCCGAAGTGTTTCAAATGGACGACGGCAATCTTGCCTATATTGCAGACCAAAATAGTAGTGATGACGATACGATTCTTCTTGCAGCCCAATCGTGCCCCGTACTCGCAATCATGCTCTACGATGAAACGGGTAAAAAAATATTTCCCGAAGACGTATAATTCGACACAAAAAAACTTCCCACAGGAAGTTCTTTTTTTTTAAAACCTACTCAAACTACTGTCGATATTCTTTCGTGCTGCGCAAAACTGTTTTATTCTTTTTAGTATCCTTTTGTAATTTAACTTTAAATTTTTTAAGCTCGCTTTCAAGACCATCCCGGAGCGCATCAATCGCCGCATAGAGCGACTCGGCTTTTTGATTCACGAATACATCATTTTTTGGAATTTCAATTTTACCTTCGGCATAAAAAATATCACCCTTGGCATGATGTCGTGTTTCCATCCCCACCACCACATCAACACGCACAATATCAGCAAAAAATTTACTTAAACCAGATATTTTCTTATTCACATATTCCTCAATAGCTGGTGTCAGTTCTACCCCTCGCCCGGTGATACGTATTTGCATAGAAAAAAATTAAGGAATAAACTGGGCCGCTCCCGAACCAACGAGGTGCACCTCTGGCTCAAGCGTAACCCCAAAGTTAGTATACGCCCTCTTTAAAACCTCTTCAACTACCAGAAGCATATCTGCCTGAGTCGCACCACCAGTGTTAATTAAAAAATTACCATGTTCATGCGACACCATCGCACCCCCCACCGCATATCCTTTTAAACCATTCCTTTCATTTACCCACCCCGCAGGCACCATTTCTGTCTTTAAAAAAGTTGGCGGCAATTGTGCGTTATCCCCTTGCCACATGGCTAAAGGAATATTTTTAAAAAAACTACCGGCCGAAGGCTGCGCAGGATATTTTCCTTGGCGCTCTTTGGTAATGCGCTGCATTTTTTCTAAAACCAAACGTCGATCGCCCAAAAAAAGACGATACGCCGCCCGCACAACCACATCAGAATTATGCTTAAAAATACTATCTCGATACGTAAAACCACACTCATCAGGGAGAAGTCGGCACACCTCGCCATTACGCCACACCTCTACCCAGGCGAGAGATCTACCCGTATCAGAATCAACAGCCCCCGCATTACCTCGCACCGCACCACCCACCGTACCTGGAATTCCCGCCGCCCACTCAAGACCAGTGAACCCCTGCTTTACCGCGGTCATGACCACAAGCGCAAGAGGCACTCCGGCGGAGGCGACAATAGTTTCACCTTCAATTTGACAGGTAGTGTTATTAATCTTTAACACCACCCCTGTCCACGGATCATCTTGCCACAAAAGATTTGAGCCGCCACCAAGCAAAAAGTAGTCAATTCCTTCACTATTCACAAAATTAAGTATCTCTACCATTTTTTCATTATTTTCTACTTCCACCAAATAATCCACACTACCTCCAATCTGAAAAGTTGTGTGTTTTGCCATTGGAGAATTCACGCGCACGTGTGCCCATTTTTTTAACTCTGTATATATGCCATCCATACGTCAAACTAGCTAATAAATCAATTCTTTCTTCTTTAACTCACCACGACAAATCCTCATTGCCAAAACCCTTGTTTTTTAGTATACTGCCCATCTATGAATCCCCTTATTTTAGCGCTAAAAAAGACTCCAATCGTCTACATTGCGCGTGATTTAGAGCGGGCATGGCAGCCATCTCTTTTTAAGAGTGGTTATTTTATAGTAACAAATTACACCCCTTTTGCAAAGAAAATAGCTCAAAAAAACTCGCGTGTACTCCTCCTCAAAGACCAAAAAATTCTTGACACTCGCGAAATTCTCATCCATCCAAAAACTATCTTTTTTCTTCAAAAAATCACAAATCCTCATATAGTTGTTTTTAAAAATACTTTGGCCATCGAAAAAATCTGCCAAGAAAAAGGTTTTACACTTCTCAATCCTTCAGCACGCGTTGCAGCGCATGTTGAAGAAAAAATTTCTCAAGTACGCTGGTTAAAAGAGTTAGGCGATCTTCTTCCGCCACATAAAATAACGCTCGTCAAAAAACTTACCTTTAAAGGTTCTCCTTTTATTGTTCAATTTAACCATGGCCATACCGGTGATGGCACTATTCTCATTGAGAGCGAAACGCAGCTTCACAATTTAATAAACATTTTTCCCGAACGACCAGTACGCGTCACTCAATTTCTTCAAGGATCAATGTTTACCAATAACAATATCGTCTGGGGCAATCGTATTTTAACCGGAAATATTAACTACCAAATCACCGGCCTTGCCCCATTTACCGAGCGACCATTTGCGACGATCGGCAATGATTGGTCTTTACCGCACAAACTGCTTTCTCAAAAGCAAATAACCCAATTCAAAAAAATCGCTACCGCTGTGGGAAAAAAATTAGCCAAAAATGGTTGGCACGGCTTGTTTGGCATAGATGTTTTGCTGGAACAAAAAACCGGCAAGCTCTACCTGATTGAGATAAACGCCCGACAACCAGCCAGCACCACCTACGAATCACATTTGCAAGAATACACACAAAAAAAACCAACCGATCAAGATCTCACCGTCTTTCAAGCCCACCTGGCAGCACTTCTTAAGTGCCCTATCAAAAAATCTCACCTCATTCCAATTAATGCTGGTGCCCAGGTGATTCAAAAAAGAATCCTGCACAAACCCTCTCTTCCTGCCACTATAGAAAAAAAATTAACGCAAGCGGGGTTCAATGTCATCCCTTATCTCAACCTTGAACCAGAATCAGATTGGCTGCGCATTCAAACAACGAAAGGGATAATGGCCGCACCCGGTGAATTTAATAAAATGGGAGAAAAAATTAAAATACTTCTTACCCACAAACCATCAACACTACAAAAAAAATAGTATGCTCTCTCCTGCTGCTGAAAAAATGATCAACAATTACTTCAACCTCCCCTTTCCCGGGCTTGTTGGCGTGCGTTGCCCCTACTTTAACAATGCTAAATTGCGTCGCCGCGGTGAACTACGCGCTCTCGTCGGCAAAGGCACTCCAGAAGAAATTGTAGAAGAGGCGGAGCTTCAAGCTCTCCACACCCATGCCAATCTTTTTATAGCTCCTGGCAGCTGCGCCAACTGTCGCACCATCTCAAACATTACGCCTTCCATCGATGCAGTGCGTACTTTTTTAATCAACAACAATTTAGGCATTGAGTGCTCAGGTTTTGTCACTCATGTATTAACTGCTCATTTTAAAGAAACAGCCCAGGTCTATGTGCCCCAACTTTTGATTAAAGGCGTAAAAGCTAACCCACTTCGCGGCTTAATCCAGCGCTTGCGTCCAGTCGAAAATAACAGCGTCAAAAATTATTTTTCCGACCTTGTAACCAAAAAAATAATTGATGGAGAAAACGGTGGTGATTATTCAGCCATCCTGCCCGGCGATGTCATTGTCATGATCGACACTGGTCCGGGTCAGAAAAGAAATCACATTATCCTTATCACCAATAATCAAAATAAAATACTTGAATACGTACACGCCCGCAGTTGGGTAAGCGAGGGTCTCTATGGCCACGGCGTCACCAGAGGCACAATTCAAATCACTCATCCCAAAGAAGGATTACTAAACCAAATCTGGCAAGAAAAAAATCTTTTCAAAGAAGAAAATGAAACCTATCTCGAAGCAAAGGCTGCTCGCGTACTCCAAATACGCCGAATACAGCTCAAATAACGCAATGTGTTAATGTCTCTCTATGGAATTTTCACCCGATCTTATTAGACACGCTCTCAGTTTTTTAATCACCGGTGCTTTACTCTCTTTTCTTTTAGCACCTTTTTTTATTTGGCTTCTCTATAAATTCAACATCACTCGCCGAGCTGAATTTGATTTTACACTCCATGGCGACCGTGCTCACAAAGCAGGCACCCCAATCATGGGAGGACTTCTTTCCATTCTTGTCATCGTTGGAATTACCATTTTTTTTAACTGGGAACGCAAATTTACCTTTGTACCCATCGGCGCTATGAGCATTGCCGCACTACTTGGTGCAGCTGATGATCTTCTCAATATCTTTGGTTCTACTCGCCGAATCCGCACTCTGCATCACACGCTCCAGCTCACCAAAGTTCATCAACGTTGGTATATGCGTTTATGGTACTCGCTCACCTTACCTTGGGCCATATTTCGCCACATCACCCAAATACTAGGCTCAAAAAACCCTGGCCGCGGCATTCAAGTCCATGAAAAATTAATCTTACAATTTTTAGCCGGAGCTATTACTGCCTGGTGGGTCTACTTCAAGCTCGGTGCAAGCTGGCATCAACTAGCATTACCTTTTGGATATCATTTTCCAATCGGCTGGCTCATTATTCCGCTCATCATTTTTTTTGTCATGTTTACTGCCAATGCGGTCAATATCGCTGATGGTCTCGATGGTCTCGCGGGAGGTGCCCTTATCATCACCTTTTTTGGACTTACTATTATTAGCTGGTCTGAATCAATTTCGTCTCTCACCTTCCTCAATGCCACTGTAGTCGGCACACTTCTTACCTACACCTACTTCAATATTAAGCCCGCACGCTTTCAAATGGGTGATGTAGGTTCACTTGGCCTCGGTACGCTTCTTGCCATTAATGCCATTGCGCTCAACCGTCTTTTTTTAATTCCTCTCTTGGGTTTTATTTTTTACCTGGAAATTGGTTCAGTACTCATTCAAATCTTCTTTCGTCGCTTGCTTGGACGCCGTTTTTTTAAAATGGCACCTCTTCATCATCATTTTGAATTCAAAGGCTGGAGTGAAGAAAAAATTGTCATGCGTTTTTGGATAATTCACGCCTTGGTTGTAATTGTGGGTGTATGGCTGAGTCTGTATTAAAAAATAATTCAAAAGAAAAAATCAAATTTTTCATCACAGACAACACTTCAGACTTGGCTCTTCATAATAACAAATAATACCACCCACTTTTTCTCAAAAAAATATGTACCTCAAATGGAACGAAAAAACGATTACAGATTTTTCTGAACACACCACAACTTCTTCATATAATTTAGGTTATCTTTTTGGACGAGAAAAAAAAGGGCTCATGTATCAAACGAGAAGTGTGCGTATCAATCTTGAGAATTTTTCTCTTTCCAGCGAAAATCGCCGTATACTCAAAAAAACAGAATCACTCTCACTCACAGTTGCACCCTTACCTTTTTTAAACTACCACTGGTCAATCGCCAAGCTTGCCAAAGATTTTTATACCACTAAATTTGGTGACGGTACTTTCAGTGCGAATAAAATCAAAGAAATTCTCACCGAACCACACAAAAGCAATTTCAACAAACTGCTCATTTACACCATCGAAAACACACCTGTCGGCTATTGTATTTTTTTTGAAAATAAAGAAATAATTCATTACTGCTATCCATTCTACCTGCTCACGAATGCACCGCACGACCAACCAGGAGCTATAAGCTACCAACTAACAGCTACCACACCACCCAACATCGGTCTCGGCATGATGCTACGCGCCATCATCTTTGCAAAAGAACAAGGTAAAAAATATATGTACCTTGGCTCAGCTTCACGCCCTACCGACACCTACAAACTACAATTTTCTGGCCTAGAATGGTTTGACGGAAAAGAATGGCAAACTGATTTAGAAAAATTAAAAAATATTTTAAACTCCTTAGGGGGCTTGGGGGAGACCGCTGTTTGAGGAGCGAAGCGACGAGTTCGGCCGCCGCCCAAAACTTTTTGTTTCTTTTTAGTTATAAAAAGAAACACTAGAAAGATAAAGAAAAAATTACTAACAAATTATGGAAATAAGCAAAGAAAAACACATTCATTTCATCGGCATCTGCGGCGTCGCTATGAGCGCCCTCGCTATTTTGTGGCACAAAAAAGGCTGGCGAGTCACTGGCAGCGACGCAGGCTTCTACCCACCCATTTCCACCCATCTCCAAAAAAATAATATTACATTTTATCCCGGTTGGCACCCCGAAAAAATGGGTACTCCTGACCTCGTGGTGGTAGGCAATGTTGCTGCTTCCGAAAATCCTGAACTCATCTTTGTCAAAACTCACAACATCCCCCACCTCTCGTACCCCGAGCTCATCGCCGCACATCTCGTCAAAAAAAACTCCATTGTGTGCGCAGGTTCGTATGGCAAAACTTCAAGTACAGCCTTGCTCAGCCTCATTTTTAAAAACTCCGGCCGAAATGCCTCGTATATGTTTGGAGGGCTTAGTCTTGATCTTGAAACCAGCGCTGATGATTTTCCCGAAACCGAGTGGAGCATTCTTGAAGGCGATGAATACAAAACCAGTCGCGAAAACCCCGTGGCCAAATTTTTTTCTTACGCACCCACCCACCTTCTTCTCACTAGTGTTGAATGGGATCACGCCGATGTCTACAAAACTGAAGCAGATTATTTTGCTGCTTTCAGCAAACTCATGAACCTCATTCCTACCAACGGTTTAATCGTCGCCTGCACTGACCACGAAACAATTCGTCAATTAATCAACGATCTGCCCGTCCATCACCCAAAACTCATCTCCTATGGACAAAATGCTTTGGCTGATTACCGTTATCACAATCTCACCGAAACAAAAGACGGCCTTGAATTTGACATCACGTATAAAAATACTACTTTTCACTTTACCTCACCGGTTCTTGGGGCCTACATGGCCGAAAATATCTGCGGTGCATTTGCCTTGGCTCACTACGTTGGCTTGCCTATTGAATCGCTACAACACACGATTGCTCACTTCCACGGCCTCAAACGTCGTTTAGAAAAGCGCGGCTCAATAAACGGCACGCCAATTTTTGATACCATTGCTCATTCACCCGCCAAAGCAAAATCAGTGCTCGAGAGCTTAAAAAAAATCTATTCTGGAAAAATAATAGCACTCTTTGAACCCAATACTGGCAATCGTTATAAAGAAGCATTGCCGAATTATGCCAACGCCTTTGCCGCAGCTGATGAAGTAATTATTCCTCGTCTTACGAAAGTAAAAACAAACCCCAGTGACATCTCACTCCCTGTTGACGGGAGCACTCTTTGCCAAACCATACGCAAAACCCACCCTACTACCCACTATATCGATGATGACGAAAAAGTTGTCCACGAAATAAAACAAAAAATTGACCCAAATGGTGCAGTCGTGTTTATGGGCAGCCACGGCTTTCGCGGCATGATTGAAGAACTCCTTAAATAGCTGGGTCTGATTCTATTTACCTTCGTCAACAATCTCAACTTTCACTTCATTATTTTCAATTGCTTTAACTTCAAGTGTAATGCCACACAAGGCACACTCTATCACATCACTTGTTTTTAATTTAGGATATACCGAGAGATCAATCTTATTTTTACACTCTGGACAAATAAGCTCCATATAACTATACTTTAAGACTAATACACTCCAGTATACCCGAAAAATAACCGGACGATCAATAGCCACCTGTTTCCTCCCCCAATGAAAACCCCTCAAGTACCTGTTCCAGAACTCGCACATTCTCTCGGCTTTGCCGGTGAAATTTGGTTTAAACGTGAAGATCTCCATCACCACGGTTCTCATAAAGGTCGTTCACTCCCCCTCATGATTGATGACGCGGTCAAACTTGGTTTTAAAAAATTTGTTATTTCTTCCTCAGGAAATGCTGCCCTATCTGCCGCAATCAGTATTCAAAATCACAACAAAAACAAACCAACTGATCCTTTTTTTCTTCATATCTACGTAGGAAAAAATGTTGATCCGCACAAATATACACGCCTTAAAAATCTGTGCGACGAAAAATATATTATCCTTAACCAAGTCGACAACGCCAAACAAAGCGCGCTTGTTGAAGGACATGCATCTGATACAAAACTTCTCCGTCAATCAACTGAAGACACTGCTCTTCGTGGCTACTACGAACTAGCTCGAGAACTCAATCGGATTGAAGGCTTAACTGCTATTTTTCTTCCTGCCTCAAGCGGTACCACCACCCAAGGATTAGCTGAAGGTTTTCAAAAAATCGAAAAACCTTGCCCCGCGCTTCACATAGCACAAACACCAAATTGTCACCCACTGGTTGCAGCTGTGGCTGAACTAAAAAATCAACCCATCGCGCCCACCCCAGAATCAACACAGCCGAGCCTTGCGCAGGCCATTGTCGACCATATTGCTCATCGCAAAGAAACTGTTGCCAAGGCAGTCGTTGCTAGCCAAGGCGACGGTTGGGTAATTTCAAACGAAGAAATCAAGGCGGCTATTGCGCTCGTCAAAAAAACCACCGACATCGATCTTAGTCCCACTAGCGCACTTTCCGTGGCCGCTCTCATGCGTGCATTAAAAAACCACCGCACCTTTTCTGGTGCCGTGGTTTGTATCATCACTGGAAACTAATCTTTAGTTTTGACTCATCACTTCAAGCTCTTGCACCCCGTTTTTATTAACATCAGTGATACTGAGTGACATGGTACCCTGCGTAAAATTACGCCCAACGGTAAATTGTGAAATAAGCTTACCAGAAAAAGTAAACCATCGCACATATGGCGTAGTGTGATAGGTAGGAATCACTGCAAGCTCATCTTCACCATCACCATTAATATCACCTGCCGCCACACTTATACCTGTTTTAAGACTCGCATAATAGGGTCTAAAGAACTTTTCTATTCGAGAAAAATCACTCGTATAAATAAGTACTTCTGAAGTTCGGCCTTTGCCCGAAGCTACTATGATTTTACCCGGCACATTCCCTTTAGCACGACCAATTGCTACCGAAAAACCACCCACATATTTAGATCCATATGGATAGACGCCCGCATTAATGATGTTACCTCGACTATTATATAAAATAATTTTTCCTCCCACTGAAGGCGCCACCACAATTTGCTTTTCTTTGCCTGGCAAAAGTGCACCTACTGCAATATTCATGTCGCCAGTATATTCATCTCCATAAGGAAGCGTGTTAAAAATCCGCTCGCCCTGGCTGTTAAAAATTTCAAGTCGTGGACCAGTGACCACGATTTTTTCATCGCCATTTTCACCATCCAAATCACCCGCATATATTCGAGCACCTCCCTTATATCCTTCTTCAAACGCAAAGAGTCCATTACGCGAACGGTTGCCTTTGAAATCAAAAAAACGTATAAACGCCCCATTCTCAAATACGGCATTTTTAATTTTTTGGAGCGTCTTCATCATCACGATACCATCTTTCGCTGGCAAAGTAATACGATCAGTAATTACCCCATTATTAATACGTGAATCTTGCTGTCCAATAATTTTTTCGTAATCAGAGCCTAAATCAACATTTTTACTCTCGTTACTTGGATTTACCACCGCAACGCCATTCGTATATTCTCGTCGCCAGACATCATTTTCATTAAATTTGGCTGTACTACCAAGGAGCGACACCGCTTCGCCAATCGGATCGCCTAAATTAACATTATACTCATCATACCACCATGTTTGAGAATGATCTTGGTCACCGTAATCAAAAGAAAAATAACCATTTCCTAACAAAGTGCTCGCCAAACCATACCGCACAGAACGATAATCGTCTTTTCTTCCAAGATTATTTTGTGTATTTCGATTGACCACCATGGTTTGTGGAAAAAATTGCTTTTCTTTTTCATACGCCGAATAAATATCCATAGTTCCTTTCCACCCACCATAATTGGGAAATGTTTCAAGCATCAAACCATTTAACTGACTGCGATACACTTTGGTACCTCCATTTGCCATAACCAAATACTTTCCGCCATTAAGACGCCTTGTTTCTTCGTACACAAATCTCGCACCATTAATCCAATGACTATCCGGATCACTGTCGTTTACCCCATCTTTATCCAAATCAAAATTTTTACCACCAAACCAACTTACCCCTTCCCAGGCATTGTCAAAAAAAACACCATCCCAAAGCCCTGTTGAGAGGAGCTCGTCGTTTACAAATTTGGCTAAATATTGATTATATCGGACACCATTTACTGCTGGCGCATTATCTGCCACATTAAGCATCACCATTCCTGGCCAAGAACTAAATTTTTTACCATCCTGATTAGTCACATACCATTCTTCTGCAATCCCGCTCGCCAATTTACGCCTGAGCACACTTGGCGATTGTGCTGCATCGGTGCGAATGTCTTGAGGGGTAATATACACATACAACAATATCGAAGGGTTGAGCACGCGCAATTTTTTCAATAATTCACGGCTGTTAACCTGAGTTTCCATATCCAAAATAAGCAAATCCCATTTTGCCAACTCTTTCACTTGTGCTTCGTTTAAATCCCAACGAATATAATAATTTGCTTTTTTAGGAAAATTTTGAGCGTGCGCTAAAATAGGCAAAAATTGACCCAAAATTAAGGCACAAATAAGACTTATCCGGAAGCTAACTCGCCAAAAATTCATACATTGCTTATAAAAATTATTTTCTCTGGACTAGAGATATGCTACACTTAGAGCGTGTTTTAAAAGCCTCTTTCGCTCTTACCTTTTAGTCATTATTAAACATCTTAGTATAGCAGAAAATATGAGTTTTGCCAAGAGGTCATCCCCCCCGCCCTTACCCCAGCTTTTTTTACTGCTATGGAGTACTTTTTTTTTACTACTTAACAAACTACGCCATTCCTTAAAAGGATATACTACTCCGCGTCCTTTTTCAATTCAACACACGAATAAAGCGGTTAGCTACGATCTACACGTCATTGAAAATTGGCTTTCTTATCTACAAGAATACACCAAAAACGAAGATCCTTTTCGTAATAAAAACATTCTCGAAATTGGACCCGGCGCTGATCTTGGTATAGGCGTTACCCTCCTCCATAAGGGAGCCGAAAGTTACCACGCACTCGATGCACACCATCTTATTGAATCAACACCGCTACAATTTTACCAGGCTCTTTTTGACGAATTAGAAAAGCAATCTCCACAAAAAATAAACCGTCATTACTGGCTAGAACAAATAAAAAAAACACTGGCACACCAACCAGAAAAAATAAATCATCTTGTTGATCCGACATTTAATCTGCCTATTTTTAAACCAAAAAATATCAACCTAGTAGTGAGTCAAGCGGCCTTTGAACACATACCCGATGTCGAGCGCATGATTAAAGAGCTTAGTGCCACAGTGCTGCCAGGTACCATACTGGTGGCTGAGGTTGACCTCCAAACACACACTCGTTGGCTAAGAGAAATGGACCCCTTAAGCATTTACCGACACAGTGATTGGTTTTACAACCTCTGCGCATTTTCCGGCTCACCTAACCGCCTTAGGGCTTATGAATATGAACATGTACTCCACACCTTCGGCTGGCATAACATTCAAATAATCCCCACCTCTGTTGTACACAAAACCTATCTTGATCGCACCTTGTCACATTTAAACAATCGTTTTCAAACATCCCAAAACAAGATGGAAATTCTTGGTTTTATGCTTCTCGCCACAAAAAATTAAACTAAGACTTTATGATGACTTTGCGAGCACCAGCAAAGAATACCCACCCAAAAGACGAACAGTAAAATCGGGCCAAAGTGTAAAAAGTAATCGTCGAGGAATTCGAGCTAAAGATGATAAAAATGATCGAGCAGGCAAATCAAGCGTGGTGGCCGTATACTGCCAATCTACCACGGTAAAACCAGCATCTTGAATGGTCGCAAGCGCCGTATCTTTTACAAAATAATGCAGATGACCCACATCACGGCGTGCTTTCAGCAGCCAACCCTTGCGCACCACCGACTGAGCAGATAAATCAAGCGGCACATGAAATACACTATACGTGCTTTTTGTTTTAAGTTGTCTCAAAAACCCAAAATAGTCTTCCACATGTTCAAAGACATCAACAGCCAGCACCAAGTCAAACGAAGTTGACTTAACCAGCATATCCTCTTTAAAAAAATGCAAGTGCTGATTTTCTTTAGGCTTGGCAAGTTCAATTGCCTGCGGCGAAATATCATAGCCGAAAAAATCTACTTCTTCTTGCAGTTGGCGTTGCAAATAACACAAAATATCTCCCGCCCCACAACCTATCTCAGCAACGGTGTGGAGTGATAATTGATGCCTCCGTAGTAATTTCAAAATTTGCGCCCCTTTCCAAGCCGAATCTTCGGCATGCCAGGTGGGATTATGGGTTAAATATTCTCCAGATAAGTAGTCCATACTAACCAATTATTAAGAAAGAATTTTTCGATACAGTTGCTCATATTGCATAACCATTTTCTCTACACCAAAATGATTTTGCGCATACTCTCGAGCTGCTGCCGCAACTTCTGTCGCCTCTTTAAAATGAGTAAAGTTCCATTCTAAATTGGCCGCCCAATCTTGTGTCTCTCCAGGCATTGCCAAAAAACCAGTTTTTCGATCCTCGATCATTTCCGGAATTCCGTCTACTCGCGACCCCAACACCACTCGTCCAGCTGCCATGGCTTCCATCACCACGATACCTAAACCCTCCCACAAAGATGGTACAAGCAACATTTCATGCGTCTCCAAAAGAGCGGGCACATCATGCGTCGGAGGCATAAATTGTACTCTCTCAGAAATTCCTAAAACCTCCGTCTGTTTCTTCAAGCTCGCCGAGAGCTCACCATCCCCCACCACATCACACATCCAATTAAATTCTTTAAGTTGAGCCAGCGCTTCTAACGCATACCGATGGCCTTTTTGGACAGTTAAACGCCCTAAAATCAAGATACGAATAATCCCTGGCGTGCTGGAAAGTGGCTTAAGAGAAGCAAAGCGTTTAAAATCAATGCCGCACGGAACAACTTCAATAGGCGGTTCTGGATTATATCGCTTCACCACATATTTTTTTACCGCTTTTGAACATGCTGCATACTGATCGCTCCAATTTTTAAACCATTTCTTTATTTTTTTTCTCATCTCTCCCGGCACCTCATTGATATTATGTTCAGTGGTAATCACCGGCAGACCAAGAGTTTTGGCAGCAATCCTGCCCCACATGTCAGCGCCAAAAATATGCGTATGCACCACATCGGGCTGAAGTTCAAGGAGCACCTCTCGAATGTCACGGATAAGATGTAAGCTCAGCTTGCCTTTTTTTGACACCACTTTAATCGTCACATCTTTTTTAGTTATTTCTTTAGCCAAAGGAATTTTGTCAAAAAAAACAATGATACTATAACGAAATTCTTCGCTACTATGATTGATGATATCCACCACACACCTCTCAGCCCCACCAAATCCCAAAGACGGAATAATGTGTACCACATGAATCTTATCTGTGTTCATAATTTTTTTCATCAAGTAGCGCAATCGCCAAACTCACCCCAATTGGCAACCACAACACCCCGGTAAAATATGATGTATTAAAAAGCTGAAACACAAGCATCGCCGCCACCGTGGCAAACCCGAGCACGTGCAATGGTTTTAGTTCCTCCTTCGCATGAAGGATGTGTTTCCACAAAAACCAAAGTACGTACCCAATAAAAATTAAAAACGTTGCGAGACCAAAAATTCCTTCCTCCAAAAGAATTTTTTGCATAAAACCATGCGCATCAAGCACCTCTCCATACTCAAGCAAATACGCCCGCGTGTTTTCAAAAATAGTGATATGCATACCCGGACCATACCCCCACCAAGGTGACTCACGGACATAAAAAAACATAATATCAGCCATTTGTAATCGAGCCAAATTAGAATCAGACACCGTCGTCGATCTCAAAAATATTCCCATATACACAAACAAAACTGCTCCTGCCACTGCGAGCAAAACCATTATCACATTTTTGTTGTTTTCTATATGATGTTTAAACTCTCGCCAAAAAAAATAACCCGCCACTAACATTTCAGTAGCCAGTGCGAGCCAGCCCGCTCGTGACAAAGTTAACAGGGTGACAAAAATCATTATCCCGGTCGCACACAGATACGCCCGCAATGAACCCTTTTTTTCTTTAAATGCTTTATACGCCAAATACGCCCCGGCCGGAATCAAAGCAACCAGCACTTCGGCAATTAAATTATGATTATACCCAAACGGAGCAAATTGCCCTACCACCGCATATGGTCGCACTCGCAACCAACCACTTTGCGGAGCAAAAATAAGCGACGACAAACCAAACACACTTACCACCACTCCCAACCAACACCACAGTTTTAGCACCCCCTCAATCCGCTGACGTGATGGAAGCAATATCACTGGCGAGAGTACAAACGCCGGAAAAACAAATACCATCGACCGAATCAGATATTTATACGCTGGACCAATATGACGCGCCACGGCCAAATATGCAGCAATGGTGGCTACCGCAATAAAAAAGCCGTACAAATAAATGATCGGTTTAAGCTTTTTAAGTTTGTTAAAAGGTATTTTAATAATGTCACACAGCACTGCCACACTCAGACTAATTAAAAGTACAGTAGCAACAAAATCGGCTAAAGGTGCACTGAGTGATGATAAAAAAGCATTATTTTGAAACCACGAATAGGTACTTAAATACACATACCACCCACTAAAAAAAGTAGTGGCAGCGAGCGCGTATACCCCCCATTCAATGTTTAACAAAAAAACTATCCATAAAACAACCCCCGCAAACAGGATTCCCAATTTTTCAAAAAGGCTTGGAGGCAAAGCAAACAAAACAACAGAAAGAACTAAAAGAAAAATTCCTCCATAATACACCCGTTTTTCACGAGCACGCTGAGACTCTGAAAATAAAGAAACCATGAAAATAAAAACAAAAAATCATTCACTATTGAATTCTACTATATCACAAAAAAATGTCACTTCCTATAAAAACACATCACCCCCGATTTTACTCGGGGGTGATGTGATCTCTTCTGGCATCAAGTCTTTACACTTAATCTCATAAGAGCACAGCCGCGGCGGTCGGAGTCCCAAGGTGGGGCTCACTTCCGTCGCGGTGCACACGCGCCAGCTGCTAGGCTTCAGATCTTACGACCCGTCGCCTTCTTTCTGGCACGCTTTTCCGTCGAAACAACTACCGCGCCGTGGGGCAGGTCAGGGCTACTTGAGCCCCACCTGGCGGTTCACCTGACCCGCGCCGTTGGGGGGATTCCCCGATTCGACGTTGGGATCGGTGACCGGCTTGCCGTCCACGGTCTCGACGATGGTGGCCCCGACCTCCCCCTCCGCCGGCATGCCGGTGTAGAAGAGGTACTTGGTCACGTCACCCACGCGCTCGACGCTCCCCATGTAGCGGAGGCTCCAGCCCACCGGAACGCAGGTGGTGCAGCTGAGGCTCCGATACTTATTCGTGGCGGACGTCGGGGTGACGCAGCCGCCGATGAAGTTGCCGCCGGCATCATAGCTCGGCAGCTGCTCCCAGGTTCGGCCCCAGACTCCATCGAGGCCGGGGTAGGCCAGGCCGGGGTAGGTGAAGTCGTTCTTCCGGAAGGGGTAACCGTCCAGCCCCACCAACTTGGCATCGGACGCCAAGATGACGCTGACGGTCACCTTGTAGTACCCGACGGCCGGGCAGGCGTTGGCCGGCGGGGGCGGGTTGGAGCAGGACTTGGACTTCCAATCCGCCGCCGGGGTGCAGACCTGGCCCGCGGCGCAGGCCCCGGCCGCGAGGCAGGGGTTCGTGCGCTGGGCGCAGACGCCGCCAGCGACGCAGGCCCAGGTTGGGCCCTTGCCGGCGCAGTCCGCGTCGGTGCTGCACTCGGCCGGGGGCGTGCCGCCGTCCGCCTTGGGCGGGGCGGGGCACTTGCCCGGATCGGCGCAGAGGCCGGGATAGCCGGGGCAGAGGGTCTGTCCGGCCTTGCAGGCCGGCTGCGCGGGGCACAGCTCGGCCTTGTCGGCGCAGAGGCCGTGGAAGCCGATGCAGGAAACCTGACCGGCCTTGCAGGCACCAACGGGGGTCATGTCGGAGGTCCCGCCGTCCGCCTGGGTGGCGGGGGGGGCCTCCATGCCGCAGGCGCTGGCGAAGAGGAGGGCGGAGCCGAGGACGAGGGACGCGATGCTGCTGGTGGTCTTCATGGCTATGTCCGTTTCTCCCACCGAAGTGGGGAGCTTTTTTGTGTCTCGTTCGTTCAGGATACCTATTCAATACCATTTCACAATGGCACTTAATTGATACCCCAAACGAGGACTTTACACCATGAAAAGCATTCGCTTTTGTAGTTGTTCTAAGGATTTAGTTGTAATGAGCGATTTTTATACCTTTTGAAAGGTATAGGATGGTTTTGGCTAACCTTCCTTTGCCTTCCAAACTCTTACTTTATAACAGTGCATTATAGCACGTTTTAGTGGTTTTGTCAAGCCCCGAGAGGCTTATTCTTAGCCAAATTTATTGCACCTGGATCTGTGCCGAAAATGAAGCTATTTTCAGCAGAGGACAGGTGGAGAGATGCAGAAATTGCTAGTTCTCACTCCCCCTGAAAGATCGGGACCACGCCGCGTTTAACACGCGCCATAGTCCACGACATGATCCCGATCTAGATTGCTACTTGCGGCCGCCCCAGCGCCAGCCGAGGTCGGCGGTGCCCATGGGGACCAGGCCCCAGCGGGTGGGCTCCAGGAAGAAGCGTCCGCCACCGACTCCACCAGAGGTGTTGAGCCAGAGGCCGCCGGCGATGCGGACGTTGACGCCGGCGCAGACGCCGCCAGCCCAACCGCGGTTGGCCGAGGCGCCCTCGGAGAAGCCGCAAGCACCAGCGCCGAGCTCGACCCGGTTCTTGATCCGGCCCATGAAGAGCACGGATCCGTCACCGGAAACCGAGAGGCCGCGGCTCTGGAGGTTGAGATCCGCCAAACCCACGCCGAGGTTGGCGCGGATCCAGAGGTTCCCCGTGGGCCGCCAACCGAGGTAGACGCGCACCGTGGGGGTGGCGCCACCGAGGTTGTTGTAGAACACCCCAGCGCCGAGCCCACCGTCGACGTGGGACGGCTCGGGCTTGGTGGGGGTGGGCTGAGCGACCACCGGGGCGGAGGAGGCCGGAGGCGCGACAGGCGGGGCCACGACCGGCGCGGGAGGCGCCGGGGGGGCGGGCGGGGCCACATCCTTGCAGGTGTGCTCGCCGCCCGAGGTGGCGGCAGGGGTCAGGCAAAGCTTGCCCTGCGCAGCACACACGTTGGTGCACTGCGCGAGCAAGTCAACCTTGATCTCCACTCGCACTACCCGGCTGACCACCTGGTCGAGCTGGCCCTGCGTCACGTAGACGTCAGAGCTGTCGACGCAGAGTCCCAGCCCGGCGTACTGGATGCCGATGGGCACCAAGACGCACTTCCGGGCGCCAGGCGCCAAGCGCTCGCAGGTCTCGTAGACCCGCTCGAGCTGACTTTCAATGGCCTCGGCCGGGGCCCAACGCTCACCGGTCCACTCGTTGGTGGGCCGGCCCACGCCCGGGTACTTCCCGGCGGGGCAGGTGCTGTCCTGGCCGTAGATGTCCGCGCCACTCGGCGAGAGGGCCTGGACATTGGTCAGGACCTCGGGCTTGAGCTGAGCGAACACCAGAGTCGGCCTGGCGGTAGAGGCCATGTCGGGGACCTGACGGACGGTGACGCGGTGCTGCCGGGACCGCTTGGCGGCCTCGGCGTTGTTGGCGCCGGCGAGGATGGACAGAGCGAGGATGGACAGAGCGAGCTTGCTGCTGATGGTCATGATCTTCACATCGGCCACTGAGTGGCCGCCTTCTTTTTCTTTTCCAGAGGTTGTTGTTCGGGTTTTGCACTCGAATCGCAGTTTCCTGTGAACCTAGTGCTCAACCCGAACGTGCCTTTGGCAAAAGCAAGCCTTTTTTTCTTATCTAGATCAGAATCAATTGTAAAGAGCAGGTGTTAAGCTTCTTTGCTATTCTTTACTTTTTTAGCTTAACGATTGATTATAGCACGTTTTTGAGGTTTTGTCAATATCAACCAGGGTAACAATTTTGCTAAAATAAGACAAATTAAAATATGGCTGCATATTAAAAAACCGCTATAAAAAGCGGTTTTTTAGAAAATTATATCTTTAAGGGTTTTAGAGCTACATTTTACCAAAAACTCGATGACTACGATAACGAAATATCCATAAACCAGAAATCATCACCCCAACGAGACCTCCCACCAAAAAATTAAGCACAAAATTTGGTCTTTTAGGGAAACTTGAAACCAATGGCGTGTCTACTTGTTTGATAATAACATCTCCGCCTACGTATTCCCAACCACGGGTTACCAAAGTATCGGTAATTGCTTTAGAAAGCGCAGCAGCGGCAGCTGGTGTTTCAGAAAAAGTGGTAATTTTAAGTAAACTACTACCAAAAACACTTTCCCCTACCACATCTTTTTTCCATTTTTTTCGACGATCTCGATCAGAGAGTTTCTGCCACACCTCGTCATTAAAGGCTCCAGGCACTGCTTCAACTACTTTAGAATAAAAATCAGTGGTTTGCATCACCTGGGCCAAGTTGCCACCCGTGCGCTCAGCTGATTTAGCTTGCGTATAGGGGTCAACGCCGGTGCGATCGCGTGAAATAATAAGCACCTGACTTTCTGCACTATACGATCGTGGAAAAAAAAGACTCACTCCCCCAGCCACAACCGCACACATCACCCCCCAGAGCACTAACAAATGAAAATGCTTGATGAATGGCGAAAACATAGAAAAAAATATAGGACTTAAACGTTTTGATGCAGTTCAAGACGGCAGCTGAATTTCCCGACATCGGGAATTCACTTCCGAACCAACCACAGCGAGTATGGAAGGATCCTTAGTCGCTGTATTCAGATATACAGCGACAACGCCGAAATGCGCCAAACACGTAAGTCTTAAAATAATTACATTTTTAGATCTATAATGGGAACAAGAAATTGAAGCAGTTTTTTATTACGTAATATCTTTACATTCAACTCATTACCATGGTTCAAATGGTACCATACATGATCAAAATCAGCAACGTCACCATTAACCTCTACCAACACATCTCCCCGCTTTAAGACACTGTTTTTTGCCAATACTTTAGTTACCAAAAAACCATTCGGATTAGAATTTTCGGTCCAAAAGGGTGTTTCAGCACTATACCACCCCATCACACCAAGCGAACGATAGTTTACCACACCTTGACTTAAAACAGTGGAAACAGATTGAATGAAACGAGTGGCAGGAATAAGCTCGCCGTCGGAAGTAAAAAAACCAACCAATTTGCCGCTCGCATTCATTGCAAGGCCGTCGAAAGAAGGACCATTGGTTCGATTCGAAAAATAGATGTGCGGAGAGATACTGTCTAAATGTTCATCTAATTCAGAAAATGGGCGGATTCGTTCAACCGTGGCAGGAAGCCAAGAATCATCTCTCACCCAAAAAAAATCATCGCCAATCTCGGTGTTCTGAGCAAACTCAACTGGTTTAAATAAATGTACACCTTGCATGAGGCCAGAAATTTTAAAATATAGAAAACCACCATAACGATCAAAAAAAACCTTCTCGACCAAGTATATAACTCCGCTTGGAGTCACGACGCGTAAATTTTTATTATTCGCATCATCACCTTCTTTGGCATGCATCACAAACCAACCTTCAGAGCTAAGCGCCACTGCTTCACCTAATCGATCAGCTGGATTAAGCAAAGAAACCTCGCCTACCATTGTGGGAGCACGATAGACAGTCACCATTTTATCTAGTGTTTCTTTTCGTATAGTTTCATCAACCGGAGAATGAATAGTTGGACGGGAAAAAGAATTTATCCCCATTTCTCCCACTCCCACTACTGGCCAAATCCAACCGAGCATCATGGCCGCACCACTCCCCCCCGCAATAACGCCTAAAAAAAGAATTGTCAGACAAAAAATAAATCGCTTACTAAACCGGTGCAGGCGCAGACTTGAGCTTGGTGGGGGTAAATGCGGAGGAAACATACAAAAAGAGGCTTAATTTCAATTAAAACGACCAGCACCCCCTTTACTGCTTTCACCCTCGACTAATGCCAACGTATGACAAAAACCAAAAGCGCACCTAATAATAGCATATTACCTGCTAAAAACCAACGCTGTCTGTGCCAATCAATTCCCTCGGCTGATAAATGAAACCGACCCATGAGCCACACCACATACCACCACCACGACATCAGCGCTCCTAATACTAAAAAGGCGCTGGGCAGTTTAATAAAAATCCAACCAAATTCATTTGCTAAAAAGAAAATTGCAACCACCCACCACCACAAACGACTACTCATGGGTACCTCATATTCTCTCCACCACCACCCACTCGCAACAGTCGTAAACAATGCAGGCACGAGCAACCACGCCCACCAAAAAATATTGGCACTAAAAACATTAAACAAAATAATCGCACCAATACCGCTCCACACTCCGGCCAAGCCAAAAAAAGTAAGTAAAAGCTGCACTCGTCGCTCGGGCTTTAACTCAAAAGTAAGCACACTGCTTTTGGGTGGCAAAAGCCAAAAAGAAAATGCTGGCAACAAAAGATATACTCCCGATAAAAGATACCAGCCCGTGCGCCACTCATTAAATACATACAAAAAAGTACTCCCAAGCAGAAAAAAAATCAGCGAAAAAAAATGCGATATTCGCTTCACTCCTCCGTAATACACCACTCGCACCAGAAAAATCCAAAGACCGATTCTGAGCCCACACCAAAGCACTAACCACGGCCAACTATCCACAAAACGAAAGAAAAAAAGCAAGGCCAACGCCCCTATAAAATCAACCACCGCGCCAAATTTAGGGTGAAAAGAAAGTTTTTTGATAGATTTTGTATTCATGCACACAGTATAGCGCACCAATCCCTCAAGGAAAAGAGGCTATTACTCTTTTTGAATATCAAAAGGCTGTGGTATACTGCAAAAGTACTCAAATTGTTACATTAACATGCAAGAACTTGCCGAAAACAAACGAGCCTTTTTTGAATATGAAATTCTCGAAAAATTTGAGGCTGGTTTGGTATTAGATGGAAATGAAGTTAAATCAATCAGAGCAAAGCACATTGCGCTTAAAGAAGCTTTCATCACCTTCCAAAAATCCTGTGCATACCTCACTAACGCCCATATACCCCCCTATCCCTACATGGGGTCAACCGAAACATACAATCCTACCCGCCCTCGCGCTCTTCTGCTCCACCGTAAAGAACAACGCTATCTTCAGGCCAAATTCTTTGAAAAAGGCTTGACAATTGTTCCTTTGAAAGTATATACTAACGGCCATTGGATTAAAGTCCAAATCGCTTTAGTGCGCGGAAAGCACCAGTACGACAAGCGTGACGCTCTTAAAAAACGCGACCTCGACCGTGAGGTTGCCTCAACCCGAAAAATGCTTTCGTTTTAGACAAAAAATTCTTGCCGCCACACCTTTTCAGCCTTTAGATTTCTCTCTCAATTAAAGATATAACCCTGGAGAAAAATCCAAAGACTGAAAAAATATATAGGGAGTGCTGGGTTTCGACAGGAACTTGTGGTCATTTGTGCATACCGAGGAGGTTGTCGTTCTCGTTAAACTGCGACAACAAATCTATAAGTGCCAACTTATTCAACAAGGTGACTGAGAAAGTTGCTGCCTTCTTTGGCGGTTTCTCAGTAACTGCTCCGGCAATGGCCTAAAACCCATCGCCCATCGCCCAGGCAAGACTTCGTAGCTTGGATACGGTGTAAACCACGACGCGTAGGCTTTAGACTTCTGTGAGTAAGTTGAAAGCCGAAATTTCTACTCACTTACCCTGATGGTTTTCGTTCTCTTTTTTACCATCAAGAGACCATACCAAGAGAACTATGTATGTAGAACGGATGGCTTTAAGATTCTTGGACACGAGTTCAACTCTCGTCACTTCCACATTTTTTAAAAATTCCAAGTACCCAGTATTTATGACTGGATACTAAAAATAAAAACTTCAAGCTAGGAACTATATTTATGCGTATTTCTCGGCGTAGCAAAAAAGAACAGCCCGCAAAATTTAACTACCATTTCAATGAGGGTATTACTCAACCTCGTATTTTGTTGCTCGGAAGCGATGGAGGCAATCTTGGTGTAATGAACACCGGCGAAGCTATCCGCCTGGCACGCGAACAAGAACTTGATGTGGTTGAGATAAATCCTAAAACTGATCCGCCAGTAGCCCGAATTATGGATTTCGGACAATTTCGTTACCAAAAAGAAAAAGAAATTCGTCTTCGCAAAGCTCATCAACACATTGTAGAAATAAAAGGCATTCGTCTTTCTCTTCGTATTGGCGCTCATGATTCAGATATTAGAAAAGTTCAAACCTTAAAATTCCTCAACAATGGTGACAAGGTTAAAATTGAAGTCACTTTGCGTGGTCGAGAAATGCAACATGGTCCTTTGGCAGTTGACCTCATCAAAAAATTTGTGACTGCGGTCGGTGAACAAGAAAAAATTCGCTTTGAGCAAGAAATTGAACGTCAAGGCAACAAAATAACGACCATCATTGCCAAAGCATAAAGTAACTCCTAGAATTTGAAACCTGTGATGTGAGAAAGTCTCCATTCTAGGTTCTAAATTCTAAAATGGATTTGTATACCCATATGGCAAAACTAAAAACACACAAAGCCACTGCCAAACGCTACCGCGTCACACGCACAGGCAAAGTTGAACGCCGCACCGCCGGACAGAATCATTTCAACTCCCGCGAACCAGGAAAAGTAGGTCGAAACAAAAAATCAGATGTTATTACCAGCCCCACTCTCCATCGCGTGATGGAAGCTCTTTTGCCCAACTAAATCAATTCCTGGTGCAATCGACTGCACTTTGAAACGCGATTACTTTTTTTCTAATTATTACCACTATGACCAGAGTTAAAGGTGGCGTCAAACGAATCAAACGACGCCAAGGCATTACCGAACACACCAAAGGCTTTAAATGGGGACGAAAATCAAAGATTAAACTGGCTAAAACAGCCAAAATGAAAGCCGGCCAACACGCCTTTGCTTCACGCCGCACCAAAAAAAGAATCGCTCGTGCGACATGGCAAATTCGTATCAACGCAGCTGTTAGAAAACTTGGTTTGTCTTACAGCGAGTTGGTGGGAGCTCTCAAGAAGCAAAATATTTTGCTTGATCGAAAAATTTTAGCCGAAATGGCCGCTCATCATACTTCTCTCTTCGAAAAAGTAGTTAAGCATCTCGATAATAAAAAATACGTAGATATCCACATGAGCCTCATTGACACA